>CAZGSV010000084.1:0-14550 GCA_964528605.1 uncultured Armatimonadia bacterium
AACATGGGAAGGCCGCGCTGGGTTTGCGTGACCACGTCGTCGGTGACCTCCACACCGAGGTAGAGGCCTTCGTAGCGCCAGGCGAGGTGGATGAGGCCGCTGAGGTCGTCGTCGCCGGTCCAGTTGCCGGCGCCGTAGGTGGCGTGCTCCGCGCCGCGGACAGTGATGGCGCCGGGCACCTCGGCCCAGTCTTGCAGGGAGCCGTCAATGGCAATCGGCGGATCGGGTTTGAATGGGATCACCGGGATCTGGTCTCCGCCTAAGGACGGCGCGGCAGAGAGCACCAGGGCGCAGATCAGGAGGACGGCTCTTGTCATCTATCGCATCCGTGAGGGTTGGTTGGGCGTTATGGTAGCAGATGCAGTGACCTGCCTGCTTCCGCCGCCCAGGTGCCGTAGACGAGCCCCCAGGGAAAACGGGCCGAATAGGATCCGGCCCGTAAGAATCGCACCCCTCCTGCGGCGGGCAGGCAGGAATGCCGCTGCTACGCAACACCGGGCGACTCGGCAGGTCGCCCCAGGCGACCGGGGGTGGGGACCTAGGGCGCGGCGGGCACCTCCACTAGGAACGCACGGCCCTGCTGACCTTGACGGACGAAGAGAGCCTGTGGCTGCATTCCGGCGGGCACCTCGAAGTAGACGCGCACGGTGGTCTCCTTGCCGGGCGCGGCCATTATCTCTATCGCCTCGTCGCGCTCCGGCGCGAGCAGGTATTCGTTCCAGGGGATCTCGTCGCCCTGGGGCCCGCGCAGGGAGAAGCCGAAGGACCCCCAGGACAGAGGCTGGTCCGCCGGGGTCTGATTCTTCAGTCGCAGCGTGAAGACCAGGAAGCGCGTCCCTTCCTGCGGGGGTTGGCCCTGAATGGCGTCCCCCGTGTACTCGGCTTTGTCCACGGTGACGGCGAAGTTGCCCAAGGAGTAGGTGAGGCCCATCTGGGCCGGCACTTCGGAGAGGGCAGTCACCCCCGTCGTGTCGGCAGGATCGGCGAGGGGAGGCCCGAGCGGGGTCACGGCGTTCGCCAGCGAGAACTCCAGGGGAGCGCCGTCGGCGGCGCGCACCAGCAGCGTGAGAGCCGGGCCGCGCGCCGGCATTGTAATCACCGTGTAGGCGTCAATCGTCTGGTTCGGCAGCAGCGAGGCATCAACGCTCTCGCCCGTCTGCTCGTTAAGGATGTCCTCGCAGTACTCCCGGTTCATTCCCATCGCGTCCACCGCCGTGAAGGCGACAGTGGGCCAGGACACCCAGGTTTGCTCGGAGAGTGGGTTGCGGAGGGTGAAGTGAACCACCAGCAGTTTCTCCTCGGCGAGGGGGAAGACGACCGAGTTCCCGGTGCGAACCGTCGCCACGGTGTACTCGGCGCTGTTGAGGGTGAACTGCAACGGGCTGCTGGCGCCGAGCGTCTGCTCACCGCCGAACGGCCCCAGCAGCACCGGCGGCCGGACCGGGGGCAGCGTGGGCGGGGTGACGCCCCCCGGCGGCAAGGTGGGTTGGGACGGTGGAGTCGTCCCGCCCGGCGGAGCCGTGGGCTCCGTTGGCGCAGGCCCCAGTGGGGCTGCGCTGAAACTGGGCGGGACGGCGCTGCTGTCTGGTCCGCTGACGTCCGGCTGCACGATATACGCGGAGCCTGCCACCGGAACCAGGCCTCTCTCCACCATCATCGGGAATTCCGCCAGGCCGGAATCAAAGGACTGCTGCAGGTTCTGCCTCACCTGCGCGTCCGCAACCGCGGCAATGGCCGCACGCAAGTTCCCCTCGGCGGTCGCCGGCGTGCCGATGGTCTGCGGCAGATTGGCGAGCGTCCGCGAGAGGGCCTGTATGTCGGCCGCGCTTTGGTTGGCGGGCAGAGCCTTCAGGGCGACTTGTACGCGGCGGTAGCCCTCCGCCACCCTAGCCCCCGCTAGGGAAGCGTCCGACACATTGAGCAGGGCGCGGACGCTCAACACACCGGGATGCCTCCCGACCTTGACGCTGACTTCGTCCGGGCCGCGCATTGCCTCCTCCAGGTTCTTGCAGCCCCAGCGAGCGTTGCCGTCCATGTCAGTGGTGAAGTCAATCTGCACCGGCGTCGCGGGAGCGATTGACTGGTCGCGAGGATCAACAATCATAACGCCCGTCATCCCAGCGACCAGGGGGCCGTATGTCCCATCCATCCGAATCCGGCAACCGGGCAACTTGAGAGGGAAGGCGCTGGGCAGCCCGATGGAGTTGCCCTCTACGGCAAGCATCTGCTCCGGCGCTTCTACTTGGCCCCAGAGCCAGACTTCGCCAGGCGTGAACGGGGCGATAAGCGAACCGTAGGCGGACGGGTCGAAGGGGACGGAGGCGGTCGCCTGGAACGCCAATCGCTTACGGAGCAGGTCAACCGGAGTGTTGCAGGTCACCGAAGAGGGACCTGGGAAGTTAAGCCGGCCGTTGACGGCGCGGAGGACATACTCCGTGCCGTACTCGAGCGACAGTTCGGGAGTGGTCATGTACCCCTGATCAATGATGCCTCCAGTGCTTTGCCAGGGACCGGTCCTATCGCTCGCCTTGCGGTAGAAGAGCGGCGGGCCCTCGCGCTTCCCCCCGTATGCGCCGCTGCCGTCCGGCGCGGTGATCGTCACCTCCAGCACGGCCGGCAGCACGGTGCCCTGGCGCACCCACAGCGTGCCGTCGGTACGGTTGAGAGGTGGGTAGGGCTTGAAGATGTAGGTGAAGGTCGGGAAATCGCTCGCCTGCTGGTAACCCAGAAAGCCGCCGTAGCCCGAGCCCGGCAGCCACTGACTGCTGAAGTCTATCCCGCGGATGCAGCCCAGCAGCGGGTTCTTGAAGCCCGTGGTGGCGTAGTACTGCGAGCGGGTCAGGCGGTCCACTTCACTCGGCCACAGGAGGGCAATCTTGCCCATGATCACGGAGTTGTAGAGCGCTCCGTTGATGCCGGTGATGAACTGCTGGAATCTGGCGTGGTCCGTGTTGTCGTGGACCCACTGGGATTCGGGTGGGATGGTGCCGATCTCGTTGAGAATCTCGTTCAGGTTGTTCGGAAACAGCGTGGCGTTGGCTTCGCCGTAGAGGTAATCATTGAACTGCTGCGCGTTCATCCCCATCGTCGTTTGCAGCATCCAGTCCACGAACGTGTCCCGGATGTTGTCTATGAGCGCACTCAGGCCAATAGCCTCCAGGGCCGACTTGATGGCGCTACTCAGGCCGATGATGGCGCTGGCCACTGCGGTCGTGCCGGAGGGCGCGCCCTCCATGTCGAGGATGTACAGGAACGCCCATTCGCCCAGATTGCTGGTGAGGGCGCCGACCATCCCCTGGTCCTGTTCCACCGCCTGCTTCATCGCCGTCTCATTGGCGATGACCCAATAGGACAAGTCCGCCCCCAGGTCCCGGAACCACTCGGCGTTGTACGTCGGGATATCAAGGACTGGCACCGTGTCGTTGCGAGACGCGTACTTCTCCCAGTAGAGCGACGCGTAGCGCTGGATGAGCGGGTTCATCCCGGCCTGCTGCGCCCCCGGATCCAGCACCATCCTGTTCAGGACGAAGTTGTAGGGGATCGAGATGGTCGGGTCGCTCACGCTGACGCGTCTGTCGAGCGTGGTCTCGATTGCCAAGTGGCGCGCGATGACCCCCAGCAACGTGGGGTCGCTCGCCACCTCGCTCATACTCGGGAATGCCCTCCCCGCGTAGTAGTTAACCCAGTCGTGAGCAAATACGTCGCCCGCGCAGTGAACCAGATAGCCGTAGGTGAAGCCCCAGGCGTCCGCGTAATTGTCGCGCTCGGCCGAATTCCACAGGTGGCGGAGCCAAGGATCGGTGTTGGGGTGAATGTACGCCTGCCCGGTCCACATATCCGGGAACCCGTCGGGACCTACGGCGCCGGCGCGGAAGTTCGAGGCGGCGTTGACCGCCATCTGCGCCCCAGGGCTAATGGAGAACTCGCCGAAGGGCGGAATCCATACCTTCCCGTCCTGGGCGTCGGCCCTGATAACGTTGGCGATGTAGATGTGGGTTTTCGGTTTCCAGGCTTGCGCGGGACCGGCGAAGATTGCGCCGCACACGAGAAGCGTGATTAGGAAGACACCGATGACTGCGATCCTTCGCCCCGCTCCTACTTCCACAGCAACCGCCTTATGTTCCATCTGTCAGGCCCCCCTTCTCAAACCCGAAGGCAGAGGGGAGATTGTATCACGTCGGGCCGCGGGCCACCTGCCCGTGCGCTCTGGCAGCCTAGTCGAAGTGAGCGATTATCTGGGTCGGAGTCGTGCAGTCGGCCAGCGTGACCCACTCTTTCTCCGGGTCGAAGTCGGCGTAGGGCGCGCCGTTCACTTCCACGCGCGCGATGCGACGGCCATCGGGGTGACGGAAGCGCGCGCGAATCACCCGAGGCGGATTACGGTGCGGAGGCTCGATGCGCATGACGATGGTGCCGCTACCGACGCGGGATTCGAGCGCCACCGACATCGGCCCAAAGTAAGTGGACGCGTTCTCGATGCCGATGTTCTGCCCGTCAACAAGCCAGTAGCGCGGGATGGCAGCCCCGAGCCAGAGTTCGTCGCCCCGTTCCTCGACGAACATGAGGCGCAGCCAGTAAGTGGAGTTGGCTTCGTCGGAGGACTTGTAGTGGTCGCCGCGCCAGTCGCCGATGTTGGGGAGCGCGTGCTCGGTCATCATGCGGGTGTCGGGGAAGTAACTCACAGCGAAGGCGTTGAAGTAGGCGCGGAGGAAGTGCTTGGGCTCGTCGCGGAGGAGGTAGGGGATGGGATTGGACAGGAGGTTGGCCTGCATCGAGATGCCGCCGCGGCTGAACCAGTAGCGCTCGAACTCCTCGCTGGTCAGGTTGTAGCCGTATTGCTCGGAGAGGTAGAGGTTGTCCTCGAAATCCCTGATGATCCAGGTGGCGAGGCGGTCGCGGGGGGGGAGGGCGCCGCAGCGGACTAGGTGGATGGCGCCTTCCAGAGTTTCGGTGATCCAGCCGAAGGAGCGTCCGCGGCGGTGAACGTCGGGCGGCACGTGGGGAATCCAGGAGCCGTCGCGGAGGCGCACCACCGGCGAGCGGCGCATGGCCTCCGTGTACGCGGCGAGGATGTCCTGGTGGTAGGCTTCCGCTTCAGCGAGCAGGCGCTTCCCTTCGGGATGGCCTTCGGCGTCGAGCGCGCGGGCGGCGCTGTCCATGCCCCACCAGGAATAGGTGTTGGTGGAGAGCCAGCAGCGCCAGTCGCCGATGTCCTCGAGGCGGCCGGGAGGCAGCAGGCCGCGCTCGATGGCGCGGAGCGGATTGCGCTCCGCCTCCTCGATGGTGCGGCGGCGCTCGTTGATGATCCAGTCGCAGCCCGCGACGATGTGAGGCGCCGCGCGGCGGAGCCAGGCGCCGTCGCGCGTGTACCAGTAGTGCTCCCCGAGGCACCAGAGCACCCAGCCATGGTGCTGATTGTAGCCGCCGCTCTCGTAGCCGCCGGCGCCGTAGAACTGGCCCTCGCTGGTGGAGAAATCCCCAGGGAGGCCGACGGTGCCTTGGTAATGGAGCCAGGTTTCGAGGGCGCGCTCGGCGAGTTCGTGGAAGCCGCGCCGGTCGAGGTCGCTGATCATCATGCACGACTCGTTGCTGTAGACGCCGTAGCCGAAGGTGCCGACCTTGGGCAGGTAGCGGTCGCTGCCGCCGACTTCGCGCTCGGTGTTGATGAGCAGGTGGGAGACGTGGGCGTTGTAGAAGTCATTGATCATGGGCTCGGGGGTGCGCATCTGGGCGCCGGACCTCACGCGGGCGCGCCAGTATGCGCGCACGGCCCCGAATTGCTCTTCGAAACGGAGCGAGCGGAGTTGCTCCCAGTCTGGCGGGTCGGTGAAGGTGACGTAAGGGATGACGACCTCGAGGGTGCGGAAACGGTCGCCGGGGGTGAGGCGGGCGCGGTAGGCGATGCAGTCGGGGCCTAAGAGCTCGAGGCTGTAGTCGGCGGCGGGGGCGGGAGCGTTGAGCACAGCGCGGAGCCTCCGAGGGTCAGTGTCAGCGACGAAGACGAGACCGTTGTCGAGGGCGAGGCGCTGGGCGCCGGCGTCGTCCGAGATGCGGAGGTCAAGCCCTGCCTCCGCAGGCGTGGGCGCGATGTTCTCCATTTCGAAGCGCATCATCAGAACCAGGGTATCGTCGGCCAGAATGCGCTCTCCGGATTTGGGGACGCCCGCGAAAGGAACGACGAAGGCCGTCTGGCGATAGCGGACGCCGTCCTGCTCCCAAGTGCTGACGGAGATAGGCAGGCAGCCGTCCACTAAGGTGCGGTTGTCGGGGTCAACCTCGGGCAGGCCGAAGTCGTAGGTAATCTGGTCGCCGGCCCACAGGCAGCGTTCGGTGTCCCTGCCGGGAATGTGTTGCGTCCAGCGGCGATTGCAGAAGATAGCGCCGTGCTCGTCGAGCCCGAAGTGTTGACGGCCGCCTTCGAAACTGAGGGGAATGTAGTGGGGAGCCTTGGCGGGAGTGTCGCTCCAGGCGCGCGTGAACGTCTGCTCCGGCTCGTCGAAGACCCGAGAGTAGAGGTCTTTGCCCTTGGACTGGTGCCAGGCTTGCTCGGCCTGCGCATAGGTGATGGTGTCGCCGGCCTTGCGGACCAGGACGCCGAAGTCTGGAACGAAGATGTGACCCCACTTGAGCAGGTCGGAGACCCCGAAGGAGAACGTCTCTTGGGCGGCGCGTACGGTGACCACGGTCTCGTCGAAGGAGTTGTAGGCCTTGGTCTCGGCGTAGAGGATGGTGGCGCGGACGCCGTCGGTCTTGCCGCGGACTGTGGAGCGCCAGGACTTGTCGGGCGCGACGGAGACCGCTCCCCCGGGAAGGGGCTCGACGGTCTCGACCGCGCCGTTGAACGTCTCCAGATGGCCGTTCCAGACTTGCTCGTCTCGCGCGGCGCCGCCCCACTCTATCTCGACGATCACCGGCTGCCAGACGGCGTCGGTGTAGGCCTCGAATGATTCGATTGCCGGCAGTGGAGAGTCAGCGACCAGGCGTAGTTGGAGGGTCGTGCGATAGGTGGCGGCGAGGTCGTCGAGATCGGTGTACTCTGTCGAATTGATCGGATTGAAGGTGAAGGTGCAGGTCGCGCCGTTGACCTGCAAGTTGGCGTCGGCGGTTCGCCATTCGCCTTGGAACCAGTCGCCGAGGTCCTGCCATCCGGAGGAGCCTGCGCCGGAGGGTTGGTCGCGCGGGATGCGGCGGTAGGGCCACTGCGACTGCCAGTATTCGAGATGCACGGAAGCGGGCGGGGGCGGGGGCCCGCCGTTTGCGAATTCGACCACGACCCGGAAGAGGTCGCGGGCGTCTTCCCATACGACGCCGTAGTCCTTGCCTTCCTGGTCCCACCTGGTGATCTGTCCGAACGGCACGATATTCACGGTCGAACCTCCCGAGAAGTGTTGATGAGAGGCGAGGGCGGGAGCCGTCAGGGACAGCGCCGCGCATGTCAGAAGCACGAGCGCAAGCGCGCGATCGCGTGTGCGGTGTGTGGCGTTCAAACCGATCGTCCCGCTCCTCAAGCAGCCCGGAAGAGCCCGGACAGCGGGGCAAGGCTAGCACGACAGGCGGAAAGTGGCGACCTGAGCCGAGCGCGCCGCGTCACAGCCGGACTTCGATGATCATCTCGCCTTGGTCTGGTTGCGCAGTCACCAGGGGGTGCTTGAGGGGCATGGGATCGAGGCACTTGAGTTTCCCCATGCCGACGATCTTCTCGCTCTGGTAGCCCTGCGGATCGAACGAGGTGACGGCACCCTTGGTGACGCGGAGGGTGGTGCCGTTGGGCCAGGTCAGCGTGTTGCCCTGGCGCTCCGGCTTACCTTGGCACCACCAGCGGAGTTCGGCGTTGCCGCACCGAGTGACGGTGAGCGCGCGAGGCCTACTGAGTTCAACGACTTGCGGGAGGGGCGCCGAGGCGGAGGCCGGCATCCACTTGATCGTCGTTCTGTTGCCCTGGTCGAGAAGGGCAAGCCTCTCGATGGGCCCGGACTCCTGAGGCAAGTCGCTCAGGCCTATGTAGACCGGTCGTCCGCCGGCGTGGACGATGAGCCCGCCGAGCGAGGCCGCGACCACGATCGCGCCGGCGCGATAGGAACTGCGCGCGTAGGCCTCGTTGACCTCCGGGAACTCGAAGGAGCGAGGGAGCCCGCGCTGGATGCGGCCGGGGACGGTGGGGTCGTGCCACGCGTAGACGTAGCCGGCCATCTCGAAGAGCAGTTGCTCGCCGTTGGGCGTGAGGTAGCGCGTCTTCTGGATGGCGCCCAGGGAGCCGTCCCAGAGGGCGAGGTGCTGGTAGATCGGACGGCGGTATTCGCGGGCGAGGTAAAGGAGCACGGGGGACCAGTAGTCGAGTTGGCCGTAAGAGGGCCCGAAGAGGATTGACTGGTTGTCCTCGCTGTAGCCCGGAGGCTGCGGGCCGGCGACGGCGGCGAGGGCGATGCGGCCGCTCATGCACTCGGCGCAGCCCTTGAACAGGTCTTGGCCGGTGACGCGGCGCAGCGCGTCCATGAAGAAGAGGCGATAGTGCATCGTCGAGGCCCAGTAGTTGGACGACTGTTCCTGCGTGCCGCTGGGCGTGAGCGCGTTGGGGAGCAGGTAGTCAGTGTGCGCCTTGACGATGAGGTCGAGCCAGTCTTGCGCCTCAGGCACCTCACCGAGGAGAGCGAGGGCGGCGACGCCTAACGATCCCGCTTCCACGCTGGCGTGATGCTTGTTGGCCTCCGGGCCCAGCATTCCGGGGTGCTGCGAGTACATCTCGTAGTACTTGCGGCCGATGCTCACCAGCGTGTCGCGGATTTCGTTGTGATCGGCCTCTGGCAGGTCGTTGTAGAGCAGGTCGTAGGAAACGGCGAGGCCCTTGAGCAGGCGGGTGACGGCGTAGGCCTTGTTGGCGTCCGGCTCGCCTTCGGCCTCGCGGCTCCACACGCGGCAGCCGGTCAAGGCCCAGCGGCGCGCGGCCTCGAAGTAGCGCGCCTCACCGCTGTAGGCGTAGGCGAAGGCGAGGTGCTCCATCACCGCCATGTCGTGCATCATGGCGTAGAAGCGGTCGTAGAGGTTGAGGTAGATGGGGTCGGGCGAGACCGGGGCGATCCACTCCGTCCGCGGCGTCTGGGTGAGGCACCAGTCGGCGGACTCGGCGAGGTTGGCCCAGATGCGGGCGTGCATGCGCTGAGTGCGCAGGTCGCGCAGGCGCGCAAGTTCCTCGGGAGCGAAGTACAGGCGCGGGTGGCCGAGCGGCAGCGGAGCCTCAGCCCCCGCGTCACCTGACGGTGCGGCCATCAGCAGCCCCCCGAACGCCACCATCGCAATTGCAGAGGCAACACAGCGAAGCATGGTATCCGTTACCCCCCATCACTCGTTCGGCGCGGACGCCGGCGCGCCCGAGGTCACAGGGACAATGGTACCGATCTGAAAGTGGTTGGTGGTGTTGCTGGTTTCCTGGTCAACGTTTTCGCCGCCGAGGAGGTAGATGGTATCGCCGGCGATGGCGGCGCGCAGGTCATTGACTCCGTGCGGCAGGCGCTCATCGAGCGCCGCGTAAGTGTCGGTCTCCAGATCATAGACCCAGACGACGTCGTTGTACTCGCCGACGGTGCGGCCCAGGCGGGAGTCGAACACTTCTCTGGCCGGCCCAGCGCAGCCGCCGAGGATGATAATGTAGCGGTCCTGATACGTGACTGCGGCGGCGCCGCTGAGTGGCGTGGGTAGGTCGGCAAGGCGGAACCACTCCTGCGTCGCGGGAGTGAGACTGCACGCTTCGGCCACGCGGATGTTGCTCCGGGTGTCGCCTGCTACTTCGAGGTAGACGCCGCCGAAGACGAAGAAGCGGCCCCGGGCGTAGGCGGTCGCGAGCCAGCCCCGTGAATGGCCCGGAAGCGGGGGCAGCGTGAACCAGCCTCGGATCGGGTCGGTCAGGCGGAAGCCTTCGACGGTGGACACGGTAGACTGCTCCGAGCACATCGGCTCGCCGGGGACGAAGCGGTTGCCGCCGATGCACAGGATGAGGTCGGCGTCGGTCGCGACGCCGGCCCAGCCGCGTGGCACGTTGAGGCTCGGGATGCGCGACCATGTCCACCGATTGGGACTGAATGAGATCTTGAAGCAGTCGCCGCGTGTCTGTCCGTCGAAGCGCCCGCCGATGACGAAGAAGGAGTCGCCGACGCTCACGCCTGCGGTGTAGACCCGACCTTCTGGCATATCGCGCAGCGGCAGCCACTGGCCCACGCAGGGGTCGAACGCGTAGGCGGCAGGCGACTCGCGCCAGGGGTAGTTCATGCCGCCCGCGCAAACGACGTAGCCGCCGAGGACACCGAGCGCGCCGCCTTTGACCAGATCGGGGTACGCCGGCCCCTCGCGCCAGTCAATGCGGAACGGGGGGGCCGCGAGGGCCGAGGCAGCGCTCAACAGCAGGAGGCACGCTCCCAGGGCGGCTCGGTGCGTCAGGGGCGGCGTGATGAACTGGAGCATAACGTCCTCCTTTAGAGGCAATCCTACCAGACCGACGGCAGCCGGCGCATCGCGGGCGGGCCCGGCGGCCCGTAGGCGGGCGTTCCGGGGCGAGGCGAGGTGAGCGCAGCAGGAGCATCACAGCTAGAGCTTTGGGTTACGACGGTGGTGGCGCCGTAACTCAAACCTTCAGGTTTGACGGGGTGGCGGCGCGGTGACCACAGCACAGCCATGAAGGCTAAAGCCTTGAGTTACGGGGGAGGAGGGCTGTCAAGGCTGAAGCCTTGAGTACGGCACGAGGCAGTCGAGGAAGGCCTGCATTGCCGCCAGCGAGCGGGTGCGGTGGGCGAGGCGGCGGTCCTGCTTGGAGCCCTTGAGCGGCTTGCCGTCTGCGGTCTCGAGCGCAGGGAGCAGGCCGTAGTTCGCGTTCATGGGCTGGAAGTCCTTGGGCGAGGTTTCACGCAGGTAGCGCAGCAGCGCCCCCGACATCGTCTCCGGGGGGGGCAGCACCGGCTCGTGACCTTGGAGCGTGCGAGCGGCGTTGATGCCGCAGAGCAGCCCGGTCAGGCAAGACTCGACGTAGCCCTCGACGCCGACGAGTTGGCCCGCGCAGAAGAGATGCGGCCGGGCGCGCAGGCGCAGAGACTCGTCCAGGACGACAGGCGCGTTGAGATAGGTGTTCCGATGGATCTGCCCGTGCCGGAGGAACTGCGCGTTCTCCAGGCCGGGGATGAGGCGGAACACGCGCTCTTGCTCTGGGTACATGAGCGAGGTCTGGAAGCCGACGGGGCTGAACATGGTGCGCTCGCGGTTCTCGGGGCGCAGTTGCACCACGGCGAAGGGCCGCTTGCCGGTGCGGAGGTCAACCAGGCCGACCGGACGCATGGGCCCGAAGGCCAGGGAAAGCCGGCCGCGGCGGGCAATCTCTTCAACGGGCAGGCAGGCTTCGAAATACGCGCCTTCCTCAAAGGGGCGCAGGCGCACTCGCTCGGCGGTGACGAGCGCTTGGTAGAAGCGATCGTATTGCTCTTCGGTAAGTGGGCAGTTCAGATAGTCACCTTCGCCTTCGTCGCGCCGGCTGCCCTCGAAGATGACGTCCAGGTTGAGGCTGTCGGCGGCGAAGGTGGGCGAGAGCGCGTCGAAGAAGTAGAGGTGCTTGCGCCCGGTTACCTGAGCGAGTTCGGCGGCCAGAGCATCGCTGGTGAGGGGGCCGGTGGCGATGATGGCGAGAGAGTCGGGCAGGCGTCGCACCTCTTCGCGCATGAGCGTGATGCGAGGATGAGCGGAGATGCTCTCGGTGACGCGGCGGGCGAATGCCTCCCTGTCCACGGCGAGCGCGGTGCCCGCGGGGACGGCGGTTTCCCGCGCGCAGCCCAGGACGAGCGAGCCCAGCGTGTCCATTTCCTCCTTTAGCAGGCCGGAGGCGGTGTCCGGCGCGGCGGACTTGAGCGAGTTGGAGCAGACGAGTTCGGCCAGCAGGTCGGTCTGGTGAGCGGGAGTAGTGCGCGTCGGCCGCATCTCGTAGAGCGTTACGTCCGCGCCCCGTTCGGCGGCCTGCCAGGCGGCCTCGGCGCCGGCCAGTCCCCCCCCGACGACGATAAGGGCGTCGCTCATGCGCTGAAGGAGGGCGCCGGTCGCGAGGCGAGGAAGTCCTGTATCTCCTGGCGGGTGGGCATCGAGGGCTGCGCGCCCATACGGGTGACCGAGATGGCGCCGGCCGCGCTGGCGAAAACGAGCGCCTGTTCGAGCGGCTGCCCTTCGGCGAAGGCGACCGCGAAGCCCGCGGCGAAAGCGTCGCCGGCCGCGGTGGTGTCCACCGGCTCAACGCGGAACGCCGGCAAGCGCCGCACGCGCTCCCCGTCAGACCACACCAGGCCGCGCTCGCCGAGTTTCACTATGCCGTGGCGCGCGCCCATCTCGACGAGACGGGTGGCGGCCTGGCCGGCGCCTTCGGGGGTGGAGCAGTCAATGCCTGTGATGGTTTGGGCTTCGGTTTCGTTAGGCGCGGCGACGAGGACGCCCTCCATTAGGTCCGGGGTGAAGTTGTGGGCGGGTGCGGGGTCGAGGAAGACGGGCAGGTCGCACTCGCGGGCGAGTTGCAGGGTGCGCTTGACGACGGCGGGGGTGATCTCCAGTTGGATGAGCAGGATGGCGGCGGCCGCGAAGAGGGGGCAGGCCTCTTCGACGTCCACGGCGGTGCAGCGCATATTCGCGCCGCCGGCGATGACGATGCAGTTGTCGCCTTCGGGTTTGAGCATGATCAGGGCGACGCCGTTGGCGGCTTCGGGGTCGGCCTTGAGGTGGGAGACGTCAACGCCGGCGCGCTCGAGGCCGGCGCGGAGTTCGGCGCCGAAGAGGTCCGCGCCCACGCGCCCGACCAGCGAAGAGTGGGCGCCCGCCTTCGCGGCACCGAGGGCCTGGTTGGCGCCTTTGCCTCCGGGGATGGTCTGGAAGTCCTCGCCCATGAGACATTCGCCCCACAAGGGAAGGCGGGGAACGCGAATGACGAGGTCCATGTTGACGCTGCCGACGGTGAGCACGCGACCGGCACTTTTCACTGGGCTGGCCCCCGCTGCGAAGAGTTATGGGCCGAATGGGCAGGGAACAAGTCTAGGCGGCGCACGATGGCGAGTCAACGCCCAGCGCAAGCGAGGGCGTTA
Organism: uncultured Armatimonadia bacterium; assembly: GCA_964528605.1. GTDB lineage: Bacteria > Armatimonadota > Zipacnadia > CAZGSV01 > CAZGSV01 > CAZGSV01. The sequence goes on from CAZGSV010000084.1 coordinate 13,092, forward strand.
GTCGTTGTGCCGGGTGCGCGCTGCGGGTATGCTGACCGGTGAGGCTGATAGACCATGGATAAGGGATGGCGCATTGGGCGGCTGCTGGGGTTGCTGGCAGTGGCATGTTGGGTAGCCGGCTGCGGAGGGCAGCCGGGGCCGCGTTGGGTGACCGTCGAGGGGCGCGCCATGTATGTGGACGGCGCGCGCTATCAGATTCGGGGAGTGGGATACTCGCCGGTGCCGGTCGGGCAGTCGCCAGACACTTGGAGTTGGCCCACGACATCGGGCTGGTACGACGACGATTTCGAGTTGCTGCATTTGATGAACTGCAACACCATCCGCACTTGGAGCAAGGTCACCCGGCCGTTGCTGGACGCGGCCTGGAGACACGGGCTACTGGTCGTCTGCGGTTTTCCGGCGGACCCGGCGGCGCACGATTTCTCACTGCCCGCGGAACGGGAGGCGCTCAAGGAGGAGTTTCGGGCCTATGTGGGCGACTTCGAGCAGCACCCGGCGGTGCTCATGTGGTGCGTGGGGAACGAGGTGAACCAGGGGGCGGGTGAGTCCTCATATTGGTACTCGCTCTTGGACGAGATGGCGGCGGTGGCACACGCGGAGGAGGGCGAGCCGCACCATCCGGTGACCACAGCGAACGGGGAGACCTCGAGCATAGGTTCGCCGGTGCTGCAGACTACGGACGCGGAGATGCCCAACCTGGACCTGTGGGGCGCCAACGTCTACCGTGGGCTGAGTTTCAGCGCGCTCTTCCAGGACTTTGAGACGCGGTCGGGCAAGCCGCTCTGGATCTCGGAGTATGGGACGGACGCCTTCGATGCGCGGCCGACGCATCAGACGGTAGATGAAGAAACGCAGGCGCAGGTGGCGCTGGGGTTGTGGCGCGAGATAGAGGGAAACCTGGAGACGTGCGCGGGGGGGGCGCTGATGGAGTTCTGTGACGAGTGGTGGAAGATGGGCGATCCGAGCGTACATGATGCCAGTGGGATGCCGCTGCCCGCGCTGCCGCCGGATGCCACCGCGAATGAGGAGTACTGGGGGATGTTCGCGGTCGCCCCGCGGGAGGACGGCCCGGACGCGCGCACCCCCAGGCGGGTTTATGAGATGTTGGGGGGGGAGTGGCAACCGTAGGGGAGGGGAAGGGAGAGTAGACAGTAGGTAGCACCCAGTAGGCAGGGGGGGCTGGGTAGCGGGTCAGCCGCTACGGTGCAGGTCTCTGGGGGCGGCGCTAGGGCGGTGTGGAGGGCGGAGGAGAAAGGGCTTCGGGTAGGTCGGGGGGCTGGGCTATCTCTATGGTTAGGGTTCCGCTCAACTGGCGCCAGGGGATCAGGAGCCCGCGGTTTTCCAGGGGGGGCAGGGCAACGCCGTTGAGCGACACTCGGGTGGTCTCAAGGTTTGCATCGCGACGCACGATAAGGTTGAGGCAGGCGCCGCGGACGCGAAGCGCCGCCAGGGAAGCCTC
>CAZGSV010000085.1:0-14406 GCA_964528605.1 uncultured Armatimonadia bacterium
TCATCGAAGTCCCCATCGAGACTGGCGGCGTGCCCGTCAGGCTCACCGGCAACTACACCGTAGTGCCCTAACTAAGACCCCCCCACCCGCTCCTCCATAGCACAGGGGCGTCCGCCCGGACGCCCCTGTGCGCATTTCAGGACTCCTCCGCGCCCCCCGGCTGCTTGTGCTTGCCCAGAGGCACCCGAACGGTCAGAACCGGTACGTCGAGCCGGTGGCGCACCTGGTTGGCGACCGACCCTAGCAGGAAATCGTAGAGCGCCCCGTGACCGTGTGTCGCCATCGCCACCAGGTCGCATCCCCGCGAAACACACTCCGCGACGATGACCTCCGTCGGCTCTCCGTGCACGAGCGCCTCCTCGGCCTCTACCCCGAAGCGCTCCGCCAGCCTCTCCCTGGCGTGTCGCAATGCCCTTTCCGCCCGGCTCACCTCTCGCTGCATCTGGTCCCGCTCCCGCGCGTCGTAGCAGGCCACCCGCAGCAGCACCACCGCCGCGCCGCTCGTGCGTGCCAAGTCGCCTATATGCTCCAGCACCACGTCGTCCCTTTCGCTCGCGTCCAGGGCAACCAGTATCCGCTTGTACATTGGCTGTCTCTTGCTGCTCCTCACCGGGAAACATACGGGACGCGTGCGCGCCCCGCAAGTGCACTCAGCGCGCCAAGCGGCTCATCACTGCACCACGGCAGGACAAGCAGGTTCGCCGCCATGCGAGATCGGGCCCCGCGCTGCCCGGGCCCCCAGCATCTCGCACATCACCATTAGCGCGATCGCCAGGTCCGTCCCGGCGCCGAGCCACCAGACGTCCGCCCGGCCGGGGTTCATGCTGTGCCAGCCGACGCTGCCGGTGAGCGCCTGCCGCCAAAGAAACGCCCCACCTGTCCCCAGGATGAAAAGAATGCGCGACATGGGGTGATACCAGAACACCCTCGCGCCGGTGCCCGCGAATGCCACTACGCCGCGCACGGCGCCGCTGAGCCCACCCGCCAACGCGCACAGGAAAATCAGCCCCTCACCGCCCGGCCCCAGTAACATCTCTATGGCTATGACCAAGACGCAAAGGCCGACGGCGTAGGGCCCAATCAGCCACCGAAGCAGTCTCGTGCCGGCCTTCGACAACTCGGCACCAACCCGGTACCAGGCCCACAACAACAGGCCAAGCAATAGCGCCAGCGACACCCACGTCGAGGCCGGCCCTAGTACCCCCCCAATGTCCTCCTGCCAGGCGTCCACCGCACCAGGGAAAACCAGCAGCCCCGCCAGCGCGGCTAGTCGCAGAGCCACGGACACCGCCGGTGCAGGGCCGGAGACGGCTCTGCCTCCCATGTCAGGACCACCCCGCTCCTCAGGAGTCCTCGACGGTGCTAACGCTTCTTCCCCCGCGGTTTCTCGGCGCCGCCGGCGGTTGGCCTTGCGGCGCTCTTGCGCGCCGCCACTTCCGGACCCTTCGCTGACCTCGAGGCCGGTTTCGCAGCCTTCGCCTTAGGCTTCACCGGCTCCTTCGGCGGCAGCGGAATGGGCTCCTTGCCGGGCTTTGCGCCCAGTCGGTTGACGACCCGTACCACGTTGTAACGCAGCACGCCGTCGGGCGCGTTGACCTCCACGGTGTCTCCTCCGCGCTTGCCCATCAACGCCTCTCCCAGTGGCGAATCCACCGATATCTTGTTCTCGTCGGCGTCCGCCTCCACGGCGGCGACGATCTGGCAGGTCCACTGCTCCTTCAGTTGCGTGTCGAACAGCGTCACCCGAGATCCCAGCCCCGCGACCCCGCGAGGCAGCACCGATTCGTCTATCAGCTCGCAAACCAGCAACAGTTTGCGTATCTCCTCGATCTGCAGCTCCACCATCGCCTGCTCGCGCTTCGCCTCCTCGAACTCCAGGAACTCGAGGTCGGCGTCGTCCTCCATGTCCACGTACTCCTTCTTCTCCTGGGCCTGACGGACCCGCTCCAGGCTCTGCGGCCGCCGCACCTTGAGGAGGTAGTCCAGTTCCTTCTTCTTCTTCTCCAGCCCCTCCGGCGTCAAGTAAATGACGTCGTCGGCCACTTGGCTCATTTCGTCTGTCCTCCCTGCCTTCCCTCGTTCGGAAAGGCGGCCATCATAGGACTCGGACAACCACCCGTCAACCCCTCTTTCGGTGCCGCTGCCGCCAGACTATCATACCCACCACTCGCCTCACGCCAACGTCCCGATTCTCCCACGGCCAGCCTAGGCAGTAACCTTCGAGAAGTCCCCCAGATGGGCGAAAAGGGCCTCCACGCGCCGCAAGAGCGCCAGCCGGTTGACCCGGCGCTCGATCTCCGGGTCCATGACCAGCACATCGTCAAAGAACTGATGCACCGGCGCCACCAAGGGCCGGAGCGCCAGATATACCCGGTCCGGCTCGTCCGAGTCCAGCAGGTCCGTGTCCACAGCCCCGCAAACCGCGTGCAACTCCCGCTCCGCGTCGGAGACGAACAAGGCCGGAGAGACCTCGGCCTTCTCCAACACCGTTCCCAGCGCGCACGCTTCTCCGCTCCGCAGGATGTTGACGACGCGCGTCGCCGCCAGGGCCAGTTCCGCAAGCCGCCCGCTGGGCCGCAGGGCCGAGAGCGCACTCGCCCGCCAGAGGGCCAGGTAAAGGTCGTCCCACTCCTCGCCCAGGGCGGCCGCGACCAGGTCCCGCGAGAAGCCGCGCTGCTCCAGCAGAAACTCCGCGCGCGAGCGGACCAGTTCACCCACCTGACGCGGCAGCGCAACGCTGTCAAGCGCCAGCCTGCTCTGCTGCTCGAGAACCTGCAGCGCGTAATCCAGCAGATCCCGCACTCGCAACCTCACTACCCCCGACATCGCGATCGCCGCAACCCCCAGAGCAGCCCGCCGGAGGCCGTAGGGGTCTTCTGACCCCGTCGGCACCAGGCCGATGGCAGAGAACGCACACAAGGTGTCAGCACGGTCGGCCAGGGCGACCACGGCTCCGAGAGCCGACCGAGGCGGTTCGTCGTCTGCCGACAGCGGGCGGTAGTGCTCGCCGATGGCGACTGCAACCGTCTCGGGCTCCCCTGACAGGCGCGCGTAGTGCTCCCCCATCACGCCCTGCAAGGAGGGAAACTCGATCACCATGCGACTCGCCAGGTCCGCCTTACAGAGGTACGCAGCCTGCTTCGCAGCCTCCTGCACCTCAGGTCCAAGGTTCGCCAATGCGGCAACCCACCCCGCCAGACGCCCGAGTCTCCGGGCCTTATCGAGCATTGAACCCAGGCCCTCGGCAAAAGCAATGCGCTCCAACTGGGGCAGAAGATCCATGAGCGTCCTGGAGCGGTCCTCTTCGTAGAAGAAAGCGGCATCCGCCAGCCGGCCGCGGAGCGCCCGTTCGTTCCCATGACGCACTGTGTCCAGCGCCTCTTCGCCCCCGTCGCGGAACCCGATGAAGTGAGGCAGCAACCGCCCCTCCTTGACGAGCGCGAAGTACCACTGGTGCTTTCGCATCGCAGTCACCAGCACCGGCATCGGCAGCGAAAGGAACTCCTCCGAAAACGAGCCCAGGAAGCCGTGCGGGTGCTCGGTCATGAACGCCACCTGCTCCGCCAAGCGGTCAGGCCCATAGGGCTCCGCGCCCAAGGAGGCCGCCAAGCGGGACGCTTGCTGCTGCACTGTGCGGAGCCTTTCCGCTTGGTCCACGACCACACGTGCTGCCCTCAAAGCCTCCACGTACTGGCTGGGATGCGGAATCTCTGCCGGTCCTGGGGCCAGAGTGCGGTGCCCCCGACTCAGGCGGCCGCTGCGGACCCCGTTGATCTCAAGGGGCATCACCTCGCCCTCAACCAAGGCCACCAGCCAGCGCAGGGGGCGCACAAAACGCATGGTCCCCTCGCCCCAGCGCATGGCCTTGGGGAAGGAGAGCCGCCGGATCACCCTCTCCCACACCTGACCCAGCACTTCCTCGGCCGCGGCGCCCTCCTCGGTCAGCACTGCGTAAACGTATTCGCCCCTGTCGTCAGAGCGCACCTCCAGCGCCTCCACCTCGACACCCTGGCCCTTGGCGAAGCCCCGCGCCGCCGCCGTGGGCTTGCCCTCAGCGTCAAAAGCGGCTGCCCGAGGCGGGCCCTTAATCTCACGGCGTTGGAGGCGCTGCCGGGCGGCCAAGCCCCGCACTAACACCGCCAGGCGGCGCGGCGCTCCCAGACAGTGAATCTCCTCAACCTCCAGCCGGGCGTTCTCCAACTCCTCGCGAGCGCACCGTTCCAGGTCCGGCAGGATGGCGTCGAAGTAGGAGGCCGGTATGTCCTCAAGCCCGATCTCAAGCAGCGCCCAACTAGACATAGTGGCGCTCTCCCACGGGCCTGGTCAGAGGATAGCCGGCTTGCTCGCGCTGCCGCAGGTATCCCTCCGCGCACGCCTTGGCCACCCCACGCACCCGGTTTATCAGCGCCGTCCGCTGCGTCACGCTCAGCGCCCCGCGAGCATCAAGCACGTTGAACGCATGCGAGCACCTGAGGGCTAACTCGTAGGCGGGAAGCACCAGCCCCGCCTCCAGAGCGCGCTCCGCTTCCTTCTCATAAGCTTCGAACAGGGAGAACAGCATCTCGATGTCGGCGTACTCGAAACTGTAGCGCGACTGCTCCACTTCCTGAGCGAAGTGCAGGTCGCCGTACTTGGTGCGCGCGTCCCACTTCAACTCGGTGTAGTGGTCCACCCCCTGCAAGTGCATCGCGATCCGCTCAGGGCCGTAGGTAAGTTCCACGCTGACGGGAGTCACCTCGAGGCCGCCGAAGTACTGGAAGTAGGTGAACTGCGTGATCTCCTCACCGTCCAGCCACACCTGCCAGCCCAGCCCCCCCGCGCCCAGCATCGGCGACTCCCAGTCGTCCTCCACAAAGCGGATGTCGTGCTCCCGCGCGCGTATGCCCAACGCACCGAGACTCTCCAGGTAGACGTCCTGGATATCATCCGGCGAGGGCTTGATGATGACCTGGTACTGGTAGTAGCGATAGAGACGCGAGGGGTTCACGCCGTAGCGTGCGTCCGCCGGGCGCCGCGAAGGCTGCACGTAGGCGACTCGCCAGGGCTCCGGCCCCAGCGCGCGGAAGAAAGTCTCGGGCGCCATCGTGCCTGCGCCGACCTCCACGTCCCAGGGCTCGGCGATCAGGCACCCCCGTTCAGCCCAGAACCGCTCTAAGGTGTCTATTACCTCACGGAAAAACATCGGCTCCGAAAAACACAGACCTCCCCCAAACGGATGCTACAGGTAAACACAAAGCGTGTCGCGGCGCAAACTGCGCTGGCGCCGCCGCTCGGCCTAGCCCATCGCCCGGTCCAACTTCCGCCGCGCCCGCGCCAACGCGTTGCCCACCGCCTTGCTCGGCCGTCCCAGATGCGCGGCGATCTCGTCGTATGAGTAGCCGCTCCAGCGCAGGCGAGAGCAATCCTGCTCCAATCGGCTAAGTCCCGCGCGCAAGACAGCCAAGGCGCACAGAGCAGCGGCCTCGCACGCCCGCCCTACGACGCCCTCCTTGTCTCGGCCCGCCGGCGCCTCGGCATCCAGACTACAGGCCTGCAGGCGTCCCCTGAGCATCGCCCGCAGCAGGCTCGCAATCTCCCGCCGTACACACAAGCGCGCGAAGGCGGAGAATGGCACCCCGCGCGCCTCGCGAAATGCCTGTATTGCTTCCCACAGACCTATGCGACCGGCCTGCTCCAGATCCTCCCGTTCCAGCAAGTGCAGATGCCCCTCGCGAACGCCGGCGCCGATGAGCCAGCCATAACGCTGCAGCACCGCCTCCGCCGCTTGCCGATCGCCCTGCTGCGCCGCCGCCAGCAAACGGCACTCGCACCGCTGCCCGACAGTCCTGAGGTCGGCCTGCGCGAAACGCCTTGTGCTGGCCGCGCTCATTCCGCCTCCGCCCCCTGCCGCTGTTCTCCGCCGGCCACCGTCGGCTCCTCCTCGACGATGACCTTACTCAGGGACAAGAGCAGCAGCAGCCAACGCAGCCAGCGTGGCGCCTGCCCCGCCGGCACCGCCTGTTCCCACAGAGCCACGCCGCCGACCTCCAGTCGCCAGCGCAGCGGCTGCCCTGTCTGGCTTGCCTCCGCTGCCTTGCGCAGCAGATCCGTGAGGCCTTGCGTCTGCCGCGCCTCGAGAATCGCCAACGCCCTCACGATATCGCCGTCCGCCTCCTCCAGCGCCTCGTTCGCCTCGCCATAGGAAACGGGCAGCCGCTTGCGGATCTCGTCTATCTGGGCCAAGCGTTCGGTCATTTACTGTCTTCCCACCTCGGTCGCGAACTGCTGCCCCAGCCCAAAGAGATGCTTGAGACTGGTGAAATGGAGCATTTCCCGGCTGATCCACACGTTCTCCAGAAAAGCAGTAACGTCACTCTTGGGTCCGCCGAAGGCCTCCGCCGCGCGGAAGATCATATGCGCGAAGCAGATGGCGGTCACGATGCCGCACACGCCTCCGATGACGTTATCCCACGTTTCCAGGCTGAAGGCCGTCGCCCTCTCCGCGGCGTACGAGGCCCCCACGATCGCCGCAAACCAAACCACAAAGATGATGAGGTACGCAACCGGGGAGCGGCCCAGCGCGCTGGCGACCCACAAGCCCAGATAGGCCCCCGCCATCTCGACCACCGTCCGCGTCGGCGGCCGCCTAGCCTGCACCGTGCCTACTGTGAGGACGAGCAGTATCACCACCACATAGGCCCACACGATGTTCTCACCCCGTACCTAGACGTTTCGCGGCTTCGAGCCGCAGCGCCCCGACTCGCACTTACCGCACCAGAACGGAGGCATATCCGACGACGCGCTGCCTGTCGCCGGTGACCTCGCCCGAGTTCGTGTAGTGCAGCAGTTGCGCCTGACCGAGCCCGAGCGCCTTCGCCGCGGTGAGCACCGCCGCGACCGGGCCGTAGCCGCACATGCTGATGCCCCGGCCCTCCACCAAGCGCACCAACGCGGGCCCGTCCATCTGCAGCACCGGCTCCAGGCAAGCCTTATCCAGCGTCTCTGCCTGTTGCTGGCGATGAAAGTGAGACAGGTCGGTGCTCGCCACCAGCAAGGCGTTCAACCCGTTGACCGACTCCGCAATCGCCTTCCCCAGGCTCGTCGCAGTGCAGGCCCTCTGGTCGCTCATGGCGACAGCCGCTACCGCGGGCACCTGATCGCCCCAGATGAACTGCAGGAAGGGCAACTGCACCTCGAGGGAATGCTCTCGGGTGTGCGCCCACTCGTCCAACTCCGCCTCCGGGCATGCCGCCGCGATGGTGCGGCCGAGGTCCTTGTCCGCCGGAACAACACCGAGAGGTGTAGCGAAACCATCGCCAGGGTACACGGCAACGGCCGCTCCCATGCCGCTGTGGTTCGGCCCCACCATCACCACGCAGTCGAACCGCCCCCTGCCCGCCGCTGCCGCGTAGCCGTGGGCCGCGCACGCTCCCGAGTATTCGTAGCCGGCGTGAGGACTCACCAGGCCCGTCGTCTTCTCGGCCGGCGTCTCAACCGCCTTAGGGATCTCTCCGGGCCCGCCCTTCCCGGTGAAGCACCGCTCCAGTTGGCGGCGCAGGCTCCTCGCGTCCCCCTCGTAAAACATCCCGGCCACAACCGGCCGGCGGACCCAGCGCTCTTCACCCAAGGACGCTGCCCTCCTTCGCTTGCGCAGGGGCCATTATAGCAGGCCGTCCCGCCGGGGCAAGACGCAACCTGCGGCCCCGCCTAGCGCCCGCGCAGCCATAGCGTCAGCAGTATGCCGGCCGCTACCAGCAATACGACCCACAGCCATTCCCGCCAGCGCCTCGACCCCGCGCTCACTGGAGGAACCCGCGCTTGGCGCACAAGGCCGCGCGGTCGCTCGATCCGCGCGCCGCCAGCGCCACGGCCAGGCCGGCCTGAGTGCGCTTCCGGCGCTCGCCCGGCTCCCCGCCGGGCTCCTCAGACTTTGAGGGCTCGATGATCACCTCGGGCGCCCGCCCCTGTTCCCGCACGGGCGCCACGCCGGATTGCTGCCGGGGTGGAACGCCGTGACTGCGCACCCAGCGCTGCCCGAGCAGCATGCCCAGCGTGAACCCCACGATCACGGCAAAGACCAGTAGCACCCCTGCCCTCACCCAATAGCGCGGAGACCTCCGCCCGCCGCGTCCGCCCGGCGCCCCTGCGACACCGCCGACCGCACCGGCTTCCCCGGCTCGGCTCACGCCGCCGTCACCAGGCATGGGCTTTCATCACCGCACCGCCCAGCCCTACGACCACGACTGCAAGTGCAATGAAATCCGCAGCGCGCAAACGGTAGATGTGGAACGGCGTCCTCTTCCGCTTCAGCCCGAACCCGCGCCCCTCCAGCGCCATCGCCAACTGCGGTACATTGCGCAGCGCCGTTATCAACACCGGCACCAGCAAGGGCACATACTTGCGCGCCCGCGCCAAGGGAGAGCCGCGGCGGAGGTCCAGACCCCGCAACGACTGCAGCGCGGCCACCGTGGTCGCCGTTCCCATCAGGATGGGCACGAACCGAAAGGCCAGTCCCAGGGCCATGGTCACCGGAGCCGGGATGCCGGCGCGGCCCAGGGCATAGGTGAACTCCTCCACGCGGGTGACGCTGAGGAACACCAGGCCCGCCACCAGCATCCCGCAGATGCGCCCAGCCGACTGCAAAGAGCGCCCCACCCCCTCCTGCGTGAAGCCTCCGTAGTAAGCCGACCACAGCAGCACCGTCATCGCCGCAATCACGAACAGGAACTTCCAGAATGCTCGCAGGTTCCCCGCCGCGCCACAGCCCAGACCCACGATGAGTGCTGCCAACAGCATGGCACACTGCCACGCCCAGCCCCGCAGCGCTACCGCGGTCACAAAGTACCAGCACAGCAGTATCACCTTGCTGCTCGGGTGCAGGCGGTGCAGCACGGAGTCGCGTTCCACATAGAGGGCTTTGCGCAAGCGCTCTCCCCCTACGCCTTCGCCAGATACTTCTCCACTAGCCTGGCGTTGACCCCGAAGAGGTCCTTGAGCGCCTGGTACAACGACTTGTAGACCCCGTGGAACTCACGGTACAGTTCGTGGTTGGCCGGCTGCGGGTGGGTGATCGAGGTCGTGCGAATGCCGGCATCGCAAGCCTCCACCACATTCGCGTACACACCCGCCCCGACTCCGCCGAGCAAAGCGGCGCCGAAAGCAGGACCCTCGTCCACATTGATGGTGCTGTGAGCGTAGCCGGTCACGTCCGCCTGTATCTGTCGCCACAGCGGGCTGCGCGCCCCTCCTCCCGAGGCGCGCACCTCCTGAATGGGCACCCCCATCTCGGCCATGATGTCGAACGAGTCTTTGAGCCCGTAGGACACACCTTCGAGCACGGCGCGCACGAGATGCTTCTTCGTATGCCGGAGCGAGACCCCAAAGAACACGCCGCGAGCATCGGGATCCGGATACGGCGTCCGCTCGCCGATAAGATAAGGCAAGAAGAGGAGACCCTCGCACCCGGGGGCCGCCTGCGCGGCCTCCTCGCACAACACCTCGTACGGGTCCTTGCCGCTCTCCGCGCCCACCGCGCGCTCCTCGGCACCGAGAGCATCGCGGAACCACCGGAACGAGCCTCCCGCCGCCAGCATCACTCCCATCAGGTGCCACTTGCCCGGCACCGCATGGCAGAAACTGTGGAGCAGCAGCCGCGGCGCCAGCAGCGCGCTGTCCGTCTGAGCGAACACCACGCCCGAAGTGCCGCTGACCGCCGAGACCAGCCCCGTGCGCACAATGCCGTTACCCACCGCGCCCGCCGCTTGATCCCCGCCCCCTCCGGCCACCGGCGTGCCCTCCGCCAGGCCCGTCTCCTCCGCGGCGCCCTTGCTCACCTTGCCGGAAATCTCCGCAGACTCGTAGCACCGCGGCAGCATCTCCTCGGGAATCTCCAACCGCTCCAGCACGGGCTTGGACCACTGCCGCTTGGGGACGTTCAACAGCGAGGTGCCGGACGCGTCCGAGACCTCCGTCGCGTACTCGCCCGTCAGGCGGAGCCGCAGGTAATCCTTGGGCAGCAGCACCTTGCGCAGCCGCGCGTAGTTCTCCGGCTCACGCTGGCGCAGCCAGATTATCTTGGGAGCCGTGAAACCCGTGAGCACGGGATTGAGCGTCTCTTGCGTGAGCAGGGCCTCGCCCACCGTCGCCGTTATCCAGTGGCACTGCTCCTCGGTCCGCTGGTCGCACCAGAGAATGCACGGCCGGATGACTTCGTCCTTCTCGTCCAGAAAGACCGAGCCGTGCATCTGTCCCGTCAGACCCACGGCCGTCATGTCCTTCCCACTCAGGCCCGCCTTGCTCAAGGCTGCCCTAACGCTGGCGACGGCCGCAGACCACCACTGCTCGGGGTGCTGCTCCGCCCAGCCGGGATAGGGCGTGAGCAGCGGGTACTCGTGCACCGCGCCCGCCACCACACCGCCCTTCTCGTCCACAATGAGGGCCTTGCACCCCGTGGTGGACACGTCTATCCCCATCAGGTAGGCCATTGTCTTCTACGCCTCCCCTCGAGCGCCTGCTACTTCTCGGCCTTGTCTATAGTCACCGTGGTTCCCTGGCTCACCTTTTTGAAGACCTTCGGATCGCCTTCCACTTTGCCGAACACGTTCACGGCACTCGCCGGACGGATCTCTCCCGCGCCGCTCATCGGCGTGAGCCCGAAGAAGATGCAGAAAGCGCTGCCCGGCACCCAGTAACCGAGGTCGCCGAGCTCGACTGTCTCCTTCGGGTTCTCCGCCGCGCACTTGACCGGGATCGAGAAGTAGACCTCGTCGCCCCAAGTGTTCGCCTTTGCCGTTACCGGCAGCGCCTCCCAGATGGCCTCCGCCGTCCGGGTGTCACCGAGCACAGCCGTCGCCTCCACCGAGCCAGCCTTGATGCGAATCTTCCTGCTCATTGGTGTACCCTCCTCGACCTGCGTCTGCCGGCCGCTCAAGAGAGGCCGAGCCCTCAGTCCTTCTGCTCCGGCTCATAGGCCGGCACCTCGCGCGCCGCAAAGCGCCACAAGTACTGAAGTCCGGCAACGAAGCCTTCTTTGACTCCGAAGGCGGAGTCCTCGTGCTCGATGCTGAGCACGCCGTCGTAGCCGACACGCCGCAGCGCGCCCACGTACTCGCCCCACGCGACGCGGCCGTAGCCGGGGATCACGTAGCGCCACCAGCCGGAGCCGATGCAGCCGACGCGCCGCAGCCGGTCCTCGCGAATCTCGGTGTCCTTGGCGTGCGTATGGAAGATGCGGGAGCCGAACTCCTCAACCGCCGCCAGGTAGTCAATCCCCTGCCAGACCAAGTGAGACGGGTCGAAGTTGAGGCCCAGATTGTCGTCCGGCACCAGTTCGAACAACTCGCGCCACAGGTCCAGGTGCTGCAGATTGGTGGCGAAATAGTTTTCCAGCGCGAGGCAGACGCCCTTCTTGCGGGCATACTTGGCCAGCCGTCGCAGTGAGGGAGCCGCCAACTCGCGAATGGTCTCGCTCTTGCTCTTGCCCGGAGCCGCGGAGCCCGCCAGCGTGCACACCACGCGCACCTTCAGTTTTGCGGCGAGATCAATGGTCTTCTCCACGCCTGCCAGCACTGCGGCGCGCTTCCTGCTGTCCGCCTCCGCCACGTTGGCGTAATAGGCGAACGACGAGTAGTCAATGAAGTACTCCTCGCGAATCCGCGCCCAGGTCTTGATCTTGGCAGGGGTGAGACGGCTCAGGTCCACGTGCCGGTTGCCCGGCCCGCAAGCCACCTCCAGCGCGTCGAATCCCTGGTCCGACGCCCAGGCCGCCATCTCCTCGAATTCCACATCCTTGAACGGGCCGGTGAGTAAACCGATCTGCATGTCAATCCCTACTTTCCCTTGTTCTTGCCGCGCCTTGTCCTGGTCGCAGCGAATAGCAGCGCGACGTTGCGCGCGCACTCCTCCAGCAGGCTGGAGGCCCTCTGAAGGGCCTCAGCATACGACATGGGGCCGGACGCGACGGAGAAGAAGGCGTCTACACCTGCCTCCGCCGACAACTCATAGCCCTTGCCCAGCGACCCTGCCAGCACCACTACCACCGCGCCCGCCTCCTTGGCAACCTGGGCCACGCCGGCCACCGTCTTGCCGAACGCGGTCTGCGCGTCCGTTGCCCCTTCCCCGGTGATCACCAGCGCCGCCCCGCGCACCTTCTGCCGCAGCCCCACTGCCTCCATTACGATGCCCACGCCAGGTCTGAGTTCCGCGTCCAAGAAAGCCATCATGCCGGCCCCAAGCCCGCCGGCGGCGCCCGCCCCTGGCACGCGCTCAACCCGCTTGCCCAAGTCCCGCGTCGCGACGCGCGCGAAGTGCCTCAGGTTGCGGTCGAGCGTCCTCACCGTCGCCGGCGTCGCGCCCTTCTGCGGGCCGTAGACAGCGCTGGCTCCCCGCGGGCCGATCAGCGGGTTGTCCACGTCGCAGGCCACCAGAAACTCCGTCTTCTTGGCGGCCGGGTTCATCCCAGAGACATCAATTCTGGCCAGACGACCCAGAGCGCCGCCGCCCGGAGGCAACTCCCGCCCAAGCGCGTCGAGCAGCCTCGCCCCGAGCGCCTGAGCCATGCCGGCGCCGCCGTCATTCGTGGCACTGCCGCCGATCCCCACGATGAACTTGCGGCAGCCGAGCGCGAGGCCGGCCGAGATGAGCTGTCCAGTTCCGTAGGTTGTCGTGACCAGCGGGTTACGCCTCTCAGGGGGAACCAGAGGCAAGCCCGACGCAGCCGCCATCTCGATCACGCCGGTGGTGCCGTCCCCCAGAAGTCCAAACTCGGCCCAGACCGGCGTCCCCAGCGGACCCCGCACCCGCCGCTTCAGCACCCTGCCGTTCGTGGCGGCAATCAGCGAGCGCACGGTGCCCTCTCCGCCATCGGCCATCGGCACCAGAGTCACAACGGCGCTGGGAAGCGCGGCCCTCACTCCCCGCCCCATCGCCCTCGCCACCTCGGAGGCGCTCAGGCACCCCTTAAACGAGTCGGGGGCGATGACAACCTTCATGCAGAGGCCCCAAGCCCACCTCCCACCCCCGCCCAGGCCTCCAGGAAGGTGCGCTTGATGTTGCCCAAGGCTGCGGCCGAACTCATCCCAGGTAGCGGCTTGACCTCAAAGGTGAAGAAGGGCTTGCTCGTCGGCACCGCCTTGCTGAAGTACCCCACGTAGATGAGCGACTCGATGAACTCCCGCAACTCCTCCACCCCGTTCTCGCCTTGCGGGATGCCGAACGGCGGATGCTGATCGCCGTACGCGGGGTCGCTCGCGTCACGCATCACGCAGTTGCCGGCGTGCACGTGGATCAGATGGTCGGCCGTGACCGTGAGCGCCTCGGTGATGTCTTCCTTGAGCAGGGGCAGATGGCTTAGGTCCACCAGCAAGCCGAAGTTGCTCACCGACTCCTTGACCTTGGCCGCAAGGTCCGCCGACTCCAGCGACGGCCCGAGCAAGCACTTCTTGTCAATGTCACGGTCAAAGGTCTCGAGGGAGACCCACAACTCGTAGCCGGTCGCCTTCTGGCTGGCGTAGCGGCACAGCTCCACCAGCGAGCGGCGCAACTGCTCCAGCGCCTGCTCGCGCTTCCCCGCGCCCGGGTCGGGCCCGGTCAGCACGGCGCAGATACGCGCCCCCACTCGGTAGGCGAAGTCAATGGACTGCCGCACCTCCGCGACCGCCTTCTGCCGCTCGCCCTCGTCAAGCGCGTTCAGGTTCAGTTTGCCCCCGAGCAGCGCCGGCTGAGCGCCCACCCCCACGTCCATATGCGCGCCCCCCAGCAGCGCCGCGATGTCCTTAGCGAGCGCCGCGTTGAGCGGGCGCCGCATCTCCACCGCGGTGAAGAACTCATCCGCCGCCAACTGCTCCAGCGTCTCCATAATGGGCCCCTCTCCCTGCGACAACCCAGCAAAGGCCATGAAGTGGACAACCCCAAGGCGCGCCATGTTCTGGTACGTGGTCAGCATTTCTCAAGCCCCCGTTGCGCTAGCATTGACCTGCTTTCCCTCAGGCCGGACGCCGCTCACTCGGCTTGAGCCTCTTCCGGCGGCGCACTACCGGCCTGTAACAGCCTCTTCACGACCTCCACCAGTTCCTGCCCGCGGAAAGGCTTGGGCAGGTAGAAATCAGCGCCCAGCGCCCACCCGCGCGTTACGTCCGCGTCGGTGTCGAGCGCGGTCAGCATCAGAATCGGCAAGGTCTGATACTCTTCCCGCGCTCTCAATTGCGAGAGCACTTCCCAGCCCGTCATGCGCGGCATGGCGACGTCCAGAATGAGCAGGTCCGGCTTCTCTTGCAGGATCTCCGCCAAGGCCTGCGCCCCGTCGTTCGCCGTCGCAACCTCGTAGCCCGCCTGTTCCAGAAACCGGCCGACCATCTTGCATACGGCCAGGTCATCGTCCGCGACCAGCACTCTTGCTTGTGTCATGCTCGCTCCCCTCAGTCCGTGGCC
>CAZGSV010000086.1:0-14404 GCA_964528605.1 uncultured Armatimonadia bacterium
CACACCGCAGCGTAACTCAAACCTTTAGGTTTGATGTCCTGTCCCTCGTGCGTCCGTGCGATCCCGTCCCGTTGGCACCCCCCTTGACGCCGCGGCCCGCCGCTGGTGAACTTGACCCCGGTGGTTCGACAGGCTCACCACAGGGAGGCGATGCCCCGATGGAAAGAATCAACGCCAACGACCGCGACTACCGCCACGGCGATTCCGGGCCCAAGTACCTCCACCGCGGCCCCAACCTCGAATGGGGCCTCATCCGCCTCAAGCCGGGCGACCGCCTGGGTGAGCACGGCCATCGCGAGGTCGAGGAGATCTTCTACTTCCCCGAGGGTTCGCCTCTCATGGTGGTCAACGGTGTGGAGCACCGCGTGCGCCCCGGCGACGCCTTCCGCCTCGAGCCTGCGGAGACGCACAACATCCTCAACGATAGCGAAGACGCGGTCCTTGTGGTCTTCATCAAGTCGCCCTTCCTCCCCGACGACAAGTACTCCCCGTAGGGGCGAGGCGCCTGCCTCGCCCGCCGAAGTGGCGGAGACTTGACTCCGCCCGCGGCGGCGCCAGCCGCCGGGCCGTAGGGGCGGGCCCCCGTGCCCGCCCGCCTCTTGCCCTGACCCGGGCCCCGACCTGGGGACTGGCTCCAAATTGCGGGGGGTTGGGGGTGGCAGCAATTTGGTGCCTGTCCCCAAAACGCGCGCGACGCTACAACCCGGCCGCCCTCCTCAATTCCTTGACGCTCCTCAACGCCTCCTCCCACCTCACGTACGCCCACCGCAGCGCGAACACCCTCACCCCTGGCACCGGCTCATCGGCGAGCGACCCCCACTCGCCCCTCAGACTCCGCCCCAACAACACCTCCAACGCTTTCTTGTACACGCCGCACACCACCCCCGGTTTGTATCGCTTGATGATCTGGAGAGCCCTCTCGCGTCCGGCCGCCAACTCCTCCGGCTTCACGTCCGTTCCTCTCCTGGTCGCCCTCTTCACCAAATCCGTTATCCCCAACCCGCACTCCACCAGGTACTCGTCGTGGTAGCGCCCCGGCCCCGGCTCCGGTATCAACCCGCCCTCAACCAACGACCTCCAAAACCTCCTTCCCAGTCTCCCCTGGTGATAGTGCCCAATCCTCACGCTCCCCGGCGCGGGGTTGATGCCCACGAACAAGACGCGGAGACGGGGCGCCACGATGTCGGGCAGGGAACGCTGCTCAACCTCTGTGGCCACGAGTTCCTACCCCTCTTCAGACGAACGGCAGCGCCCGGGCTTCACCCGCAATGTCGCGCGGAGATGTACCGCCCGGACTCCGTGCCGGGCGTTCCTCGTCGTTAGGGCCGGGGCTTCAGCCCTGGCCGTGGAGCCTGACCACGCGCGGTGGACGGCCCTGCTCCGGGCGAGGCACTTCTAGGAGAAAGGTGGCGGCCCCGCTCGGCAACTCCCTGGCCTCGCCCCACTCAGGCAGATCCAGCGCGCAATAGCGGGAGTGTACCCAACCGCGTACAACTGTCCGTCCCTGATCGGACTCCGCGACTGCCGCTACCTCGTACCACCTGTTGTTGCCGCCGTTCTCCGGGTCGCGTCCGAGCTCAGGCTGCTTCCCCGCACGCGTGCCGAGTACGAGAACGGGAGCGGGGGCGCCTACGCCCGATTCCAGACCCTTTGCTGGGTTGCTGCACTCGCCTGACCTATCGTCCGCGTCGGACATCTGGGGACAGTCGCGGACCCAGACTCGTCCCCCTCGTTGTTCCTTGGTGAGGACCCACCCCGCGTACGGCGTGCTGGCCTGCCGGTCTCCTCCAGCGCGAGTAGACGCCACCGGAGCCAGGACCCTCGGGGGCGGTGGGGCGGGCTTGACCTTGGCAAGCCCGACCACCCAAGCCAGGCACGTAACGGTGCTGACCACAAGACCCACGGCGGTCCACTGGCGGAGCCTGCCCTGGCGCATCCGGCGGTCGGAGACTGCCTCGCCGACCCACGGCACCACCAAGAGCACCCACAGCCCAACGGCCGCCCAAAGGGCAGACACTGGGAGCCAGTCACGCAGAGCTGGGAGAAGAACAACGATGAGCAGTCCCGCGACCACGCCCGCCACCAGGTTTGACATCAGGTCTCTCGTAGAGCTTCCCCCCTTCGCATATGGTAGGCGGAGTTGAATTCCCTGGCGCGGCGTAGACCGGGTTCGCATGTCAAGTCGCCGCGGGCCGCGTCCACAGCCCTGGTGAGGCTAGGCTGGCATTACCTGAAGGAAGCCCAGGGCAATGAGCTCCTTGATGATGTCGACCGCCTTGGCCTCCAGCTGGCCCGGGACGAAGGAAATGTAGCCCAGGTCACGAAAGTTGGTGGGCAGCTCGATGCCTTCTTGCTTGAGAATGACGATCTTATTGCCGTACAGAAAGCTCGCGGCCCCGAGCTCGTGTATGACGTTCTGGCTGGGCCGCAAAACCTTGTTGCCCTGTAGGTCCTGCAATTCCTCGTCCGCCGTGAAGATCACTATAGCCGCGCTGCACTGCTCCATAGTCTGGCGTACTTTCTGCGATATCGGACGTCCGACGTTGGGCTCTTCCTCAGCGACCAGGAACGGGACCTTGAACTGTCTCAGCACCTTCTCTATCGCCTGAAGGGGCCCCTTGTCCTTCCCGTGGGCGATGAATATCGCCTTGGGCCTGGGCAACTCACGGTCTGGGGGCTGCTCCGGGGGAGGCTGCTCCCCGGGTGGCTCTTCCCCTGGCAGCGGTTCCAGGGTCGGTCCGGCCTGCACGAAGCCGCCCAGGGCCTCTGAGTCCAGGTCAAGCCGGGCGACGCTCTTACGACCCGGCCTCTTTCGGCTGCCGAGCCCGCAGGCGTCTGCAAGCTCGAAGAGGACCGCCGCGTTGTGCATGAGAGTCTGGTCCTTAGCCTCCCCTACTTCCTCCTTGCTGTGCTCATGCCAGCGCGCTGCGACCTCTGCCGCCGTGATGCAGTCCTTCTGTTGGTGGTGAGCCCACTCGAGGATGGTCCGGTAGCCGGCAGTCTCGGTGAGTATCTCGCGCAATACGGCCTGCTTGGCGCCCGCCGCGTACTGTCTGCCGCGTTCCGTGATTCGCATCTTGCCCCCCTCGCGAGTGATTAGCTTCCAACTTTCAAGCGCCGACAACTTGCGGCCGTCCAGATGCCTCTTGTCGACCACTTTTGCTGCTTCCTTGAGCGGGACGCCCGTGGGCTTGGGGGTCAAGTACTTGAGAATCACGTCCACGTCCTCGATGGTGACCAGCACGGGCAGCGGCATAAGGATCTCCCCCTTCTACAAATCTCATTTTACGGCTGCCCAGAGTCGTTGTCAATGACATCCGCCGCGTCTATTTCGAGTGTTGTGGAGGGGGGTGCGGCCTTGCCGCCATGCAGGAAGCGGGCAGCTGGAGTTAGGCGTGGAAAACGTGAGTGTGACGGGCCGCGCACAAGCTGGCCGCCGCACTGGGGAACCGTGACGGCCCCCCTCACTCACGCCTGTTTCAAGTCAAGCGCGTTTTCGCGCACCTTGCGCATTGCCTCGAGGATGAGGTCCATGTCGGAGAGGGGGCCGAGGAAGAGGGCGTGAGGCATTGAACAGGCCTGCTCCTTCCACACGCGTTCGGCCTCGGGGCAAGAGGCGTCTGGTGTAGCGTCCGGCTTTATCCCGGACGCCAACGGGGCCGGATCTGGGGATGAACGCCGACGGTACATAGGGCCACGTCCGGCGTAAAGCCGGACGCTACCGAGGGTGTTGTAGCAACGGGGCGGGACGTCGGGGGTAAACCCGGACGTTATCGTAGGGGCGACTCGGTGAGTCGCCCACATCGCAACAGGGCGTATGCAATACGCCCCTACATCAACCCCGCCGCGTTCGCGCGCACTTTGCGCATCGCCTCGAGAATCAGGTCCATATCCTCCTGCGGGCCGAGGAACATCGAATGCGACATGGCGCAGGCGTGCTCCTTCCAGACGCGTTCGGCTTCGGGGCAATGGACTTTCGTGTAGTCCACCGGCTCGCCGTGGAACGGGCACGAGATCGGACAGCCGGTGCGCCCAAAGTTCATGTTCTGGAACAGCGGATTCAGGTAGATCGGCTGGCCGTGCGCGCCCACTCCGCACGGCACGCCCTCCGCGCGCAGCGCCTCCAGGAACCTGTCCCGCGACACGCCCTCGAACTCCTCGGAGCGGAAGTGGAAGTTCCAGTAGTAGAAGCCCCAGCGGGTCACCCGGGAGTCGCGAGCAATCGGCTCCACCCCCGGTATCTCCTTCATCCCCTCGGCCAGCCGCTTGATGTTGCGCTCGCGCGTCTCCGTCTGCTCGTCCAGCCGGGCCAACTGGCAAAGCGCGATGGCTCCTTGCCACTCCGTCATGCGCAAGTTCGAGGCCACACGGTGGAACTCGTAGAACGGCCGCCCGGAGATGCGCCCGATGTGATGGAACGAGTACGCCTTCTCCGCCAACTCGTCGTCATTCGTGAGCACGATGCCGCCCTCGCCGCAGGTGAGCGTCTTGCCCATCTGGAGCGAGAAGCCGCCGATGTGTCCGATGGCGCCTACGCGGCGGCCCTTCCATTCCGAGCCGTGCGCGTGGGCGCAGTCCTCGATGATCATCAGCCCGTGCTTCTCCGCGATGGCCATTATGCGATCCATGTCGCACGGATAGCCGCCGTTATGCACGGGCATCATCGCGCGCGTCTTGGGCGTGATGGCGGCCTCAATCGCCTCCGGGCTGATGTTGTAGGTCTCGGGGTCAATGTCCACGATGATCGGCGTGCCGTTGACGAGTGCGACCGCATCGGCCGAGGCCACGAAGGTGAGCGCCGGCACAATCACCTCGTCCCCCGCCTCCACGCCCGCGGTCTTCAGCGCGCACTCGAGCGCCTGCGTGCCGTTGGTCACGGCGATCCCGTGCTTGGCGTGCTGGTATTTGGCGAAGGTGTCCTCGAAGCGGCCGACCCATGATTCCTCTGCCTTCTCGTAGGACCCACGCCACCATTTCCCGCTCTCCAACACCTGTTGGATCGCCTTCTGCTCTTCTTCGCCGAAGATGGGCCAGACTTTGCCGAGGGGTTTCTTGACAACCGGTTCGCCGCCGTTGATCGCCATTTTGGCCATGTTGGTCACCTCACCGTTGGAGGGGATGGAACCCCGTTGCGGGTAGGAAACACGTATCGGGGCGTGTTGTCCAGCGCAGGCGTGCCGGGCGGCGCCTCCGTAGGGGCGTATGGACATACGCCCGTACAGGGGCACCCTCCTTCGGCCGGCGAGGGGAGGTGAAAATGGGGACAGTAACCGTTTCCCCCGGACCAGGGAGTGACCGGCACGGGTGCGGACAATGGTCGCTGTCCCCATTTTCGCCAGGCGGCCGTCCCCTGCGCTCGGCGCAACGAGGCGTGCCAGTTGCGTAGGGGCGGGCCCCTGCGTTTACCCGCCGAAGGAGGGCCCGCTCTCGTAGAGGCGAGGCGGGCGCCTCGCCCAGTGGAAAACGGCGCGATCCTTTCCTAGGGGCGAGCCGCCTGGCTCGCCCGCCGTAGGAGGGGCTGCCCGTAGTCGTGGCCCGGGCCCCAGGCGGGGCGACTCACCGAGTCGCCCCTACGTGAGGGCAGGCAGGGGAGGGGGAAATGGGGACAGCAACCATTTTCCGCTGGCTGATCGGCCAGTCAACGCTTCACAGGAAAATGGTTACAGTCCCCATTTCCCAGCCCGCTTTCCCCCTGGCTAGGGCGTGGCACACACGGGTGCGGACAATGGTTACTGTCCCCATTTTCGCCTGGGGGGCGGCTCCTACGGCACCCTCGCGCGATTCCGCCAGATGGCGTATACATGACCAACCGACTTACTACTCTCTAGGAGGTTTCGCATGGCTGCCCCTAAGGTAGGACTGCAACTCATCGTTTACGGCGGTAGGCCCGGCTCGGACTTGGCAGGAGTGCTCCGCGAAGTGGCGGAGGTAGGTTACGCAGGCATTGAGGCAGGCAACCTGTTCCAGATGGCCGACCCCAAGGCCGTCAAGGACATTCTGGCCGAGACCGGCCTCGAGGTCTGCGGCGCGCACAGCGGCTACGACGACCAGAGCGACCCGGCGAAGATCGAGGAGAACATCAAGTACCTTAAGGCCGTCGGCTCCAAGTACCTCATCTGTTCCGGCGTCGCCAAGGCCGAGGGCATCAAGGCCTTCGAAGGGGCCGCGCCGACCTTCAACAAGATCGGCAAGATCTGCAAGGACGCCGGACTGCATTTCTGCTACCACAACCACGCCTTCGAGTTCGAAGCGCTCAACGGCGTCAAGGGCATCCATCGCCTGTGCGAACTGACCGACCCCGCCCTGGTCAAGTTGTGCGTGGACGTCTACTGGGTCGCCGTCGGCGGCGAGAAGCCCGACGAGTTCATCGCCCGCTACGCCGACCGCGCCATCTACTTCCACTTCAAGGACGGCGCGCCGGGCTCGTTCATCGAACTGGGCAAGGGCACCGTGGACCTGGTGGGCTCCAAGAACGCCGCCCTGAAGTGCAACCCCGAGTGGATCGTGTGCGAGCAGGACAACACCAAACTCGATCCCAAGGAGTCGGTGGCCGAGAGCCGGTCCTACCTAAAGAAGATCGGGCTGTAGGCGGTCCCCGCCGGGCGGCCTGTGCGGTCGGTTTCGGGTGCCCTGGGGCGGGCGCCCGCCGTACGGCGGGCCGTCCACCCGGGCACTTTCTCGCTGCCGTCGGCGTTGAGATTACTGACGAAACCAAGCGGCAGCGATGCCGATGAGGCGCATAGGTTGACTCAGGCACAGTTGGGGGATAGTCTCGACAAGACTGTGAAAGAAATCACAGTCTCGGGGCGAGGGGTTCACGCTAAGGAAGAGCAGGAAGATGGCTATCACAGAGGTCAAGAGCAACCTGGCTTTCGCGGCTGAGATAGCCGAACTGGCCAACACGCCGGTGACGCGGTGTTACCAGTGCGGCAAGTGCAGCGCCGGCTGCCCCATGGCCGAGGAAATGGACTTGCTGCCGCACCAGGTCATGCAATGCGTGCTGGTGGACCGGCGCGACCGCGTGCTGACCGCCAACACGCCCTGGCTGTGCGCCTCCTGCCTGGTGTGCTCCGCCCGCTGTCCCATGGACATTGATATCGCCGCCGTCATGGACGCCCTGCGGCAGGTCTCTTTCCGCGAGAAGCGGCCGGGCCAGAAGCAAGTGGCCACCTTCCACGACCGCTTCCTTAGGATCATCCGCTTGCTCGGCCGGGCTTACGAGCCCGGGCTGGTGCTGGCGACCCCGCTCAGCCTGCGCGAGCGCATCAAGCAGTTGCCGCTGGGCGCGCTCCTCTTCCTCAAGGGGCGGATGCCGATATTCCCCCACCGCATCAAGAGCCGCGACAAATTGCGTGCGATCTTCAAGGAGTCGGGCCTGAGATGAAGGTAGCCTACTACCCCGGCTGTTCCGCTCGAGGCACCGCCCGCGAGTTGGGCATGTCCGCGGAGGCGCTGTGCGAAGCCCTGGATATCCAACTGGAGGAAATCCCGGACTGGAGTTGCTGCGGCGCCACCAGCGCCCACTCCCTGGACGCCAAACTGGCCGTGGCGCTGCCCGCGCGCGACCTGCGCATCGCCGGCGAAATCAGCGACCAGTTGGTGACCCCTTGCGCGGCCTGCTTCAACCGCCTCAAGACGGCGGCCAAGGCCCAGGCCGAGCAGGGGAACGGCAAGGTCGTGCGCGTTGATCACCTCTTGGGCTTCATCGCCCGCCACCTGGACGCGGCCGCGGTGGAGAAAAAGCGCCAGCGCTGGCTCGGCGGGCTTAAGATAGCCTGCTACTACGGCTGCCTGCTGGTGCGGCCGCCGGAGATCACTGAGTTCGACGACCCCGAGACCCCGACCGTGATGGATCGGCTCCTCGCCGCCACCGGCGCCGAACCCGTGGACTGGCCTTACAAGACCGAATGCTGCGGTGGCGCTTTCGCGCTGGTACGGCCTAGCAGCGTGGAGCGCCTGTCCGGCGCGATTCTCAAGGCCGCTAAGGAGGCGGGCGCGCACTGCATCGTCACCGCCTGCCCCCTGTGCCAGGCAAATCTGGAGTTCCACCAGGGCGCCGCCGGCAAACTCTACGGCGAGAACCTGCGCATCCCCGTTCTGGGCTTCACCGAACTGCTCGGCTACTCGCTGGGCGTTGACCCCAAGCGCCTTGGCCTCGACCGCCACATTGTGAGCCCCCTGCCGCTGCTGCTGACTCGGGAGGCCAACGCGTAATGGCTAGGGTAGGGGTCTTCGTCTGCCATTGCGGCAGCAACATCGCCAAGACGGTGGACGTGAAGCGCCTGGTCGAGGCGGCCGCTGCGCTGCCCGGCGTCGCCTACGCCACCGACTACCAGTACATGTGCTCGGACCCGGGGCAGGCAACCATCCAAGAGGCCATCAAGGAGCACGGCCTGGACCGTATCGTCGTGGCCGCGTGTAGCCCGCAACTGCACGAGCCCACCTTCCGCCGCTGCATCAGCCAGGCCGGACTCAACCCGTATATGTACGAGATGGCGAACATCCGCGAGCAGTGCTCGTGGATTCACCCCGACCGCGAGGAAGCGACCGACAAGGCGATTGACATCGTGCGCATGTCGGTCGCCAAGCTTCTGCACAACGAGCCGCTCTACCAGCGCGAAGTCCCCGTCACCAAGCGGGCGCTCGTCATCGGCGGCGGCATCGCGGGCATCCAAGCCGCGCTCGACATCGCCGACGCCGGCTACGAGGTGGTGCTGGTCGAGCGCTCGCCCTCCATCGGCGGCCGCATGGCGCAGTTCGACAAGACCTTCCCCACGCTGGACTGCGCCGCCTGCATCCTGACGCCCAAGATGGTTGAGGTGCGCAGCCATCCGCGCATCCGCATGCTCACCTACTCCGAGGTCGAGAAGGTGGACGGCTTCGTCGGCAACTTTGAGGTCACCATCCGCAAGCGCGCCCGCTTCGTGGACGAGGCCAAGTGCACCGGCTGCGGCATCTGCTGGGAGAAGTGCCCCTCCAAGGCGCCCTCGGAGTTCGATATGGGCCTGGGCAACCGCAAGGCCATCTATCGTCCGTTCCCGCAGGCCGTGCCCAACGTGCCCGTCATTGACACCGCCCACTGCATCTACTTCCAGAAGGGCCGTTGCGGCATCTGCGCCAAGGTGTGCCCCTTCCAGGCGGTGGACTACGAGCAGCAGGACGAGATCATCAAAGAGAAGTTCGGGGCCATCGTCGTCGCCACCGGCATTGACGTGCTCGATGCCAAGGAGTTTGGGGAGTACGGCTATGGCCGCTACCCCGACGTCATCACCAGCCTTCAGTTGGAGCGGCTGGTCAACGCCTCCGGGCCCACCGAAGGCGAGATCCTGCGGCCCTCCGATGGCAAGCCGCCCAAGACCGTCGTCTTCATCCAGTGCGTGGGCTCGCGCGACGAGAACTTCGGCCGGCCCTACTGCTCCCGCGTCTGCTGCATGTACACCGCCAAGCAGGCGCTTCTCCTTAAGGAGCACGTGCCCGACACCGAGGTTTACGTCTTCTATCTGGACGTGCGCGCCGCCGGCAAGAACTACGAGGAGTTCGTGCGGCGCGTGCGCGAGGAGTTCGGCGTCAAGTACATCCGCGGCCGCGTGTCGCGCGTCTTCGGGCACGACGGCAAGGTCACCATCTTCGGTGTGGACACCATCACCAACGACAAGATGAAGATTGACGCGGACCTGGTGGTGCTCGCCACCGGCGCCATCGCCAGAAGCGACGCTCCCGAGATGGCGCGCATCCTCGGCATCAATACGGACCAGTATGCGTTCTTCAGCGAAGCCCACCCGAAGTTGCGGCCCGTGGAGACGATGAAGGCGGGCGTGCTGGTGGCCGGCGCCTGCCAGTTCCCCAAGGACATCCCCGACTCCGTCTCCATGGCGAGCGCCACTGCTGCCAAAGCCATAGACATCATCTCCCGGGATACGCTGCTGTCCGAGCCCATGACCGCCGAGGCCGACCCGGCGCTCTGCATCGGCTGCGAGGCTTGCGTGGCGGTGTGCCCGGTGTCCGCGATCGCGATGGAGGACTATGAGGACCGGCACGAGGGGCGCACGCGCCGCGTGGCCAAGGTCAACGAGAGCATTTGCCAGGGCTGCGGCACCTGCGTCGCCGCCTGCCGGCCCGGCGCCATGAACCTGAAGGGCTTTTCCGACGAGCAACTCGTCAGCGAGGTAGATGCGCTGTGGCAGTTAGCGCCGGTGAGTTAGGCAAGCACGCCGAAGCGGCCAAGGAGACGCCCGTGCAGATCGTGGCGTTCTTCTGCAACTGGTGCACCTACGCTGCCGCGGACCTGGCCGGCTCGAGTCGCCTCCAGCAGCCGGCGGCCGTGCGCGTGGTGCGCGTGCCCTGCTCGGGGCGGATTCGGCCGGAGTTGGTGCTTGCTGCCTTTCACCGCGGGGCCGACGGGGTGCTCGTCTCCGGCTGCCATCCCGGCGACTGCCACTATGCCCAGGGCAACTACTTCGCGCGCCGCAGGCTGGCCATGGTGTCCGAAGTGCTGCGAGACACCGGCATTGATGCCAGGCGTCTGCGCTTCGAGTGGTGCTCCGCAGCGGAAGGCATCAAGGTTGCCAAGGTCATCCGCGAGATGGCCGAGGACGTGCGCGAGTGGAAGCGAGAGCAGAGCAATGCCCAGCGCTAGCGAGCAATTGGTCGAGCAGGCGAAGGCTCTGCTTGCCTCAGGCGAAGTCGAGGTTGTGCTCGGCTATGAGCGCGTGCCCGGCTTCGTCTATGCCAGGCCCCTTTTCGCGCGCACGCCGGAGCAGGCCGAGCGACTCACTGTTGACCCGGGCTGTGTCGCCGATCTGTCCAGCTACGCTTTGCAGTTGCCCGAGAAGGCGGCGGTGGTCGTGAAGGGCTGCGATGTGCGCTCCTTCGTCGGCCTGATGCAGGAGAAGCAGATCAAGCCCGAGCCGCTCGTGCTGATCGGCTGGAATTGCCCCGGCGTCATCTCCGAGCGCAAAGTGCGCGAACGGCTGGGCGACCGCGCCGACACCATAACCGCAGTTAGGCGCGAGGGCGACAAGATGATCTTAACTCTCGACGGTGGAGAGGAGTCCTTCCCGGCCGCCGAGGTGGTCGCCGACCGCTGCCTCATCTGCAACGTGCAGCAGCCCGAAAGGTGCCGCGTAGTGGTGGGCGAGGTTTGGCCCCCGGTAACCGCGGACGATCCCGTAGCGCCTGAACTCGAGCGGCTGCGCTCGGCTACCCCCGACGAGCGGCTCGCCTTCTGGAACGAGCAGTTCGCGCGCTGCATTCGCTGCTACGCTTGCCGCGAGGTGTGCCCGGCCTGTTACTGCCGCGAGTGCATCATTGACTCCACGCGCCCCGTCTGGGTGCCCCGCGCGCCCACTGCCGAGGACAACATGATCTTCCAGCAGATTCGCATGTTGCACGTTCCCGGCTACGGCCGCTGCACCGACTGCGGCGAGTGCGAGCGGGTCTGCCCCGTGAACCTCCCCCTGCGCCGCCTCACGCGCATGCTCTATGACGACATCGTGCGGCTCTACAAGTATCGGCACGGCCTTGACCCGGAGGCGCCGGTGCCCATGACCGTCTTCGACGCGGGCGACTCCGAGCGGCACATGGGAAGGCCCAAGAAATGAAAGCCTACCAACTGCGCGTTGACGATCTGCCGAAACTTATTGCCCGCGCCGGCGAAGGGCGGGAGGTGTGGGCGCCCGTGCGCCACGACGACCTCACGCTCTTTGAGCGCATCAAGTCCGCGGACGAGATTGACCTCGAGACGCAGAACGCCCGCATCCCCCTGCGCAGCCTCTTCCAGCCGGTGCAGGAGTCGCTCTTCGCCTTCAGGAAGCGGCAGGAAGAGGTGACCATTGCTGCGGCGAGCGACGGGCAGCGACCGCGCCTCATCTTCGGCGCCCGCCTCTGCGACACCGCGGCGCTCGACTATCTGGACCACGCGTTCGGCAGCCCGCCGGCTGACGTCCCCTACCAGCGCCGGCGCGAGCGCGACCTGGTCCTCGCCGTTACCTGCGCGCGCGCGCCCTTACTGCTTCTGCGAACTGGCCGCGCAAGCCCTCAGCCGCCCGCGCGGCGCCGACTGGGTGCTCACGCGCGTGGACGATCTCTACCTAGTCGAGGCCCTCACCGAGAGCGGGCAGCGCTTCGCGGAATCGCTGTCCGATCTCCTCACCGAAGCCGACGAGCAACTCGTTGAGGCGGCCACAGCCAAGCGTGCGGCGCTCGCCGAGCAGGTCAGCAAGAGCGCCCACTTCACCACCGAGAACCTCGCCAAGCGACTGAGCGACGCCTGGGCTTCTCCAGTCTGGGAGCGCGAGTCGGAGCGCTGCTTGGGGTGTGGCATCTGCACTTACTTGTGCCCCTCCTGCCAATGCTTCGACATCTGTGACCGCGCCGGCATTCTCGGCGGCGAGCGCTACCGTTGCTACGACACTTGCCAGTTCGCCGCCTATACCAAGATGGCGAGCGGCGAGAACCCTCGCCCCACGCAGAAGGAGCGCCTGCGCAACCGCGTGCTGCACAAGTTCTCCTACTCGTCCGACCGTTTCGGCCTCATTTCCTGCGTCGGCTGCGGCCGCTGCGTTTACCTGTGCCCCGTGGGCATTGACATCCGCGAAGTCGTCGAGGCCGCGCTCAAGGAAGGTGTCCCCGTTGAGTGAGCCCCTTCAGGCGGCGACGATAGACTACCTGCCGCAACAGGCGCGCATCGAAGAGGTCATCCAGGAGACGCCCGACACCAAGACCTTCCGGTTGCGCTTTGTGGACGAGGCGGCGGGCGCGACGTTCCGCCACCGGCCCGGCCAGTTTCTGATACTCTCCGTCTTCGGCGAGGGCGAGGCGCCCTTCTGCGTTGCCTCGCCGCCCATGGAGACCGGCTACCTTGAGGTCAGCGTCAAGCGCATGGGCAAGGTGACTCAGGCGCTGCACGAACTCTATCCGGGCGCCACGGTCGGCATCCGGGGGCCTTACGGCAACTGCTTCCGCCTCGACGAGGTCAAGGGCAGCAACCTTCTCGTCGTCGGCGGCGGCATCGGCCTGGCGCCCCTGCGGCCGCTCATCTACGACGCCTTTGCCCACCGCGGCGACTTCCAAGACATGTCCATCATCTACGGCGCGCGCAGTCAGGCCGACCTCGTCTATCGTCGCGAACTGGACCAGTGGGCCCAGCGCGACGACTGCAAACTCTACCTCACCATAGACCGGGGCGAGGAGACCTGGGAGGGGCGCGTGGGCTTCGTGCCTCAGTATCTGGCGGAGATTGCCCCCCCGGCGGCGAACACCGTGGCCTACACCTGCGGCCCGCCCATCATGATCAAGTTCGCCATTCAGAACCTGATGCAGTTGGGCTTCCCGCCCGAGCAGATCGTGACCACGCTGGAGATGAGGATGAAGTGCGGCGTGGGCAAGTGCGGGCGCTGCAACATCGGCCACAAGTACGTGTGCCTCGACGGCCCCGTCTTCACCTACGCCCAACTCCAGTCGCTCCCCGGCGAATACTAACCCGCCGGCGCGCACTTGTAGGAGCAGGCTCCCGCCTGCGACTTGCTGATCACCCTTCCGACCGCGTGCCGAACCGTAGGGGCGGAGGCCCGCCTGCACCCACGACGGCGCCAGCCGTCGAGTTGTAGGGGCACGGCATGCCGTGCCCAACCCTTGCGCCCGGACCTGCCCGCGCCTGGATTTGGGTAGCGCCCTGCTTCACGCCACTCTGTTGAAAACGCCCTGCACCTCCGCTTTGGGTTGTAGCGTCCGGCGTCTCTGCCGGACGTTCTGCGCCCGGCACCCCGCCAGCGGCGGGGGGCGCTACATTGCCGTGTGACCCTGGTGATCGCGCCTAGCCCAAGAGCACCTTCTCAACAGAGCAGCTTCGCGCCCGACGTTGCCCGCCAGGGCGTAGGGGCGGGTTCTTACTTGTCCGCCGGAGGTCGCCTCAGGCGACCGAAGGAGGAACCCGCGCGCCGTTCGCGCTGCGAACGGGAGGCCTCTCCCCGCCTCCGGCGGGGCGGCAGATGACATAGGTCTAGGCCTGACCGTGGGCACGCGCCAAACCCGAAGGTCAGAGTCACAATCACCGGCCAGCCCGATCGTACATCTCCGGGTTTGGCGGCATCGCGGCATCCTAGTTCGCGCCGTCCCGCGCCTTGCGACTACGCGCTCGGGCGATCACCGCTCCGGCCACAGCGGGCGGCCGGGCGCGCGGCTTCCGCCCGTGATCTCCGAAAAAAGGGCTTGACGGGACAGCGGAATCATGCTATGCACGGTAGTGGAGGCGATCTGAGATGGGGAGTCTCGGACGGGCGAGGGTTATAGGCCTAGTGCTCTCGTGTACCTTGCTCCTGGCATTGTTTGCCCCGTCGCGGGTTCTGGCGGTCACTGACAACCCCCAAGCGCAAGCCGCCTTGGACAACGCCCAGGCCACCTGGGA
>CAZGSV010000087.1:0-14034 GCA_964528605.1 uncultured Armatimonadia bacterium
TCGAACTCCGTGGCGCCGACTTCCTCCCCTTCGTCAACGCCGCCACCGGCCAAGTCCATGTCATCTACCGCGCGGGCCAGGACCATTATGGCATGATTAGTCCCGAGGGCGCCTAGCCCTCAGAAGGCGCATACCCCATGAGGCTGGAGGAGTTTCGGGAAGAGGTCTACCAAGCCTTCGGCCAACGCCTGGAACGCGCCAACGAAACGACGCTGCGGGCCTTCCTCGACAGAATGCAAGCTCTCGTCTACCCCCCCCAGCGCGACGGCGATACCGTTGTGCTGGAGGAGGAGACCGGCGAGCCCGACTACCAGCGCCTGGTGCGCGAGTTCCTCGCCTCCATGCTCCTGCGCGCGGACGAAGAGAACCTGATCGCACTCTGGCTGTTCACCCTCGAACTCTGGTTCTACGTTATGCAGGAGGAGACCGCCCGCCAGTTCGCCGCCTTCCTGCGGGAGATTCACTGGGAGGAAGAAGACTAGCGCCACCCGCGGGCCCGCGGGTGCCCAGCGCGCCTACTGCAAGGGCTGCAGGCCGATGTTGAAGCGCTGCCGGCCCTGGTGCTCGTAGGTGATGGTAAGTACTCCAGTGCTGTAGTCGTACCTCAGTTTGCCCTGCCACGCAGGCGGAATGCCGCTGGCGAAGACCTCCTGCCCGCCCACCACCACCGAGCGCAGCGCCGGGCAATACAACTTCAGCACTCCCGGGACCGAGGCCGGCCCCCAGGCCCACACCGCTAGCCCGCGGTTGCCCTCGATCACCTTGGTGGCGCTGCTCGTCCACATCATCCCGGGTTGCGTGCGCGTTATCAGCAGGCGCAGCGAATTGGGCTCAAGGCGCAGATTCAACCCTCCGCGCGTCAGCAGAAACTGCCCACGCTCAACGTCATACACGCACGTCGCCTCAGCCGCGCGCCCGACCACTGCGCTCAGGTCCACCAGGCGCTCGACCGGTTTGTCCTCGCGGTTGACAACCGCGACGTAGCCGCTCCCGTCGCACACCGTGCCGAACACGTCAATGGGGAACCGCCCACCCTGCACGCGCAGGCTGCCCTGGAAAGGGCGCAGGGCGTTGAGCAGGCCGCGGTACTCGGTAAGCGCCTGAGGTGACAGTTGCTCGAGGTCAAACGAAAGCCCCACCGCAGCCCCCAACGCTGCCGCCGCTCCCAGCCACTGCCGGTTGAGGACGGAGGTGCCGGGGGACTCCATGACCAAACCCAGGTGCGGTCGCTGCCCGAGCATTATCCGTTGGGCAAGTGCCTCGTCCACGTGTTCCAGCAGCCCCCAGGTCGGATACTCGCCGCGGAAGGCCGGCCGCTCCTCGGCGCTGCGGAAGCAGTGCGCCAACGGTGCGGCCGCCGGCGGGTTCAGCCACCCGCCCTCGAGGTAGCAGGAAGGGGAGCAAGCGCTCGCTGCCCCGTGGATGGCATCGTAGATCGCCAGCGTCTGCGAGGCGGAGGCAAAGTGCTCTCCCTGGGCCAAGCGGCCCTCCCGCTCCAGGGTGTCCAGCCGCCCCCCCGCCAGCCCCTCCAACTTCACGCCGTCCACGTGAGACTCCTCAAGCAGACGCCGCACCACCGAGTCCTCGAAGTAGCGCCGAAAGGCCGGGTTCTGGAAATCGCACAGGTAGCGGCTATCCCCCAGCGGTAGGAACCAAGTGGGATTGCCTGCGACCAGAGACGGGAGCCAGAGCCAGTTCAGCCCGGGGGCTTCGGTAGCGCCGTACACCACCGGCAGCGACAGCGTGACCACGACCTTGACGCCCCGCGCGTGCGCGCGGTCCACCACCGCCCGTAGCCCCTTGGGGAACTTGGCCGGGTCCGGCGTCGCCCATCCTGCCTCGGCCGCCTCGCCCACCTGATACCACCCCAGGTCCACCACCACCATCCAAGATCCCAAGTCGTTCAGGCGTGAGGACAAATACCCAACCTGGCGATCGAGGGCCGCCTCCGTCACCCGAACGCCGTAGGGATACCAGCTGTCCCACTGGTAGCGCACCCAGTCCGGCACCGGAGCAGGCGGGTAGAGCCGCGCCATCAACTGCTTATACTCCTCGAAGGCCCAGGCCGGCGCCTCCGCCTGAGCCACTTGCAGCAGCAGGCGCGGTGACCAGATCTCCGCACCCGGCGGATAGCTGGGCCCCGTGTCCCAAGCGTACAAGCCTAGCGACGCCCGTCCTCCCACGCCTGCGTAGCGCAGCAGCATCGGCCCTTCGCACCAGTCGAGCGCCGCGGCCAGAATGCCGCCCGCCACCGGCTCCCCCGCGAACAGCAGGGGGGCCCCTTGCGCGACTCCCACCTCGTGCAGCTCCCCGTCGAGCGTCGCAGGCTGCATGAAGAAGCGATCACTCTCGCCGATGGCCGTCAAACTGGAACGCCCGTGGTCGAAGACGCTATGCTCCAGCGCCAAGTACTCGAATCCCGGCTTCAACTGGTAGGTCGCCGCGGCCACGTTCCTGAGCCCCAACTGAAGCACCACATAACTACGCCCATTCGCCAGCCAGGCCCGTAGCACAAACGCTTGCGCCCCTGCCGCCTTCTCAAGCGGGAACTCAGCCTCGAGCCGGTAGCCCCCCCCTAGGCCTGGCTCGAAGAAAGACTCGATCTGGTACGATGCCTGTGCGGCGCCCGACGAGGCAGCCTCGGCAAGCACGAGGCGCCCGAGACCGGCCAGGTTGATGGCAGGCGAGGCCTGCGGAATGAGCCATCGACCTCGCACGGCGTCCCACAGACGCAGCCGCCCTGCCTGCGGCCCCGCGCGGCCCACGAGCAGTGCCACGCGGTCGTTGCACAGCCCCACCTCAAGCGTCTCCTCCAGCAGCAGCGGCCGCGCGCGCCCCTGCCGAGCCTGAGCCTCCTTGGCCGCCAGAGAGACCTGTTGCTCGACCTGCGCGCTGGCGCTCCCTGCCGCAAGAGCCCAAGCCAGCGCCAGCGCGACTGCAAGCGTTGTGATGTTCGCACACCTTCGCATGTGTACCGACTCGCGCAGAGCAAACCATCTTGCCCGCACCGGGTCAACCCGGAAGGGAGGAAGCGGCCAGCGACCAGTGACCAGTGGCCGTGAGGGACGGCGAAAATGGGGACAGTAACCATTTTCGCGCCGCCGGTCCCCACTGCCTTTGACTGCGGCTGGCGTTGGCTTCTACACTAGCGGCCGGGCGTCACGGGTCCACGGTCCCGTCATTCAGAGCAGGCTGCCGCAACAAGCGGAGGCGAGAGCACATGTTCGCAGTGTTCCCGGTGACGATGGTCTTCCTAGCGATGGGCAACAACCCCGCCGAGGACTGGCTCAACAATGGTTTCAGCGCAGGCACGCCGCCGCCCTTCTCCTTCAAGTACGGCGGCAGGCCATCGTCGCGTTTCATCACCGGATGGCGTTCTCAACACAGCGCCCAACAACTGGACGGCTCCCGCACGGAGCACACGTTCACCTACACCGATCCGCAGACCAAACTCGAGGTCCGCGCCGAATGCACCCTCTTCAGCGACTTCCCTGCCGTCGAGTGGGTGCTGAAGTTCACGAACAACGGCGCTGAGGACACGCCCATAATCGAGAGCGTGCAAGCGCTTGATGCCATCTTTGCGGCCAGCGTCAGCAGCGAGACGGTCCTGCACCGAGCCCTCGGCAGCAATGCCGCGCGCACCGACTTCGCCCCTGTGGACGAAGTGGTCCGACCCGGCGCGCCCGTGCAACTCGCCACCGTCGGCGGCCGGTCATCGAACACCAACGCGCTCCCCTTCTTCAACCTAGACTTCGAGGGCAGCGAAGGCGTCATCATCGCCGTCGGATGGTCCGGCCAGTGGGCCGCCTCCTTCGCCAAGCAGGAGAGCAGCGGCGTTGAGGTGAAGGCCGGAATGGAGTTGACCCACCTCACATTGCGCCCGGGTGAGCAAATCCGCACGCCCCGAATCCTGCTGCTCTTCTGGAGCGGCGACGACTACCTCGCCGGCCAGAACCTCTTCCGACGCTTCATCATCGCTCACCATATGCCTCACCACAACGGCCAGCCGGTTACCCTCCCCTTCGCCTGTTGCGCGTCGCAACTGTACGAGGAGTCGAACAAGGCTACCGAGGAAAACCAGCTAGACTTCGCAAAGCGCTTTCAACAGTTCGGCGTGGAGTACTTCTGGATAGACGCCGGCTGGTTCGAAGGCCGCTGGCCCAACGGCGTCGGCAATTGGTCCGTGCGCAAGGATGGCTTCCCCCGCGGCCTGAGACCGGTCTCGGACGCCGTCAGGAAGATGGGCATGGGATTCGTCCTCTGGTTCGAGCCCGAGCGCGTCTTTCAGGGCTCCTGGATTGACCGCGAGCATCCGGAGTGGGTCCTGCGCCTGCCGGACAACCCCAACGGCCTGCTCGACCTGGGCAACGAGCAGGCGCGCCAGTGGCTCACTGACCACATCTCAGGGATGATCGAGAGCGAGGGAATAAGCGTCTACCGCCAGGACTTCAACATGGACCCACTGCCTTTCTGGCGCTTGGCGGACGAGCCGGACCGGCAGGGGATGAGCGAGATCCGCCACCTCGAGGGGCTCTACAAGTTCTGGGACGAGTTACTTCGCAGGCACCCCGCCCTGATCATTGACAACTGCGCCAGCGGCGGGCGGCGCATAGACTTGGAGACCGTCTCGCGCAGCGTCGCCCTCTGGCGCACCGACTACCAGTACTTCGAGCCCAACGGCTATCAGTCCCACACTTACGGGATTAGCCTCTGGCTGCCCTCGACCAGCACCGGCAGCGGCAACCCAGACACCTACGCGTTCCGCAGTTCCATGAACAACGGCCTCAACATCGGCTGGAACCCGTATCTGCCTGAGGTGCCGGTGGAGCGCGCGAAGGCGCTAACCAGCGAGTTCAAGCGGCTGCGCCATTTCTTCTTCGGCGATTTCTACCCACTCACGTCGCACAGCGTGACCGACGACACCTGGATTGCATACCAGTTCCATCGCCCCGACGAGCGCGCGGGAATGGTGCTGGCGTTCCGCCGGCCGGAGTGCCCGACGGAGAGCCTCCGCGTGCGGCTGCGAGGCCTCACGCCCAGTGCCCGCTACGAAGTCAGTTTCGAAGACGCAGCGGTGAAGCAGACGCTGACGGGAAAGGAACTCGGCGAAGGGTTCGAACTAACCGCCCCGGCCCCGCGCATGGCGATCCTCGTGACCTACCGGGAATCGTGACACACGGCGCGCTTCTGGCCTGAGAGAGCCCGTTCTCTCGGCGCCCACGCCCGCTCAAGAGGGAGGCGCATATGCTGCACGCATTGTGGTCGGCCGCGATGTTGACCGTGTTGGCCGCCTCCGGGCCAGCGGCCCGGGACGCCGGTGCGCTGCGCATCGCCGCGCAGGGAGCAAGCGACTACTGCATTGTCGTGCCGGACAACACCACCCCCGTGATTGACTACGCGGCGCTCGAACTTCAGCACTTCCTCCGCGAGCTGTCGGGCGCCACGCTCCCGATTGTCCGGGAGAGTGAAGCAGGCTCAGCGCCCGCGTTTCTCCTCGGGCCCAGCGCACGTGTGCCCATGCGCGCCCTCAGCAACCGCCTGAATCGCCTGAGAGAGGACGGCGTGCTCATCAAGACGCGCGGGAGGGACATCATCCTCCTCGGCAGCAACCCCCGCGGGCAACTGTACAGCGTCTACGTCCTGCTCGAGCGCTTCCTCGGTGTGCGCTTCCTCGCGCGCGATTGCACCGTCGTGCCCAAGCGGCAGGAAATCACGCTTCCCCGCATAGACTACGCCTACTCACCTCCGTTCATGTATCGCGAGACGCTCTACTTCGACAGTTTCCCCAAGGAGATCGCCGCGCGGCAGAGGCTCAACGGGCCCACTTCCCAATGCAACGAGACCGTGGGCGGAAAGATAGCGCTCTACCCTTACGTCCACAGTTCCTCCCTGCTCGCGCCGCCCAGCAAGTACTTCGCCGAGCACCCCGAGTACTTCAGCCTGGTCAATGGCCAGCGCACCAACGCCACCGTGCATGGCCAACTGTGTCTCACCAATCCCGACGTGCTGAAAATCGCGACCGAGCAAGTGCTCCAGTGGATCCACGAGCGCCCCGAGGTGCCCATCTTCGACGTCTCGCAGAACGACGGCGGCGGCGCCTGCGAATGCGAGAAGTGCATGGCAGTCGTCAACGAGGAGGGGTCGCAGCACGGGCCCATCCTCCGCTTCGTCAACGCCATCGCCGACGTGGTCGCCCAGGAGCACCCCGACAAGTGGGTCGAGACCTTAGCCTACGCCTACTCGGCCAAACCACCGGCCCTCACCAAGCCGCGCGCCAACGTCATCATCCGCCTGTGCCACGCCGGCTGCTATTTCCACGGCTTCGAGCGCTGCGGCCTGGGCGCCAACCTGACCACCTACCTCACCGAGTGGAGCAAACTCACCCGCCGCATCTTCATCTGGCACTACGCCACCAACTTCGCGCATTACTTCGCGCCCAATCAGAACCTGGCCGGCCTCTCGGAGGACATCAAGTACTACGCCGCGCACGGCGTTAACGGCCTCATGATCCAAGGCGACTACCAAAGCCCGGGCGGGGAGTTGGCGGAAGTACGGGAGTATCTGGCCGCGCAACTAATGTGGGACCCGAGCCGCGATCCCATGCAGATCCGCCGCGAGTTCTGCGCCGGCTACTACGGCACCGCCGCGGACCACGTGCTGGAGTACCTGGCGCTCACGGACGAGACCGCCCGCGACCCCAACGTCCACGCTTTCGGCGCCTGGGACCCGCAGAACACCGTGACCCCGGAGTTCGTCGCCAAGGGGCTTGAGATGCTGAGCCGCGCACGGGCGCAGGCGGGCAGCACCGAAGTCGCCAATCGCGTCGCCAAGTTGCTGCTGCCGCTTTGGTACATGCAACTGACATACCCGGAACGTTACGCCCTCGAGCCCGGCGACGGTGCCCGGGTCGTGCGGGAGGTCAAAGCGGTCATAGAGGCCAACCGCATCACCCGCGTGCGCGAGGGCGACGAGGACGCCTCGGTGTGGCTGTCTCAGATGGAGGCGCGCTCCGCAGCCTTGGAAAATGGGGACAGTAACCGTTCTCCTGCCGAGTGCCGCATA
This sequence comes from uncultured Armatimonadia bacterium, assembly GCA_964528605.1. Taxonomy (GTDB): domain Bacteria; phylum Armatimonadota; class Zipacnadia; order CAZGSV01; family CAZGSV01; genus CAZGSV01. The sequence continues at coordinate 7,063 of CAZGSV010000087.1, forward strand.
GCGCGCACGACCACCGAAAATGGCTAGGATGGTTGCTGTCCCCATTTTCCCGCCCACCCGACGGCCTTAGCCGTCGAGGAACGCGGCGGACCTCCGATTCCCCGTAGGAGCGGCATTCCTGCCGCGACCGCAGTGCTTGCCGCCGCGCGCCTGTCCTTGAGACCCGCGCCGGCAACTGCTACCCTACTCGCGTCCGCCGTTGTGGGTTCGCGCCCGCGGACAACCCCGGCCCGAGGTCGTGCCCGGTCTGTTGAGAGCGAAAACCAGCGCAATCTTGCTGCTCTGTCTGGCCGCCCTGTGGTGCGGCGCCGGCCTCGCTTCCGCCGCCGGCGAAGACCGAAAGACGCGCCTGGTCGTCTGGGGCATCTGGCGCTCCGAGGGCTGGAAGGCCCTCTACCAGGAGTTCGAGCGCCGCAACCCTGACATCCAACTCGTCCTCTCTACCAGCGGCGGCCGCATGGACGAGCAGAAACTTATGTGCGGCATTGCCGGCGGCAGCCCCCCCGACGTCATCAACCAGGACCGTTTCTCCGTCGGCGGCTGGGCCGCACGCGGCGCCTTTCTGCCCCTTGATGACTTCATCAAGCGCGACCGTGGGCGCCAGGACGCGGTCATCCCCGAGGACTTCTACCCCGCCTGCTGGAACGAGGCCGTGTACCAGGGCAGGGTCTACGCCATCCCCAACACCACCGACGACCGCATCCTCTACTACAATGAGGACCTGCTGAAACGCGAAGGCCTCGTGGACCAGCAAGGCCGAGCCCGCCCCCCCCGCACGTGGGCGGAACTCAAAGACTACGCCCGCCGCCTCACCAAGGAGACCGGCGGCCGCCTCACCCAACTCGGCTTCATCCCCAACTACGGCAACTCCTGGCTCTACCTCTACGGCTGGCAGAACGGCGGCGAGTTCATGAGCCCGGACGGGCGCACTTGCACCCTCGACGACCCGGGCATCGTCGAGGCCCTCACCTTCATAACCGAGGTCTACGACGCCCTCGGCGGAGCGCAAAAGGTGGAGGCCTTCCAGACCACCTTCCAGTCGGGCGAACTCCACCCCCTGCTCACCGGCAAGGTCGCCATGATGATTGACACCAACGGCATGCTGGGCGCCATCGCCCAATACCGCCCGGACATGCGCTTCGGCGTGGCCCCGGCCCCGGTGCCCGCCGGCAGGCCCTTCATCACCTGGTCCGGCGGCTTCTCCTGGGCCATCCCCAAGGGTGCCAAACACGTGGAGGAGGCCTGGCGCTTCACCCGCTTCATGACCAGCGTGGAGGCGGCGCTCATCCAATCCGAAGCCGAGTACCGCTACGCCCGCTCCTGGGGCCGCATCTTCGCCCCCGGCATGTTCACCAACGTGCGCGCCAACGAGGCGGTCTTCGCCCGCTTCGCCCCCAAGGAGCCGCGCTTCCGCGAGGCCTTCGCCTTCGCCCTCAGCATGATGCCTGTCAGCCGCTTCAGGCCCGTCACCCCCGTCGGGCAAGTCCTCTGGGACGAACATGCCCGGGCGATGGACCTCGCCATCCGCCACGCCCTCACGCCGCAGGAGGCGCTGCGCGCCGGCCAACGCAAGGTGCAAGAGGCGCTCGACCTCGTCGTCAAGCGCAAGCAGTATCCGCTGCTCAACTGGAGGTATCCACTGGCCTGGGCGGGGGGGGCGGCAGCCGTTCTCCTGCTCGTGTTTGCAGCCCGCCTCGCCCGCGACAACCGGCGCCGCGGCCGCCAAGGCACCAAGGAGAACTGGGCCGGGCTCACCTTCGCCGGCCCCTGGCTCCTGGGCTTCGTCATTCTCACCGCCGGGCCCGTGCTCGCCTCGCTGGTGCTCTCTTTCTGCCGCTACGACGTGCTGCACCCGATCGAGTACGCCGGCTGGGACAACTACCTCAACTTGATCCGGGTCAAAGTGGCCACCGCGGGTTCTCCCTGGCCCTGGCAGTGGCACTGGAAGGCCGCTGACCCGCTCTTCTGGAAGTCCCTGTGGAACACCATCTACATGGTCGCCGGCGTGCCGCTCGGAATGGCCGTGGGCCTGGGCGTGGCCATGCTGCTCAACGCTAACGTGCGCGGGCTCTCCACCTACCGCACCATCTACTATCTGCCCGCCATCGTCCCTGCCGTCGCCGCCTCCATCCTCTGGCTCTGGGTGCTCAGTCCTGAGTACGGCCTCATTAACTCCACGCTCAAGAGCCTCTTCGGCCTCGCCGGGCCGCAGTGGCTGCAGAGCCCCAAGTGGTCCAAGCCCTCCATCATCCTCATGGGCCTGTGGAGCGCCGGCGCCGGCATGATCATCTGGCTCGCCGGCCTCAAGGGCATCCCCCAGCAACTCTACGAAGCGGCGGAGATTGACGGCGCCGCCGCCTGGGCGCGCTTTCGCCACATCACGTTGCCCATGCTGACGCCCTACGTCTTCTTCAACCTCATCATGGGCGTCATCGGCACCTTCCAGATCTTCACCCAAGCCTACATCATGACTCAGGGCGGGCCGGTGGACTCCACCCTGTTCTACGTCTACTACTTGTTCAACAACGCCTTCCGCTACTTCGCCATGGGCTACGCCGCCGCGATGGCCTGGATTCTCTTCTGGCTGATACTCGCGCTCACCCTGATCCAACTGCGCCTGGCGCCTCGCTGGGTGCATTACGAGCAATAGGATGGCTGCGACGCGCACACAGGCCGAGATGCCGAGGCCGCGCCGGTCCCGGGCCCGAGGGCAGCGCTGGGCGTGGCTTAGCATCACACACCTGGTGCTCGTCGTGGGCTGCGTCGTCTTCGCCTTCCCCTTCGTCTGGCTCGCCACCACCTCGTTCAAGCAGAACCGGGAGATAGCCGTCTTTCCGCCGCGTTGGATACCGGAGGTGCCCACCTACTCCACCGTTTCACCGTTCGTTTGGGCCGCCGGAAGCGGAACGCTCGAGCGCCCGGACAACGTGGAGCCGGAGAAGTGGGACCGCTTGAGCGGCGCGATTGAGGCTACCCTCTGGCGCGCACTGCAACGCCACCTTCCCGCCATCCGCGCGCGCGAGGGCGTATCTTCACTCGCGGGCCCGGAAGACCTGCGGTCGCGCCTGACGGCTGCTGCCTGGGAAGAAATGGAGTCCGCCTTAGCCGAGCGGGCCTGGGCGGACAGGCCGACTCTGACACGGGCGGTGGAAGAGCAGACCACGCCGGCTCTGGCCCTTCGGGCTTGGGAGCGGACAGCGCGCCGGCTGGCGCTGGGGAACCTGACGATCCGAGATGTCCGGTCCGATCTAGTCGCCGGCAGCAACCCGAAGGCCTGGCGGATAACCGCGGGCAAGGCCACCACGCGCCCATCGCATCTGGACCGGGAGAGCGGCTACCTGCTCTCCTACGACCTGACCCGCGATCCCGTGCTGCATCTGCAGCAGACGGTGCGGCTGCCCGTGCCCTTGTCGCAAGTAGGCAGCGTCAGCATCTCGCTCCACGCCGACGAATCCTGGCATCAGGTCAGCCTGCGCCTGGACTCGTCCGAGAGCGCCTTCGTCACCAAGAGGCCCGCCTTCCTCGACAATCCCAACTGGCAAGACCTGACCTGGGAGTTCGTCGAGCCCGAGGACCGCACCAGCCGCTCACTGGTGCTGCGGAGGGCCGAGGCCGGGCGCCACACCCGCATGGCACCCGGCGACCTGCGCCTGACGCTCGAGTTGCGCCGCTCCTCGCGGGCGCGCGTGGTCGCGGAGAAGTTCCTCTACAACTACCGCCGCGCGCTCCAGTACGTACCCTTCTGGCGGTTCGTCTGGAACTCCTGCTACCTGGTCGTGCTCAACGTGCTCGGGCAACTGTTTGCCTGCTCGCTGGTGGCCTACGCCTTCGCGCGCCTCCGCTGGTACGGCAGGAATGTGATGTTCGCGGTGCTGCTGAGCACGATGATGCTGCCGGGGCAGGTGACCATGGTGCCGGTCTTCATCATCATCAAGTGGCTCGGTTGGTACGACACGCTCAGGCCGCTGTGGGTGCCTTCGTTGTTCGGGAGCGCGTTCTTCATCTTCCTGCTGCGGCAGTTCCTGATGACCATTCCGCGCGATCTGGAGGACGCGGCCAAGATAGACGGGTGCGGCTTCTTCGGCATCTACCGCAGCATCATGCTGCCGCTGATCGGGCCGGCGCTGGCGGTGGTGGCCATCTTCCAGTTCATGGGCAGTTGGAACGACTTCATGGGCCCGCTCATCTACCTCGGCAACGAAGCGCTCTATCCGCTCTCCCTGGGCCTCTTCCAGTTCCGGCAGGAGTATGGCGGCGAGTGGGGGATGATGATGGCGGCCTCGCTGCTCATGACCTTGCCGGTGATCGCGCTCTTCTTCGCCGCCCAGCGCTACTTCATCCAAGGCGTAACCCTAACGGGCATCAAAGGGTAGACAACGGCCAGGCCTAAACGACGTGCGCGCGGTGACTTAGCCCACCGCGGCGTGCGCCCGCCTCAACATCTAGGAGCGGGCTTCAGACCGCGACAACCCCCACGCCCCGCCCTGGCCGCGGCTTAGAAGCCGTTGTCGCACCCAAGGGTGCTCCTACAAGACCCCGCCCGCGACGCCAACGGCGTCGGCCGTTTCACGCCGTACCGGGCCGCTTGCCCGCCGTAGGAGAGACTCCGTGTCGTGTCACGCCTGAGGAGGAGCCGCCCAAGGCGGACCTGAGGCAGACCCGCCTCAGGAGAAAGACCGCAGATTGCCCCAGGCACCGGTCCCACGCCAGATCCTCCAGCCTTTCCTTCAACATTCTGCGCGCCCGATGCAGCCTCGGCCCGATGCCTCCGCACGAGCAACCCAAGACCCCGGCGATCTCTCGATAGGAGAGGCCCTGCAAGTCGCACAGGGCGATTAACTCGGCAGCCCACCGGGGCAGCGAGGCGATGCGACGCCTGATCTCCTCCGCCCGGAGGCGCCGGTGCGCTTCCGCGCCTGGGTCAACACAGTCCTGCTGCAAGGCCACGGGCTCCGCCCGCCGTACGGCGGGCCGGTGAGCGGAGCGCGCGCTGTTGACACAGATGCGCACCAGCCAGGTGCGGAACGCGCTCTCGCCGCGGAACTTGCCCAGGCCGAGAAAGGCGCGCACGAAGGTCATCTGCCGCACGTCCTCCGCATCCTCGTGGTTGCCCGTGAGCGCGAAGGCGAGGTCATAGACGCGGTCACGGTGCCCTTCGTAGAGCGCCGCGAGGGCCGCCGGGTTTCCTGTCTTGGCCTCGGCCACCAACCGGGCCTCCTCCGCGCCGTCCGCGCAGGGCAAGTGCCTTCCCCCTTTTACGTGATTAGACCACCCCAGAGGCCTAAACCTTAACACTTTCCGCGCGGCCGCCCTACTTCCGGCTTGCGTTGGGCACTGGGCGACAATAGGATAGTGCGACTGCCATGGAGACAGCCTCTCAAGAGCCCAATCGCCCTTTCCGCTATCTGGAGATCATCACCGGCCTGTTCGTCGCGGTGCTCCTAATCTCGAACGTCGCCTCGACCAAGATCGTCATCTTCGGCGCCTTCACCTACGACGGCGGCACCCTCCTTTTCCCCTTGTCCTACATCTTCGGCGACGTGCTTACCGAGGTCTACGGCTACCGCCGTTCGCGCCGCGTCATCTGGACCGGCTTTTTCTGCGCCGCCCTGATGAGCGGCACCTTCGCCGCCGTGGGCGCCCTGCCCCATCCCGCCTGGTGGCCCAACCAAAGCGCCTACCAGCACATTCTCGGCCTCACCCCGCGCATCGTGGCCGCCAGTCTCATCGCCTACTGGGCCGGCGAGTTCTCCAATTCCTACGTGCTGGCCAGAATGAAGATCCTGACCGAGGGCCGCCGGCTCTGGACGCGCACCATCGGCTCCACGCTGGTGGGCGAGGGCGTGGACACGGTCCTCTTCGTCACCATCGCCTTCGTCGCTGTGTGGCCGGGCGCGCAACTGTGGAAAGTGTTCGCCTCGAATTACCTCTTCAAGGTCGGCGTCGAGATAGTGGCCACGCCACTGACCTACGCCGTCGTCGGCTTCCTCAAGAAGCGAGAGCAGGTTGACTGGTTCGACCGCGAGACCAACTTCAATCCCTTCGCGGTCGCCACCTAGGGCCGACTGAGCAACCGCTATGCGTCTTTGGGATAGAATCACCCGCCCGTTCCGCAGGCAACCTCAAGAGCCGGCGAAGGCACCGCCGTCTCCTCCCCCCCCTAAGCGGCCCGCCCCCCCCGCGGCCGAGCCCGTGTCGCCCAACGCTCGCCTGCGCTTCGAGGGGCCTGACTACTTCCGCGAGGCCTACCGGCAGGGCCGGCTCACCCATGAGTTCTTCCTCGCCGCGGTGCAACGGGTGCCCGGTCTGCTTTGGGACTTCACCGCCGGCGAGCGCGCCGGGGAGGTCACCCTCGCGCGCTGGCAACGCCTCGGCGAGCCGCTCAGGAAGACGCTGGAGGAGTTCGTCGACCGGCTCGTGCTCGAACGGCTACAAGGCGCCGAGGACAAGTGGGGCATACTGCTGAACGTCGCGCGCTTTCCAGGACCGGCGCCCCTGTTGCGGTGCTGCGAGATCGTCGAGAGGCGCTCGTGGCCCTCGCTCGGACGCCCCCCGGAGCACCCGCGGCGCGCGGACCCGGTGGCGCCCAAACAGGTGGTCGCCCACGTGCTCGGCAACCTGAGCGCCATCGCCGACGACACCCAGACGATCGAGGCCCTGCGAGCGTTCTCGGCCAAGACGCTCCTGATGGCCGCCGCCCTCTCCGAAGAGGCGACAGCCGTGCTGGAAGCGGCGCTGGGCTGGCCCGGCCTGGCACAGGTGGTTCGGCTCGCGCGCCAGGTGCAGCAGCGAGGGCCGACCACCTGCCGGGTGGACGCCCAAGCGAGGGCCGCAGTCCTGGCGGCGCTGACGGCGCTGGGAGCCGAACGCGGGCAGCCCCTGCTCGCCACGCTGCGGGCGCACGGCTTCGAGTCAGCGGTCGTGCTCGAGGCGCTCATGGACTGGAACTGCCCAGCCCTCGAGCACAATCTG
>CAZGSV010000088.1:0-13890 GCA_964528605.1 uncultured Armatimonadia bacterium
CGGCGCCGCGACCGAGACCGAACTGAAGGAGAAGAAGCACCGCTTCGAGGACGCCCTCTCCACCGCGCGCTCCGCGGTTGAGGAGGGCATCGTGGCCGGCGGCGGCGTGGCGCTGCTGAGCGTGCTGCCTGCCCTCGACAAGGTCAAGGCGAAGGGCGACGAGAAGGTCGGCGTGGCCATCGTGCGGCGGGCGCTGGAGGAGCCATTGCGCCAGATCGCCGAGAACGCGGGCCACGAGGGCTCCGTTGTCGTCGAGAAGGTCAAGGGCCTGCCCAAGGGCCAGGGGTTTGACGCGGTGTCCGAGTCCTACGTGGACATGTTCCACGCGGGCGTGATTGACGCGGCCAAGGTTACCCGCTGCGCCATCGAGAATGCCGGCTCCATCGGCTCCATGCTGCTCACCACCGAGGCGCTGGTGGCGGAGATTCCCGAGAAGGAGAAGGCGCCGCCCGGTCCTCCGCCTGAGTACTAGACCACACTCGCTCGCCTAAACTCACTTTCTTCCCGAAGGGGCTCCGCGCGGAGCCCCTTCGGATTTATGGGGGAGCCCCTCACTGCCGCGATGACCTGAAAGCGCCCCGGAGGAGTTGTACAGGTGCGCACTTGCGGAGGCGTCGTGGAGAGGTCATCGCGGTGCAGGAATGGCGGCGCACCAACGCACATGGGCAGAGAGCACGAGCACATCGAGCCAGTAGAGCCGGCTCAGGGCGACCTCGACGCGGGCCAGCCGGGGGAGACCAAGGGCCCGGCCGAGCGGCTCAAGGCGTTTCTGCGCGAGACGCTATTCCTGCTGCCCAGCACGATCCATCTGGTGCGCGGGCTGCAGAAGGACCCGCGCGTGCCCCGCAAGTTCAAGGTGCTGATGTTCCTCTTCCTCGGCTATCTCGTCTGCCCCATGGACCTGATCCCTGACTGGTTCCCGGGCGTTGGCCACATTGACGACTGGCTGCTTGCGCTCGTGCTGCTGAACGCGCTCCTCGACGCCGTGCCCGAGGAGGTCGTGCGCGAGCACTGGGACCACAGTTGGGACATCGTGGGGCTGGCGCGGAGGGTGCGGCCATTGATGCCCACCTCGGTGGCGCGACAGTTGCTCAGTTGGTCGGGCGAGGCTTGGCGCTGGGGGGGCCGGGAGGTCCTCTCCCGCCTGCGGAGGAAGAACGCGCCCCCCGAGGGCTCGGACGAGGGGCCGGAGACCCCTACCCCGCCGGCGGACGAGGGTTAGGCCCGGGACAGGCACCGCCTGGGGCGGGGAGGCCCCAAAAGAGCGCGACCACGCCAGGCCGCCCCTACGGCGGGCCCCGACTGGCCGGGGGCCCCTACGTTTTCAGCGGCGGAGGGGTTCACTCGCTGACTGGCAAGGGAGGCAGCGCCGCACGAAAGAGCCGAGGCGCGGGCACGTAAGCGTGAATATTCGGGGGTGCCGCAGCGTCTAATAGGGTAGACCTGGCTGCTCCTGGTCAGCGCCAGACGGGGCGCCGCGGGAACTCGACCGGGACGAGCAAGGCTCGTCCTCGCAGTCCTGGTATTATAAGCGGTAGCCTGGCGACGGGGCTCCGGCAGACGGTTGGGGAACAAGGAGGGACAGCACATGCGGTTGCCAAGAACCTGCCACCACCGCTCCGCACGTGACGCGTTCACGCTCATCGAGTTACTGACCGTGATGGCGATCCTGGCGGTGCTGGCCGGGATGCTCTCCCCGGTGATAGCCAAGTCGCGGGAGCAGGCGCGCAAGACCGTGTGCATGAACAACCTGCGGCAGATAGGAATGGCTCTGTCGCTCTACGCCACCAACCACGATGGGGCGATTCCCACCGCGGAGATACCGGACGCGCCCTGGCGCGCGACGCATCACGTCTGGGACGGCACCCTCAGCCCGCCTCGTTATCTGGGGCTGGGCTATCTCCACGAGAAGTTCGGCTACGGGCTCAAGGGAGACATGTACTACTGCCCCGCGGCGCAGGCTCAGGGGCGCATGGACTGGCCGGTGCACACCTGGTCGTGCTGGGAAAAGGTTGGTCCCGACTGGCAGAAGGCGCAGTGCGGCACCTCGTACGTGTATCGCGAGACCGGCTTCGGCGCTAAGCGGATGCTGAGTCACAACGCGGAGACGCCGGCGATGGTGATGGACTTTCAGGTAGAGGTGCCGTACCAATACGAGCACTGGGCCGAGGGCGAGAACATCCTCTTCTGCGACGGCAGTGTGAAGTGGGTCCCCGACCCCACTGCTCAAGCCGCCGGCTACGCGGAGGATATTCCCGCGTCCTACGAATACGCGTTCAAGTGGGCGGATAGGCAGTACTGAGGAGGGCTTCGGCGCGCTGGCGACCGGTACAGGGAGCCGCGCCAGGGGGATTTAGGGGCGTTTCGGCCGCTAGGACGGCCGAAAATGGCCCTATCGAGCGGATGCGAGGCTCGTTCTGACGATTCTCCGCCAGCGTCTTGACAACGTCGGCGGCAGTGGCAAACTGTCACCCCCCTAGGAGCCGCGGCGGGCGGCGGAAAGGAGGGGTGCTGCCGAGGGAACTCGGGAGACCGCGAACGGTGCGTCTCCGGACGCATCGGCTCGGGGTGAGAGCGAGTTCGCTACCCCTCGGAGTCGGCGGGTCAGAGACGCCACGGGTTCCGATGCCTCTCCAACTACATCGGTGAGAGGGAGAGCGAAACCCAACGGACGCGCCTCGGCCAGCGCCTGAACGATCAGAAGAAGCGAGCGAATAGGACCAAGGGTCTCGTAGAGCATCTGGTCAACTGGGATAACATTGCCGAGCGGCTGGCGGCTGCGCGCGGCAAGTAGGACCCACGGCGGCCTACGCGGTTGACCAGAAACAAAGCCCGGTCCTGGCTACTTGGCGGAGTCAGGGCCGGGCGCTCTTTTTGGCGCGCGTCCGCGGCGGGCGCGGGGGGGCGTGGGGCCCGCCGTCGCAGTGCCCAGTCTGAACGCGGAGCGGGCCGCGAGCAACGTCAGCCAGAACTGCACCAGCGCGACCAGTACGCACGCAGCGCCGACAAGAACGGGGCCCCATATCTTGGAGGCGAGCAGCGAAACCGGCCACGGGAGCGGCCCTGTGGCGGCGGCCGGCTCGCGTAACGCAAGTACCCCTATGGCCGCGGCGCCGGCGCCGGTCACCATGGCCGTGAAGATGCCGGCACCCCTGGCCGTTCTGAAGAGCGACTCTTGCGCGGCGCCGGCGTGCCGCTCTCTGCGGCCGATGCAGAGGCCGGCGATCGTGCCCAGAATGAGGTTGCCCAGCGGCAGCCCCATGAAGAAGGCGACTGCTATGGCGGACCAGAAGACGTAGATGGGGACGAGCCACTCGAGACGGATGCTGTAGAACCTTGGAACCCATCTCTTGATGCGCCACACGGCGAGCGCGAGGCCGAGGGCCAGGCTGGCGAGGGCCGCGGTCTCGATGTTGCGCTCCGAGAGAGGGAGCACGTGGTAGATGGCAAGCGAGGCGGAGAGCCACCAGCCGGCGACGAACACGGAGAGCCCGCAGGTGAGGACCAGGAAAACGCCGACCGCCAGCGACTCAGCCCTGCTCACTGGCGACGCACCGATTGCGCGACAGCGCTCATCCGAGGCTCTTCTGGCGTGCTGTGCCGCGTTCGAGCGAGGCAAGCAACCGAGAGAAGCGGGCGCTGGAGGCGAGCGCCCCGCCGAGGGCGAGGTCGTGATAGATGGAGGCGCGCGCTCGGCCGAGCAGTTCCGCCGCGTGCGCGATGGGGACTTTGAGAGAGCGTATGAGGAAGTGCGCTGCGAGCCCACGGGCTTGGCTCAAGGCCGGTGATCGGTGCGAGCCTCGGACCTCGGCTTCCTCAACGCCCAGGGCGCTGCAGACGGCCTGGATGGCTGCGCTAGCGCGGTCGGCGGTGTCCGGGGCGAGTTGCGGGCGCGCCTTGCTGACGCCTAGTACCGCATGGAGGTCCGCCCGGGGGCCCGCTTTGAGGCCCTCCTCAAGGAAGCGGCGGTACTGGCGCAGCGCCGCAGGACGCGTGGCGGCAAACAACTGCAGCGCCTCGCTCGCGAGCAGCCAGGAGCGGGCGTCGCCGCTTAGGTATGCCTGATGGCTGCTCCAAGGGTAGTCGTCGGGCGAGTTGCAGAGGCCGGCGCGGACGGGGTTGAGGTGGAGGTAGCGGACCAGTTCGAGCAGGTGGGCCTCGCGCTGGCAGAAGATGGACCTGAAGCGGCCCTGAAAGACCGGGCCCTGCGTCTCGCGGCGCGCGTTGAGCAAGTGGGCGTGAGAGGAGAGCAGCGGCTGCATGAGGTGAGCCATGGGCGCCTGGCCTGCCAGCAATAGGAAGTGAAAGTGGTTGGGCATGAGCGCGTAAGCGTAGAAGCGATGGTCGGTGGCGGCGCAGCACTCGCCCAACTTGCTCAGGAAGCGCTGGTAGTCGCCTTCGTGGTCGAAGATGGCGCGGCCGTGCGCTCCGCGCGACAGCAGGTGCCATAGGGAGCCGGGGTCGTGGACTCGAGGCGCGCGCGGCATGTTCCCTCCCCCTTTCTTGGGCTGGCTAATTGGACATTATGGTGCCTGGCACCGGAATGTTCAAGTATGGGAGCGGAGGAAGTGGAGGGCCCGTTGCCGGGCGGCAGGAGGGAGGGAGTGACCCTGATCGTGCAGGAGCCAATCGAGTTGTTGGCGCGCGCCGTAGAGTTCGTAAATGCGCGCGGCTTGCCGCAACTCTTCTTCGCAGCGGTCCGAGTGCGCGAAGCAGGTGTCGCCGCGGCCGGAGAGGTCGAGGAAGGCCCGCGGGGCCATGAGCGCGATGACCTCGCTGAACTGGAAAGGCGGTTCCCGGCCCTCGACGAAGCACGCGCGCAGCCGCGGCATGTAGATGAACCACCCGTCGCGCGCCCAGCGCAGCGGGTTCTCGTCGGCCCAGAAGGGCTGCCATCCGCACGAGGAGACCGCGGCTCTGACGCGCTCGTCGAGCGCCGCGAGAAACATGGCGTTGTGTCCGCCGAGCGAATGACCCATTACCGCGAGGCGCGCCGGGTCCACCAACTCAAGCGTCTGCAAGAAGTCGAGCGCGCGCTGGTGGTCCCAGAGCATCTTGCCCATGGCCGACCATTCGGGGCGCCTCTCGTAGAAGGCCTTCGTGTCATACGCGGGGAAACCCCGATCCCAGCGCTCGCCCGCGGTTATCTCGTCAGGCGCGAGCACAACGAATCCCTCGCGCGCCAGCCACTCGCCATAGGCCAGTTGGGGCCGCCCTTCAAGGCCGACCACCTCGCGCTTGCCCTGCTGCACCGTCTGGTGTGCGCAGAGCACGGCGGCGGCCCTGCCGCGTAGCGAGTCGGGAATGAGGAGATAGGCGGGGCACCAATCGTCCGCCTCCACGCGGAAGCGGAGGTGGCGCCGCAGGTATCCCTGACAGCGCTCCTCACCCAGCGTCTCGGACTCGAGAGGCGCGCGCTCAGGCTCTTTGCCCAGCACCTCTCTGACGCGGGCGACTGTCTCCAGCCGCTGCCGCTCCCACTCCAGCAGGCTGGAGAGACTGCCGAAGTCGGGCAGTGGAGGGAAGGCGCCGCTCACCGCTATCTCAACACTCTAGTGCCGGGCACCGGAGTTCACAGGCGGGGTTCAATTGTGGGGGAGCGGGAGGCGGATGAGGTGGACGCCGGCGCCGAAGTACATCCAGCCGTCCGCGATGACGGGGCCGAGATGGAGCGACGGATAGGTCCCCAACGACTCGGCCTCGCGCGTGCGCGGGTCAAAGCGGAAGGCGCTGTCGCCGGCGACCCCGTAGATGCTCCCGTCAGGTCCCAGCGTGAAGGAGTTCATCCGCACATCGCCCCAAGGAAGCCTGCCGCGCCAGACGATCTCCCGCGTCTTGGGGTCAAAGGCGAAGAGGTCGTTGTCCTCGTTGGCCGCGCCGTAGACCAGCCCGTCGCGGGCGGCCACGACACCCTCAATCGTGCCCGCGTCCGGCACGGGCACGCAGTCGAAGACGACTTTCTCCTGCTCGGGGTCCCACAGGAAGAGGTGTGCTTCCTTCTCGGTCGGGTGCGAGCCGCCGCCGCCAAAGGTGCCCGAGCCACCGACGATGAGGCCGGTGGGCTTGTGATACGCGAGGCAGTAGATGGTCTGATTGGGCACCAGGTTGCGGAACGCTTTCACCTTATAGGTGCGCGGGTCGAGCACGGCGACCGCGCCTCCAAGCAAGCCGTAGCCGGGCACCGAGCCGATGTAGATCTTGCGGCGCGGGCCCAGGATCATGGCAACGGGCCGATCCTGCGACTCGCCCACGGAGCCGATGTGCCGCGGGTTGTCGCTGGGCGTCTCGCCGAAATGCCAGGGCTTGAGCGGGTCATAGACGGAGAGGTTGGCGCCTCCGTAGGCCGCCATGAAGAGTCTTCCGTTGACGGACTGCATGGAGTAGATCTCACCGCCGGCGACGGAGGCCTTGCCCAGGTCCTCCATCTCGCCGGATTCGGGGCTGTAGCGGAAGAGGTGAAGGGGCATCGCTGAGGAGCCGTAGAGGCAGCCATCGGGACCGAGGGCTAGGGAGAACACGGGCGCGCCGTCGCTCTTGTAGTGGAAGGTCTTGACCTCGCTGGCGCCGGTGCCGGGGTCGCTGATGGTGAAGGTGTACTCGCCGGAGAGCCAGATGTTGTGGCCGTCGGCGAGTTTGCGCATCTCGGCGCTGGGCAGGCTGGAGGCGTCCACCGGCGTAAGCGTGAAGCCTTCGGCGCGGAAGTACTTGCCGCTCAACTGCACGTAGGCGTGGCCGTCGGGCGCGCGATACACATAGGCGAAACCAGGCACCTTGAACTCGTCCGGAGTGACGTCGCGGTGCTCGTCCGTGCGAGGATCGTAAACGACGGCGGCCTGCCGCGCGGGGCCAATGGCGGAGTAGACGAAGCCGGCGTCATCAATGGCGACGTGCCGGTTGTACTGCTCCTCGGGGTCCATGCGGCCGAGGTCTTTCGACTCCCCGGTGGCGGGATCGTAGGCGCAGAGCCTGGCCGAAGGATAGGTGGCGCCGTAGATCCTGCCGTCGGGCGCGGTCGCCATGCTCCAGATGTATTGCTCGCCCTCGCAGGGCTGACCGAGGCTGACGAACTCCTTGGTCACGGGGTCGAAGCGGAGCAGGTAGGCGCTGGGCAGGCTGCCGCAATAGACCTCGCCGTCATGGCCAACCGCGAGCGCCCAGCAGCCGGTCTCGCTTTCGACCGGGCAGTGGAAGGCGTCGCACTGGCCGGTCTGCACGTCAATGGAGAGCAGCAGGAAAGAGGCGCCCGTTTGGAAGGAGGAGACGTAGAAACGCTCCCCTACCCCACCGTAGCCGGGCGCGACGACGTAGTTGAGCAGCGAGGCGGCGGTCACTGGAATCCCCAGGTCCTGGAACGCCGGCGCAGGTTGACCGTTGCCTTCCACTGTGGGCACCCCCAGCGATAGAAGAACCAATGCGGCAAGCGCAGAGCAAGTGAGCAAGAGGCGCGCTGGGCTTGCTGGCTTCATGTCTCGTTTCACCCCTCTATCGTATGCCCTGGCAAGGGCTGGTAGTCCACGAAGCCGTTATGGGCGAGTTTGGCGATGGCCCAATAGGACTTGCGGCCGGGGCGCTTCTCGGCGCGCAAGGGGAAGCGGTAGGCCTTGGTCTCGCCGGGCGCGAGGCGGACCTGCTGCACCCAGTCAGTGACGTTGCCGAGCGAGTAGCGGCCGACCTCGGCCGGCGACCACAGTTCCACCGGCACTATCAGACTGACGACACCCTCCGCCTCGTCTTCCGTCGGGTTGTGGACGACGGCCTCGATGCCGCCGCGGTCCTCGCGCACGCTCAACCGCAGGCGCTCGGGCGAGCCGACCTCGAGCACGTCCTGAAACACTTGCCCGTCGTGCTCAAGTCGCACCTTGATGACGCCCCTGCGCTTCTGGGTGAGGAACTTGAGCAGCACTTCCTCGATGTGGTGTTCGCCAGGGTCGAGGTTGTACTCGAACTCGGCGGGAATCGTCTCCCAGCCTTCAGGCACGATGATCTTCACCGTGCCGCTCACGCCCGTGTCCAGATAGTCGTTCGCGACGCAGACCTTGAAGGTGTTGATGGTGACGCCGCCTTGGCGGATGTGGATGCCGGTGAGAATGTCGCCATGGACGGAGATGGCGACGGGAGTATTGCCCAGCGGCGCCTCGCCCATATTGTGCTGCCAGAAGCGGGCATGCACGGGCTGCGCGACCTCGACCTGCGCGCCCAGGGATTCCCCTTTTCCAGGCTGCGCCCACGGATCCACTTCCACCAACGTCGTCTCGATCCCGAAAGGCGCGAAGGAGCGGACGACGGAGCACCGGTCGAAGGCTACACTGGCCTCCGACTCTTCGAGCAAGTTGGTGGCCTCGGCGTTGACCACCGGACGGAAGGCCGTGAAGACGGCCTCTGCGGGAGCGCCGCTGGCCTCGTAGGCGCGCACAATCCATTCGTTGCGGCGGTTGAGGCCCTCGTCGCCCTCGAATCCTCCGCAGGGATGGCCTGCGGCCTTCATCGCGGTCACTACGAGTGACTCGCCCTCCACCGTCAGGAAGGATTGACAGGCAGGCAGCGGGCCGTGGTGCTGCGCAAGGACGACCGGGAGCAGCGGGTTGTTGAACTCGTAGCCGGCCCGGTAGGTCGCCGCCTGCCGCCAGTCGCCCTCATGGGGATAGAGCGCATAGAGGAACTGGTGCGTCTTCCGCTCGGGCACGAAACGATAGGGCAAGCGGTCGCTGCCCCAGCGAGGAGTGTGCATGAGGAAGAGCACGAGGCTGTTGTCGTTCTCCACGCTGTAGAGGATGTTGCCCAGGTTGAGGATGGCCAGCCCATAGCGGTCCACCTTAAGCGCCTTGCCGGTCGCATTGGCCTCGGCCGGCAGGCGCATGACGGCTGATTCGGCGAAGCCTTCGGTGAGCCGGTCCACGGCCATCGCCAAGTGAGAATCATCATCGGCGGAGACCATGAGCACGGGCAGCGGCGCCCAGCCCTGCGGCAGGTCTTCATCGAAGACAAAGAGGAAGCCGTAACCGTCTGTCTTGACCTGACGCTCGAGCGCAGCCTGACGCGCCTTGGGTATCTTGCGGAGCAGTTTGCGGAGGTAGAGGTTGCGGCCTCCGACGTCGAGGACGATGCGGAAGGAGGTGCCCCAGGTGAGGTCTTCGTTGAGTTCGACCGGCAGCGTTGCGTCTTCGCGCGGCAGCCCGGCGCGACGCTTGCGGTCTAGGTCGTCGAAGAACGGGGTGCAGACAATGCCCTTGGTGATGAGGCGCGTTTGCAGCGCTTCGGCCGCGTCGAGGGCGGCCTCGCTGTGGGGGACGACGAGAGCGACCATGCCGAGCGCGACCTCGGCGTAGTCCCTGTCCTTGGCGTCGCCCATTTGCAGCAGCGCGCTGTAGTTGTGGTCCATCCACTGGTAGGCCGAACGGATGCCGGCGTCGGCGAAGTTGCGGCCGCCGTCGGTGCGGAAGTCGAGATAATCCTTGCTCGCCTTGCGCACCACGGCGCCAAAGCGCTCCTCGAACACCGGCTGCGCCCCCTCCAGCGCGCTCGGGAAGGTCACCACCCACAGGTGGTTTTCGCCCTCGTAGTCCTCCAGCCGGGTGAGGAAGTCAATCCTGCGCAGGCCGTTGTAAAGCACAATCTCCTGGCGCTTCCGGCAGGCCTTGGCAGGACCGGTGATGACGAGCCGCGTGCTCACGGGCCCTGACTCGACGTGCACCTCGGCCGGGAATTCGCGCGAGAACACCTTCGGGCCCGTGGTCCACACTTCCCAAGGAGAGGCGCGGCTGTCGGGCTTCTCCTCCAGGGCCACGAGTTCGTTGCCGGGGCCGCGGGAGGCGTCAAGCAGTTCGCGCTTCGCCTTGAGGTCACGCAGGCTGATGATGCCGCCGCCTTGCTCGGGGTCCACCTCGATGCGGAAGATGCCGTTGCTGATCGAGTTGCCGTTCTTGGGCTGCGGCGTGGCAGGCAGGCCGGCGGCGGGCACCACGTAGAAGACCCGATAGCCGATGGAGGGCACTTCGTCCGCGAGGAAGCGCAGCCGCGCGCGGCGGGAGCGCGCGTCCAACGACGCGGTCAGTTCGCACCTCACCGCTCTTCCGTCTGCCGTCGCCAAGCCGAAGCCCTTCCAACCGGCGGGAATCTGCACCTCTACCTCGCACGCATCCGTGCGCGTCCAGTTGAGCGGGTTGAAGACGGCAATGGGAATCGCGCTCCCGGCCGGAGCGGCGGAGGCGGTGTCAACGAAGCGGCCGAGGTAGTTGAGCGAGTTCCCCAGGGCGTCGGTCGCCAGTTGCACGGCCTCGCGGTAGCCGGCAACGACGTCGAGGAAGGCGCGGTCGCAGAGCGGGCCGGTGATGGCGTCGTGGTGCTGGTTGAAGAGCAACTGGCGCCACCCCTTGTCGAGCGCGCGCTCGGGATAGCGGGCGCCGAGGTGCGCGGCCACGGTGCCAAACTTCTCGGCGCTGATGAGCGCGTTCTCCCCCAGGCGGTTGCCGATCTTGAACTCCAGGCGGGTGAGCGGAGTGCCCTGATGGTAGTACTCCATGTCGCGCGCGGTGACGGGGATGCGGATGCCCTTGGTCGAGATCTCGGTGAGCGCATTCTGGAAGTACTTGCGGTGCCCGTCGCCGGTCACGACGATGCGCGGCGTCTGCGACTTGAGCCAGGGCCCCTGTCCGGCCATCATCGCCGGGGGGGGCTGGAAGTCTTCGGCGTGCACGCGCATGTCGGCGCTCAGGCCGAAGGAGGCGATCTCCTTGAAGGCGTCTTGAGTGCGCTGGCGCAACTCCTCCAGGCTGGCGCAGCCGAAGCCATAGTGCATGCGGCGGAAAAGCAGCGTGGAGCCGTCGAGCGATTGATGCCTGAAGATGGGCGGGAAGCCGTGAATGTACTTGGACCACAGGCAGCCGATGAAACGCGACTTGCGCAGAATCTGGGAGAGTTGCGCGCAGTGGCCGAAGACGTCCCAAGGCGTATAGACCTGCGGATCGTCGCCGAGCACGCCCTCGTGGAACAGGCGGCCGTAGATGATGTTGCGGATGATGCCTTCGCCGCTGATGAGTTTCTCGGTGGGCTGGTTATAGGAGCCGCCAGTGCCGACGCGGCCTTGCCAGATCAGGTCGCGGATGAGGTCGCGATCCCAGACGTAGGTATCGAAGTAGGGCTTTAGGTAGGAGATTTCGTGCAGGTAGACGCCGTAGTCAGGGTCGAAGCGGCAGATGGCTAGGTTCTGGCGCACGTCGCCGAGGAGGGAGACGGCGTAGTCGCGCTGGTCTTCCAGCCAGACCGCGTCGCAGTGGAAACCGGGGACGTAGAAGGTGATCTTGTCGGCGTCTTGGTGACTGTCGTTGGCTTGCGGCACATTGGACCTCCGGTCGCGAGGGAGCGGCGCTCAGAGGGGCGATGTTAGGTCCGCAGGGCGCCGCCGTCAACGAAGGAGTGGGCCAAGCGGAGTCAGTTACGCCTACGCCTGTCGAAGATCACCGCGCGTAACTCGCCTGTCGCGGCCGGGCGGAAGTCTAGTTGACCTGGTTCGCCTGTTCTTCTGCGGTGAGTTCGGTCTTGAACTCGATCGGTTCGAGGTTGGGTTGCCACGGCGGTGGGGGGGGTTGTGGTGGGGCGGGAGAAGGTGCCGCAAACCTGTCGGTCCAGGCCGGCCAACTGGGCCAGGGAAACAACTTCCCCAGGAAGAAAGACAGGCATCGCCCGTCAGTACTAGCCCGGACATAGTCCAACACAGGCCCGCCCAACGCTCCCAAGTTCAGAGTGAACAGCCATTCCCGTTCCCGCGGGTCGCGCTCAAGAGGAGCGGCCAGGGTGCTCCAGGACAGACGCGTGAAACCGTCGGTCAGGCGAGGGGTCAATCCCTCTGGAGGGGTGAGGGGATGGGGCCGCATATCGGGACGAAGAATCTCGGCCGCCCGCGCGAGAAGCCATTGCCCCCGTTGCTCCTCGGGTACCAACGCTTCCGGCTGCAATTCGAGCACGGTGATGGTGAGGTTCAGGCTGGTGTCGACCAGATGTATGAGCACATCTTGGGTGGTGTACCATACGACGAAAACGTCGTGCCCCGAGAACGTGGGGGAGCTCTGGACGGCCATCAGATGGTCGGCGAAGCCCTGGGGAAGGTACGGTGGCGCGAGCGCCGACTGGATCAGTGTGGCGCACTCGAACTTGACGTCCTCGGGAGGGTGCGCGACGAGGGCTAGCGCGTCGGCGGCGGTTGGCACCGGCAGCTGCGCCCCGTACGCCCCCCCCGGCGCTGCCTCGCCTACGAGGAGTGTGACATCGTTCCAGCGAGAGGCGTCGGCGGGGGCCGAGCCGCCCTGTTCTGGTCCTTGGCCCAGCGCTGCGGCGTGGGCGATGAGCAGCCACGCAAGCGTGCACAAGATGATCATTGCTGTTCGGCGCATTGCCCGGCCTCCGGTCACTTACGGGGGAGTCGGCAGGGGTTGCGGGGCGGTTGGGGAGCGGCGGTCTAGTTGACCTGGTTCGCCTGTTCTTCTGCGGTGAGTTCGGTCTTGAACTCGATGGGCTCGAGGTTCGGTTGCCACGCCGGCGGCGGCGGTGGTGTAAGCGGCGGGGGGGGGGGCGGAACCGGCCCGTCAACTCCGGGTATTGGCCACTCGGGCGGAGTTTGCCGAAGATGAACCAAGCGTAGCGGCCGTCGCTGTTGGTCAGGCAGCCCGCCAGGATAGGGCCGGTGAGCTGTTGCATATGAATAATGGGGCGTCCGTCCGGCTCGTAGTCGAGCGGCGCCGCGACGGTCCACCAACTAAGGCGGCCTTGGCCCTCCAGGCCCCAGGGCCCCTCTAGTTCTCGCGGTGGGGAGTTGAGCGGGTGCGGGGCCACCTCGGGGCCGAGCACCTGGGCGGTAAGCACCAGCAGCCACGGGGCGCGCTCCTGCTCCGGCACGGAGTCCTCCTGCTCGAGGTCAACCACCCTGACGGTTAGGTTGAGGCTGCTGTCAAGGATGTGAATGAGCAGACCCTGAGTCACATACCAGGTGACGAAAACGTCCTTGCCCTCGAAGGTCGGCGAGGCCTCGACCGCCACAAGGTGGTCGGCAATGCCCTCGGGGAGACAAACCGCGGCCAGGGCCGAGTGGACAAAGGCGAGGCACTCTTGCTTCACGGCTTCGGGCGGGTCGGGCACGATCCGCAAGGCGTCTTCCTCAGTAGGAATGCGTAGGCGGTCGGCGTACGCCGCCGCAGGCGCTCCCTCACCCGCAATCAGACTCGGATCGTTCCACCGCACCGCGGGGACCTGGGCCGGGACGGCGTCCTGGGACGGCTGCGACCAAGCGGCAAGGCAACCGATGCCCAGGCACGCTGCCGCATACGCGACCACAATCCATCTCCTAATCATCTCCTCACACCTCCGACGGCCTAGGGCGGCTCCGGTCCGGGAGGAGCAGGCAAATGGGTGCACTCCTGCCCACTCTCCCAGTTCGCCCAGATGAGTTTCGGCTTGAGATAATTGTTGTAGATCTCGTAGTAAGTGCCATTCAAACGCCCGTTGGGCGAGTAGGCCACGCTGTGATCGCCATGGCTGCGACACGCCCCCTGCCAGACGTTGGCGACGCCGTCCACATACCAGGCCCGCCACACTTGGCCGCAAATCTCGCACTCGCCGAAGTATGGCACCTTACCGGTGTTCGGCTCGGGCTTCTCGTTCACGCCGCAAATGGTGGTGTAGTCCTGCACGCCGAGAACTTGGATGACCTCCCTCATTCCCTCGGCCCGACAGCAACAGCCACCCTTGCTGTGGGACTGGCCCTCGAGGGGATTCGTAACCGCCCCTAGCCAGACCTCCTGGAAGTTTGCCGACGATCGGGGCCAGCAAATGCATTCGGGCCCCTCGGGTGGGGGAGGAACGCGTATCGTGCCGTTCAGGCCCATCCAGAGGGCCTCGGCG
>CAZGSV010000089.1:0-13863 GCA_964528605.1 uncultured Armatimonadia bacterium
TATCGCCCCTTGCTCGACCAGTTCCTTCATCTTCCGCTGCGCCCCGCGTCGCCGCATGTTGTGCCCCACCTGCAGCCACCGCCCCGCCTCCCGCGCGGCCAGCACCATGTCGCGCGCCTCCGCCAGCGTGTTCGCAATCGGCTTCTCGACGAAAACGTGCTTCCCCGCCTTCACCGCCGCCACCGCCTGCTCGCGGTGCAGATGGTTCGGCGAGACAATCACTATCCCCTTCACGGACTCATCGCGCAGCAGGTCCTCGAACGATTCGACCGCGCGGCAACCGAAGTCCGCCGCCGCCTGGGTCGCGGCCTCGCGGTTGGCATCGAAGCAGGCCACCAGTTCCAGGTTCCCCGCCGCCTGCGCCGCCGTGGCGATGTCGCGCCCCTGCCTCCCCATGCCCGCCTGTGCCACGCGCACCTTCCTGTCCGTCACCAAGATCGCTCCCTTCTACGCCTGCGCAGCCGCCCGCCCGCGCGCCACACGCACCACGCCAGGGCAAGTGTCGAACGGGCTGCCTGCCACCCGGGCCAACCGCTCGACCGCCACCTGCGATTGTCTCGCTCAGTCGAGCGTAAGGCCGGAGGCGCCCACAGTATATGTGCCGCCCCAGCCCGCCGCAAGCGCGGCCCTCCCTCACCCTGCCGACCTAGCGTCCGCCTATTCGCTCTATCTCGATCTCGGCACCGGCAACGTTCGACGGGTCCAGCCGCAGCCGCGTTATCGTGCCCTTCCAGTTCGGATGGCCGGCCACCGGGAAGACGTAGTCGCGCATCACGCCGTCGCCGACGATCCCAATGTTGACCACCTTGTCCTCGGCGAAATTAGGCGACTCCTTGGTGGTCCAGTACATCTGCGCCCCCGTCCCCGCGCTCACCGACATGCTCACGACTATCTCGCGATAGCGCGAGGCCTCCACGTTCAGCAGCGGCCCCGCCATGTACGGATCTCCGCCGGTCGAAGTTGTCGCGATTCCCTTCGCCGTGCGCGTCAGCGGCGTCAGCGCGTTCCATGCAAACCAGCCTTGCGCCCCCTGCGAGAAGTCCCACTCAATCGCACCTGCCGCCGGCCGCACCCAAACCGACGGCCGGGCCTCCACTCCCGCCACCTCCACCACACCCGGAAGCCTCGCGCAGTCCAGTCCCACGACCAGCGCACTCGCGTCGTCGAAGTAGCGGAAGCCACCACGCATCGGATCATCGGGCAGTTCCTCGAGCACCGCATCGCCAGCCCTCACGGAGGTCGGCCGACTCACCCCACACACGAGAACGAACGTCCGCTCGCCCAGCCCCTTTCCCACGCGGAACCGCAGCCCCCCCGCTCCTTCGTTGTACGTTGCCCCGCTGATCGGCGCGCACGCAGTCACGCGCACCGGGATCCCGTCGGTAGCGACCACGGTCGTCTCCGGCTCCACCGGCGCATTCATCTCCGCCATCAGGTTCCGCATGATCCCCACCGGCGCCAGCATCCACGGCACCTTCGCGTTCGTCATCGCATCGTACGAATCCGGGTATAGCGCCGCGTGCCGCCCCTCACGGTCCTGCTGCAGAACCCCGCTGTGAGTCACGCCCACCGCGACCTTCCGCCACGGCAGAGAATCGTCGTGCTCTGCCAGCCTGAAGAGCGCCCGCCCGTAATCGAGCCCGTTCCACTGCACCGCCCGCCCAAACCACGAGTGCGTCCAGAACGTCGAGCCGAACACCGGAATCGAAGCGTAGCGCATCCACGGGCGGTCGGCCTCGTTCCAGAAGTAGAGGAACGGCAGCCCCGACTTCGCCCAGCGCACCGCGTCCTCCAGCCACTGCTCATCGCCAGTCGCTTCGTAGCCCTCTACATAGGCCTCACAGCCCAGCGCCGCCGCCAGGATGTCCGGCGCGTGCACCGGCACCTCCCACACCTGCGCCGCCCGCGGCACCCGGAACTTCTCCATGTGGCGGAGCGTCTTCAGGCCCGCCCCCAGGGCCTTCGCGTCGCCGGTGATGCGAGCGAAACGCAGGATGCTGAGTGCGTGCTGCGTGTTCAGCCCCAGCGCCTCCTCACCCGGCTCGCCCAGCGTCTTGGCCTGCTCACTCGGAGCAAAGCGCCACGACCCATCCTCGCCCTGCGAGGCCATCTCAGCCTCGGCCAGCCCCTGCATCCCATTCAGGCTCTCGCGCACGCGGCCCAGGTGAAAGGCCAAGTCCGCGGCCGGCGGCCCGCCCACCTGCGGCATGTACTTCTGCGCCCGCTCGCGGCAAGCGGCCGCCACCTTCGCATAGGGCACCAGATGCGACGCCAGCCACAACTGCTTGATGTAAGTCGAGTTGACGCTGATGGGCCAGGGGTCGTTGTCGAGCGTGTTGTGCCACTTCTCTTCCTCAGGCAGCCAAAGCGTGTCCAGGTAGGCGCGCGTCGAGAACTGAATCTCCCGCTCCGGTGTCCCCTCCGGCAGCGGCATTGGCTCCGGCAGCCCCGCCGCCCTGCAATACAACGCTGCCGCATCGAGCACGTCATCGCCCTGCAGGCAGAACAGCATGGCCTTGACGAACAAGTTCTGTCCCGGCCTCAAGTCTACAGGCTTACTCGCTACCAGTTCGTTCTCCTGCGTCCACTCCGGCACGGGCGGCACCATCAACCCCATCAAATGGTTGTTCTGCCCGAGGAAGGTATTCGGCGAAGCGAATACCGGGCTCGGTATCCAGTGGTCCGCATCCCAGGTCTGCAGGGGATCCCACCACATCCCCACCACCGTCTCCCCGTGCCTCACCGCCATCAAGGGGAGCGTAACCTTGTTGGGGTGCGGCACGTAGCGCACATGCTCCGGCGCACGTATGTCCAGTGTGCTCGACGACTCCTCCCCGTCCTCCAAGTACTCCAGCCCACCAAACAAGGCCTCGTCCTTCTCCGCGCCCCACGCTCCCTCGCCGGCGTACAGGAGCAGATGATTGAACCCTACCAGTTGTCGCTCGCGATCCGTTGTCAAACGGGCATCCCACCTAATAGTCCACTCGGTCGTCCACTCCGGCCTGACGAGAACCTCAGCGCTCCACCACCCTCCTTCTGAGTCCTGCGCCCGACCGCCCAACTGGAAAGCCGCCGCAGAAGACCATCCAGGCACCAAGAAAGAATCTACCGGCAAGAACAACGTCTCCGGCGCTCCGTCTGCGCGGAGCGTGGTGACCGCACCCAACAGCGGGACAAGGCCGACACACTCGCCCCCCGCGTTGGCTATTTCCAGGACCGCCGCATCCCCCGCCCGCATTATCGCCAACTGCACATGGCGCCCCGGCCAGTTCCACAACGGCTCCCCGTCCTTCTGCGGCCGAACCACGACCACGATCCCTCGACTCTCCTGCTTATCCCCTCCGCCGACCTTGACGCTGCAAATCGCAGGGCCCTCCTGCGCGGCCCGCATCTTCCACAGAGACTCCTTGCGGCCCAGCGGCACCAGCGTCCGCACCGACTGCTCTACCGGGCTCGACAATTCCAACTTCTCCGGCACTTCCAGAGTCATCACAACGGCGGCCGGCAAGTCGCCCCGGTTCTCCACCACGCACCGAATCTCAAACCCCTCGCCCACCCGCGGCAGCGGCTTGGAGGGCCCGCACCGGCTCACCCGCAGGATGATCCCCAGCGGCTCCACCCTCAGGTCATCAATGAGCAACTCTCCCTCTCCGTTCGTCGCCGCCTCATTCACCCGCGCCCCCAGATGCACGTAGCGCACCTCCGGATTGTCCCGAAAGTCAAACACCAGCGATCCCTGATGCCACTGCCCATCACCAACGTGCTCCGCCGGCGCCACAAAGTTGACGCGTGTCACTTCCGTGATGGGCTTCTCGCGCATCGCAATGGCCGTCAAACACAGGTTTTTCCCGCCGACCGACGAACTGACCGCCTGGTACCAGAAGGTGAACCGCCCGCTGTTCCGCTCCACCATCGTCCCCGGATCGTCCACCCCGAACTCCCGATTCAGCCCGGCGACCGCCTTCTCGGTGCGCGCCCACAAGCGCAGCGCCCGCTGGCCGCTGTGCGCCTCGCTTACGACCTCGACTCCCGACCCGTCGCCGGAGAGGAACGGCGCCCAATCCACCGCCTCGCCCGAGGCGCGCACCTCCTCAAAGCCTCCGTTCGTCAGCTCCCTCGTCTGCGCGAACACCGCCAACTCACCACCACAACAACAAACGCACAGCACCAGCGCCGTCAGCCATACCCGCGTCCTCATTCGACTCACCCCCGGGGTGCAGCACACTTCCATTATCCACCAGGCCGCGCCTTCTTCAAAGCGTGTGTGCGTGCCGCGCGCCAGTCTGCTAGAATCGCCCGTTCATATGGAAGAACAGCCGGCACAATCTTCCCATTCCGAGTCCGCGGCCGCGTGGCTGCCGAAGCGCCGCGCGCTCTTGTTCCTCGCGGCCGCGATCTTCTTCGTCTCTCTTGGCTTCGGCTTCTTCGAGAGCACCTTCAACAACTTCGCCGTCAACGAACTCAACCTCACCCCGCGCGCCCTCGGCGTCCTCGAGGCCATGCGCGAGACCCCCGGCTTCCTCAACGCCTTCGTCTCCGCCGCCACCCTCCACTTGGCCGAGCCCGTCGTCGCTGGCATCTGCCTCGCCCTCATGGGCCTCGGCTTCATCTCCCTCTCCCGCGTCCGAACCACGGTCGGCCTCATCTTCTGGTCCGTCGCCTGGAGCCTCGGCTTCCACACCTGGGGGCCGGTGTCTTCCACTATTGCCCTGGGCGCCACCACCCCAGGCCAGGAAGGCAACACGCTCGGCTGGCTCAACTCCGTGGGCTCCCTTGCCGGCCTGGCCGGCGTCGGCGGCGTCTTCCTCCTGAGCGAGCACCTGCACCTCCGCATCTTCTTCGTCATCGGCGGCCTAGCCGTGCTCGTCGCTGCCGCCTGCGCCTCCCGCGTCCCCCCCCTCCAGGTCACGGAAGCCAGGCCGCGCCTGGTCTTCAGACGCCGCTACTGGCTCTATTACCTGCTCTGCTTCCTCGACGGCTGGCGGCGGCAGATGTGGTACACCTTCGCCCTCTTCCTACTGGTGCGCGAATACCACACCTCTCTCCGCATCGTCGCCTCCCTCGTCTTCATGGGCCGCCTCGGCAGCATCCTCGCCGCCCCCCAAATCGGCAAGGCCATAGACCGCTTGGGCCCTCGCACAGTCATGTCCACCGGGTATGTGATCATCGCCGCCGTCTTCGCCGGCTACTGCTTCGTGCGCGTGCCCCTCATCCTGCGCGCCTGCTACGCCTTCGACTATGTCCTCTCCAACCTAGGTGTCGGCCTCACCACCTATGCCAATCAACTCGCCCCCCAGCAAGACCTGCGCGCAACCCTCGCCATGGGCACCACCGCCAACCACGTCGCTGCCGTCATCGGGCCCGTCTTGGGCGGCCTCGTCTGGCAGCGCTTCGGCTACCAGACGGCCTTCCTCAGCGGCCTGGTCACCGTCCTAGTCTTCGTTGCCCTGAGCCTGCTGCTTCCGCGCACCTCGGGACGACTGCCCCTGGGCTTTCCGCCTGCCCAAATGGCCGGCGAGCAGACCGGCACCGAGTGAGAGCAGCGAGATAAGCCCGCCCGCCACCCGTAGCGGCGTCGTCCCAAACCGGATCGTCACCTTGTGCTCCCCCTCCGGCACCTCCAACTGAATCAGTCCGCCCTTGCTCGGCTTCACGCGCACATCCTTGCCGTCCACGGCCGCCCTCCACCCCGGGTAGTAGTACACCCCGTACTCCACCATCCCCGCTTCCCGCATCCGCACCAGCCACTCAGCCCGGTTCACCTCCGACCCCAGCAGCGCCACCTCCGCTCGCGGCGGCGTCTCCAGCGTCTGTGATCGCGTCCGCAGCAGGCCCAGGGGCGCCCACCGCGGCGTGTACTCGGCCAAGATCGTCGTTCCCACAAAGCCGCTCCGCCCCTCGTACTGCTGATACGAGCCTAGCGATAGCATCCGAGGCACCACGACCGCCTGATGGACCCCCGGCAGCGAAACGGCATACCCCAGCAGCGCCGCTATCGCCACCAGAGGCCCGCCAAGCAAGAACCGCCGCCCGCGGCTCGCCTGCCACGCCGCCACCATTAGCGCCCCCCCAGCCACCACTACCACCACCAGCCGCCCCACGCTGTACATCGAGCCCTTGCCCACACTCAACACGATCAGGCTCGGCGCCGCGGCCACAGCCGTCGCCGCGCAAAACCAAAGCACGGCCCAGCGTGGCACCGCACCTGTCTCCAGCCGCCTAATCGCCAACGCCGCGAGCCACGCTCCCCCCAAGGACGCGAACAAGAGGAGACGCCACGGGAACTGGACGTAACGCAGCGGCGCCACCGCCTTCCACAACGGCGCCGCCATCTGCGTCCCCAGCACCACTCCGCCCACCGCAAGCAAACTCGCGAACCACGCGTCCCGCCTCGACTCCCTCTCGCCCGCTCCCCACAGAAGCGGCACACTCAGAACCATCAGCGCAAGAACCGGCCCGAGCACGAAGTAAATGTCCTTCCCCGTAACCGGCGCCACCGGCTCGCCCGTCAGCGCCAGCAGGCTCCTCCCTTTGGCGAGGTTGGACACCACGCCGTAGTAGCCCTTGGTCAACACCTCCACCCAAGTCAGGTGCCTCTCGGCTACCGCCGGCAGCCAGAAGAATGTCGTCAGCCCCAACCCCAATACCACCGCTCCCGCGACTCGAAGCACCCGCTGAGGCCGCGCCCCCCCCACCCACACCCCGTACACCGCGATCAGCGGCAGCCCAAGCATCGCCGTTATGTTGTGCGAGAGCATCAGCCCCGCCAGCGCCACCCCTGCCAGCAAGACTCCTCCCCTCTCTCCTCCGGCAATCCTCCTGATCGCCACCAGCCCCCAGGCCAACAACCCCATCGCCAGACCCTCCGCCAGGTCCCCCCTCAGAAACACGTCGTTCACCAGATACGCACAGGTCGCGTACAGCACACCCGCGACGAAACCGCCTCGCGGCCCCGCCTCCTTTCGGCAAAGCACGTACGCCCCGGCCGCGGCCAGGCAGAAGATCAGGCACGTAGTGACCTTGAGCGCCAGCCAGACCCCCAACCCGGCGGCATGGAAGACCTCCGCCAGATAGAAAGTCGCCGGCGCGTAGAAGTTGAGGAACGGATAGCCGTAGCCGGCCGCGAAGTCGGGAAACCAGCGCGGATACAGCACCCCGCCCCGCAGACACCGGTCCAGTTCCCACACCCGATACGGATAGGACAGCAGTTCGTGCGAGGCCCAGAAGCCACCCCGCCAGATGGGTGCCGTAAGCGCAAGCGCGCACACCATCAGCGCCGACAGCCACAGCAAGTCCTTCTCTGACCGAGCAGCCCTATCCCTTGTCATCGGGTTCATGCGCACGCCCCGGCGACGCCACCCGCCTGCCAACTTGCCACGCCGCGCGCAACTCCGCTATACCAAAGCGCCGTGCTACCCGTGCTCCAGCGCAGGAAGTAGGCGCATGTACCAGCAACAGCCGCAACCCGTAAGGCCCGGAGCCTTTCTGCTCGGCATTGCCCTCGCCGTCGGTTTGGGCCTGACCATACCCTATACCGAGATGTTCCTCAAGGGCTCGCGCCTCGCCTACAGCCATCTCCCTGTCGGCCCGCTGGTAATCCTGGTCCTCCTCGTCGGCCTCTACAACGGCCTGGTTCGCTTCCGCCCCCGTTGGGCCCTTACCCGCTCGGAAGCCCTGCTCATCTACGCCATGCTGCTCGCCGTCGCCGCCATGGGCTCCGGCGGCTTCGCCGCCTGGGTGCTCACCGTCCCCACCGCCGCCTTCTACTTCGCCAACCCCGGCAACAAGTGGGAAACCCTCTTCTGGCGCTACATCCCAAACTGGACCCACCCCGACCTCCAGTCCGGCGCCATCACCTCCCTCTACGAAGGCCTCCGCAAGGGCCAGTCCATTCCCTGGCATGACTGGCGCGTGCCGCTGGCAATGTGGACCCTATTCGCCTTCCTCTTCCTCGGCACCTGGCTCTGCTGGGCCCTGCTCCTGCGCGGCCGCTGGATGGAAAGCGAAAAACTGCTCTTCCCCCTCGCCGAGGTGCCCCTCGCCATAGTCGGTACCCAGCCCCAAGCCGGACGCGCCGGCGTCCTCACCTCCCGCCTCCTCTGGCTCGGCCTCGCCCTCCCCCTCTTCTTTCACACCTTCAACTCCATCAACTACCTCGTCCCCTCGGTCCCCCGCCTCCAAATCCACAACATAGACATAGGCTCCTCCCTCGTCCGCAAGCCCTGGGACGTGCTCAACGACCTCCGCATCTACATCCTCTTCGCCGTCATCGGTGTCGCCTACCTACTCACCGCCGAAATCTCCCTCGGCCTCTGGTTCTGGTTCTGGTTCGTCAAGGCCGAGCGCATGATCATGTCCGCCGCCGGCATCACTACCGAGCAGCACCCCTGGCTCGCCGGCATGGACCCCGCCCGCTGGCAAGAAGTCGGAGGCTTCTTCGCCCTGGTCGCCTTCCTGCTTTGGACCTCCCGACGCGAGTTCTGGGAACGCCTGAAACGAGCCGCGCGCCTCGGCTGGCTCCGCCGCGAGCACGCCACCGAGCCCCTGCCCTTCGGCCTCGCCCTCCTCGGCTTCCTGCTCTGCTTCTCCGGCCTCGTCCTCTGGTGCACCGCCGCCGGCGCCGGCCTCGGCGCCAGCATCTTCTTCTTCCTCGTCTTCCTAGTCACCGAGACCGCCATGGCCCGCCTGGTCAGCGCCGGCGGCGTCATGTTCGTCGAAGCCTCCTTCATGCCCCAAGATGTCATGGCCGCCGTCGGCACCAGCCGCTTCTCACCCCGCTCCCTCACCACCTTCGCCCCCATTGGCATGATGTTCTTCTTCGAGCAGCAGGAGATCCTCATGCCCTACCTCATGGACTCCCTCCGCGTCGGCCGCGCCGGAGGCGTCAAGGGCGCCACCTACCTCGCCGCCCTCGTCGCCGCCTTCTTCGCCCTCATCCTCACCTGCTACTACATGCTGCTCCGGCTCGGCTACACAAGAGGCGGCCAGACCCTCGACTCCTGGTACTGGATCGAGGGCGCCCGCTGGCCCTGGGACTTCCTCGCCGGCCAACTTAACTCCCCTACCGACACCAGTTGGGGCGCCCTCAGCATCATGGGAGCCGGCGGCGCCTTCATGCTCCTCATGCTCGCCGCCCAGCGCCACTTCGTCTGGTGGCCCATTCACCCCCTTGGCTTCATCATGGGCACCACCTACACCATGGGCATCATGTGGTTCTCCTTCATGACCGGTTGGTGCACCAAAGTCCTGGTCCAACACTACGGCGGCTACCGCCTTTACCACCGCCTCCGCCCCTTCTTCCTCGGCATGGTCATCGGGGAGTTGACGATAGCCGCCCTATGGCTGCTAATAGACGGCGTCGCGGGAGTGACGAGCCATAACGTCTTCCCCGCGTTCTAGCCAAGACAGGAAGCGAGGCTGAGACAGACTAAGCCAATGGCGATCACGCAGACCAGCGACACACAGGTGGAGTCTGAACGGGGCCTGGATCAGCGGCCCCGCGGCCGTGCCCTCCTCCTGGGCCTGCTGCTGGCCGCCTTCCTCGGCTTGGCCACGCCCTACTCCGACCTGTTCCTTAGGGACAGCCGCCTGGGCACCTCCCACCTGCCCATGGGCCCCCTAACCATACTCTTCGTCCTGGTAACCTTCTACAACCTCATCGCCCGCCGCCTCTTTCCTCGCCTCGCCTGGCGACGCACCGAACTCCTCCTCGTCTACTGCATGTTGCTCTCCACCGTGGCCCTCGCCTCCACCGGCTACGGCGCCTGGGTCACGCAGATCTCCGCCTCTCCCTTCTACTATGCCAACTCCAGCAACAAGTGGCATGACCTCTTCTTCAAGTACATCCCCTCCTGGCTCCATCCCACCACCAAGGGCTACGTCGTCACCGCCCTCTTCGAAGGCCTCGCCCGCGGCCAGACCATACCCTGGAACGCTTGGCTCGTCCCCCTCGGCGCCTGGACCCTCTTCACCATCATGTTCTTCGGCGCTTTCGGCTGCTGGGCCCTTATCCTGCGCCGGCGCTGGATCGAAAGTGAGAAACTCACCTTCCCGCTCACGCAAGTCCCCCTCTCCCTCGTCGGCCAGGAGAGGACTCCCCCGGGCCGCAGCACCATCCTGCATAACCGTTTCTTCTGGCTAGGTTTCGCGGTGCCCGCCTTCTTCCATGCCTTCAACAGCCTGGGAACCTACTTCCAAGGCTTCCCTATTATGAAGATCACCGACATTGACATCGGCTCCGGCTTCGTGCTCAGGCCCTGGAACTCCCTCTCCCTCCTGCGCATCTTCATCGTCTTCTCCATCATCGGCGTCGGCTACCTGCTCACCTCCGAAATCTCCCTCTCCATGTGGCTCTTCTACTGGGTCCACGAGATCCAAATGCTCATGTTCACCGCCCTAGGCTACGGCGACGCCCAAATCCAGACCTGGTGGGTCAACGCCTATGTCGATCGCAACCAAGAGCAGGGAGCCTTTTTCGCCCTGGTCTTCTTCCTCCTGTGGACCGCCCGAAGAGAGTTCGCGGCCACCTGGCGCGCGGCTCTCAAGCGGGGCTGGTGGCGCCGCGCCAACGAGACCGAGCCGGTGTCCTTCGCCGTCGCGGTCGTCGGCTTCTTCGCCTTCTTCGCCGGCATGGTCGTCTGGCTGACCCTCGCAGGCGCCCGGCCCGACAGCGCCGCCCTCTTCCTGCTCATCTTCGTCGTCGTCGCCACCACCCTCGCCCGCCTCGTCAACGCCGGCGGCTCCATCTTCGTTGAGTGCTCCTGGATGCCTCAGGACGTCGCCCTCAACTTCCTCGGCACCAAGGCCGTCGGCGCCGGTTCGCTCACCATCATGTCCTTCCCCGAGCGCGACTACATGTTCAACCAAGAGACCATCCTGATGCCCTACCTCATGGACAGCCTCAAGATCGCCCACGCCTCCCGCATCCCCGGCCGCCACCTGCTCATCGGCGTCTCCGCCGCCTTCCTGGTCACCATCCTCTCGGCCAACTACATGGTGCTGCGCCTCGCCTACACCCACGGCGGCCTGGCCCTGCGACAATACATCTTCACCGAAGACGCCACCTGGTCCTTCGCCCGCCTGGCCACCAACCTCAACAACCCCGTCACCCCCAAGTGGCCCGACATCTTCTTCACCCTCGTGGGCGCGGGCTTCATGACCCTCATGATCCTCATCCAGCGCCGCTTCCTCTGGTGGCCGCTCCACCCCCTCGGCTTCGTCATGGCCTCCACCGGCACCGCCCGCTCCGTCTGGTTCTCCTTCTTCCTCGGCTGGCTCATTAAGAGTGTCGTCCAGCGCTACGGCGGCTACTCAGCCTACAAGCGCCTAGTGCCCCTCGCTATCGGCCTCATCCTCGGCGAGTTCATGATCTCCGCCGCCTTCACCATCTTCGACGCCAGCATCGGCAAGACCGGGCACGAAATCTTCCCCGCCCTGTGAGCCATTCCGTGGTACCGACTGCCCTAGCCCGAGGTCGTCGCCTCCGGCCGCACGCAAGGTGTCCCCACCCAGCGCCCAGGCCCTAGTGCCCCCATGGCGACAACGCTAGCACCCGAAACGCGCGCGCAACTGCACGCCGCCTCGGGCGACCAGCCCCGCTTGCGCGCCCTCCTCGTTGGCCTGTTGCTGGCCGCCTTCCTCGGCGTCGCCACCCCCTACTCCGACATGTTCCTTCAGGACAGCAGGCTCGGTTACTCCGCCCTGCCCCTCGGTCCCCTCGCGCTGCTGTTCCTGATGCTCACCTGCTGGAATCTCCTGGCCCGCCGCCTCTCCCCCGCGCTCGCGTGGCGGCGCACCGAACTGCTCCTCATCTACTGCATGTCCCTCGCCACCATCGGCCTCGTGGCCTCCGGCGTCGGCGACTGGCTCCTCCAAGTCACCGCCGCCCCCTTCTACTACGCCACTACCGGCAACAAGTGGCAGCAACTCTTCATCAAGTACATCCCCCCTTGGCTCCATCCCCCCAACCAAGGCTACGTCATCACCGGCCTCTTCGAGGGCCTCTCCCGCGGCCGGCAAATGCCCTGGCGCGCCTGGCTCGTCCCCCTCAGCGCCTGGGCCCTCTTCACCTTCTTCTTCTTTGGCGCCCACGCCTGTTGGGGCCTCATACTCCGGCGCCGCTGGATCGAGAGCGAGCGCCTCACCTTTCCCCTCACCCAAGTGCCTCTCTCCCTCGTCGGCGCCGAACGCCTGCCCCCGGGTAAGTCCACCATACTCCGCAACCGCCTCTTCTGGCTCGGCTTCCTCATCCCCGCCGCCTTCCACACCTTCAGCAGCCTCGGGGTCTACTTCCAGGGCCTCCCGCAACTCAAGGTCACCGCCCTGAACGTGGGCGCCGGCCTCGTCAACAGACCCTGGAACTCCCTCAAAGACCTCCGCATTGACATCATCTTCTCCCTCATCGGCATCTCCTATCTGCTCACCTCCGAAATCTCCCTCTCCATGTGGCTCTTCTACTGGTTCCACGAGACCCAGATGCTCATCCTCACCGCACTCGGCTTCGGTGAAGTCGAGACCTGGTGGACCAGCGCCAAGATCGAGCGCAATCAGGAAGAAGGCGCCTTCTTCGTCCTGGTGCTCTTCCTGCTCTGGACCGCCCGCAAGGAACTCATCGCCACCTGGAAGGCGGCCCTCAAGCGCGGCTGGTGGCGCCGCGCCGACCAGGGCGAGCCCGTGCCCTTCGTCATCGCCGTCGCCGGATTCCTCGCCTGCTTCCTCGGCATGATCGCCTGGCTAACACTCGCGGGCGGCCGCCCTCACATCGTCGCCCTCTTCCTGATAACGCAACTCGTCGCCGCCACTACCTTGGCCCGCTTGGTCAACGCCGGCGGCGCCATCTTCGTCGAGTGCTCCTTCCCTCCCCAGGACGTCACCCACAACTTCCTGGGCACCAAGGCCATCGGCGCCTCCACCTTCTCCGCCTGGGCCCCCGTCTCCAGGGTCTATACCTTCGATGCCGAGACCCTGGTCGTGCCTGCGGTAATGGACAGCCTCAAGATCGCGCACTCCTCGCGCATCAACGGCGCCCACTTGCTCGTCGGCGTGCTCGGCGCGCTCTTCGTCACCCTAGTGTGCGCCCATTACACCATGCTCCGCCTAGCTTATGGCCGCGGCGGCCTGTCTTTGCTCGAGGGAGCCTTCAGCGACGATTCCCATTGGGCCTACCGCCGCCTCGTGGACCACATCAACAACCCCTCCCGCCCCAAGTGGCCCGACGTCTTCTTCACCTCCGTCGGCGCCGCCTTCATGTGGCTGCTCATCTTCGTCCAGACGCGCTTCCTCTGGTGGCCGGTGCATCCCCTCGGCTTCGTCATGGGCTCCACCGGAACCGCTCGCATCCTCTGGTTCTCATTCTTCCTCGGCTGGCTCATTCGTAGGCTTGTGCAGCGCTACGGCGGCTATGCTCCCTACCGCCGTCTTGTCCCCATGGCCATCGGCGTGGTCGTCGGCGAGTACATCACCGCAGGCGCCTTTACGCTCCTCGACGCCGTCATCGGCAAGACCGGCCACGCCATCTTCCCCTTCCTCGAAGGCTAGCAATCCCCAGCCTAACACCGCCCGCCCAAGGCGGGTCGCCTTGCCCGCCCCGAAAAGTGTACTATCGCCCCCCTCTGCCTACTGAAGACCCGCCGTTCCCATGGACAAGACCCTAGACAGCGAAGTCGCCGCACCACCCGACCTGACCTCTGACGGCCAACCTCGTTTCCGCGCCCTCCTCCTCGGCTTCGCTCTCGCTGCCTTCCTCGGCCTCGCGACTCCCTATGCCGAGGTCTACCTTGCCGACTCCCGCCTCGGCACCTTCCACCTCCCCCTCGGCCGGCTCGCCCTCCTGGTTCTCCTAGTGGCCGCCGACAACTCCCTCGC
>CAZGSV010000090.1:0-13669 GCA_964528605.1 uncultured Armatimonadia bacterium
TACCTCGCCGTCATCTCCTGCGCGATCTCCACCCACCGCTGCATGCGCCAGGGCTCATGCTCGCATGTGTGCGTGTCCTTAAGGATCATCTCGAGCACGCAGTCCTTGGCCGCCGCCAGCGTCTCGCCGAT
Source organism: uncultured Armatimonadia bacterium (assembly GCA_964528605.1). Lineage (GTDB taxonomy): Bacteria > Armatimonadota > Zipacnadia > CAZGSV01 > CAZGSV01 > CAZGSV01. The sequence continues at coordinate 132 of CAZGSV010000090.1, forward strand.
CTTCGCCCTGATCCGGTCCTCGTCGAACTCCATTACCATGTCGGTCGGGTTCGGCTTCCAAGAGAAGATGAACTTGTCTTGCAGCGACTCGGCCGCCACGTGTACGTCCGTCCAAGGGCTGACGGACACACGCCGCAGCCCGGGTATCTTCTTCACCGCCTCCAGTTTCTCCGTCAGCGACTCGCAGCAGCCGTAGCAGTTGAGGCCGAAGCGCGCCAGCAGCGGAATCTGGTACTGAAGCGCGAACTCCTCGTGCATCGCCGGCGACACCTGTGCGAACTCCTGCGCCTCCGCAAAGCCCCACAGATCGCAGAGCCGCGCGCGGCCATTGAAACCGGGCTTCGGAAGTTCGTCCGTGTAGGCAACGCCGCCTGAGCCCACGTAGTCGTCGCGGTTGTTCAGGTCCAGATACCCATGCCGCTCGACCCAATCGAGCAGCCCCTGCGAGGACTCCATCATGAAGTGCAGCACGCCGTGCAGCCAGGCCGGCCGCTCGCACATGTCCATCATCACCTGCTCCAGTCCCCGCATCCGGCACAAGGTGCCTATCAGGCTGGTGTCAACGTGGGCGCGCCGGTGCAGCCTCACCTCCAGAATGTCGCCGAAGAGGTCTCGCACGCGCTCGAAGTTCTCGCGCGTCGCTTGCTCGTTCACCTCTATCTGCGGCGGCGTCATCCGCGCCGCGTCCTCCGGTCGCACGATCGTCGGCTTGAACGCCCAAGCGCCGCGGGCGGTGGTGCTGGGAACGTTCTCGATGGGAAAGCCCCAGCCGCTGCTGGAATAGGCCAGGCCGACCTTGAGCACCGGCTCGATGGTGTTGTCGTCGCGCAGGTGCTCCCAGCGGTAGAGGAGATGGCGCAGGTGCCACTCGAATCTTCGCGCCCAGGGGTCCGCGGTCGCCAGCACGCTGTCCGGCAGCAGTTCCGACCACGCGCCCTCCGGGAAGATAAGCACCATGGGCTTCACCTTCTCCAGCCGGTTGTGCCGCTTCCACCAACCGCGCTTCACCGCCTGCTCGGGCTGGGCGCCGATCTCCGCCACCCGCGTCGCTAAGTCCCTAAGTACCTGCCGGTCGTTGTTGCTGATCGTCATCTCTCTCACCGTCTTCTGCGGACGCGGTAGGATTGCGTTCGTTCCACTGCGGGCGGGCACAGGGGCCCGCCCCTACGAGCCGGCCAACGCGAACCTGGCTCTAGGGGGGAGGTCATACCGCTGGTTCGCTTCCTTCGTGTGTCTGAGGAATGTCTGAGGTGCCACTGTGGCCCGCTAGCCCTTCGGTGTCACGCGCGCCAGTTTGTACACCCGCAGGCTGGGTATGGTGAAGCGCGCCGACGGTCCCATCATCTCCGCCGTCACCTCTTCCTCCTCCCCCCCGGGCTCCAGCAGAACCACGCGCGCGCCCCGCCACTCACTGGGCAGAGGAAGGCTCACGACCAAGTCCTGCACCGGCTCCACCGTGGTCCCGCGCGGATGCTCCCGCAGCGGCACGTTGTAGTTGAGGATGTGCAGCAGAGTGTTTGTCTGGCCGTCCACCTCTTTCCGATAGGCCGTGAACCGCACCCCCATCGCGTCGTACGGATGCGCCAGCCGCAACTCGCGCCCCAGCGCCTGCTCGAGGCGGGGCATCAGCGTCGCCTGCCGCGTGTAACGGTCCACGCCAATCATGCGATCGAGTTCGTACACCAGACCGACGCGGCCCGAGGGGACGTTGATGCTGGACTCCTCGTAGTTGGCGAATTCAAGCGCGTCCTCCCGGCTGACGCGATACGCCCCGATGAGCGTCTCGGGCGTGGGCTCGACAAAGCAGCGCCCTGCGCCGGCCTCGGCGAGCACAGTGGCGACCGACCGCGAACGGCGTTGCCCCTTCTCATCGTGCGTGCCCACCTGCCCCGCCATCACCAGCACCCCTCCGCCGCTAGTGTAAGCCTCCAGCGCCTCCGCCTGCGCGTCCGAGAGATAGTGCGCCTCGGCCAGCAGCAGCGCCGGGATTCCGCTCAGCCCCTCCGCCGTCAACTGCCGCTCCGTGACGATGTCAAAGAGCGCGTGCTGCTCCGCCAGATAGCGCGTGAGGCGGTAAACCCAGTCGAGATGCGCCCGGTTCTCGAGGTGCAACTCGTCCATCAGACAGGCGACCCACACCTGTGCATAAGGCTCGGCGCCCTCGAGCAGCGCCGCGTGCTTGGCGAAGAAGTCGCCGTAACGCCGGCGTATCTCCGGCAGCCCGGCTCCAACCTGTATGTAGGCGCCCCCCCCGTTGGCGACCGCCTGCGCGTGCATCAACTCCGCATTGCCCTCGTGCACTCTCCCGTAAGGCAGCACCGCGGCGTTCACGCCCAGGGCGAGAGCGTACTTGTGCTGCAGGATGTGGTCCAAGTACAGGCCTCGGTCCACCTTGCCCGCCAGGTTCCCCTCCTCGAGCATCATCAGGTCCATCCCGGGCGCCCAAGCGGCAATGTCGTGGGCTATCTCCTCGCGGAACTCAGTAGAGTCCAGGTTCTCCATCTCGCCCCAGTTGGGCACCACGATGAAGTGGTCCCTCTCTTCCCGGCCCACGCGCTTCACCAACTGAAGATTCTCGCACACGCTCTGCGCCCAGAACCTCTTGGTTTCCGCCCACAGCAGGCGCTCCGGCTCGTCGCGCACGCCCCAGCCGGAGAGGTCGGCGGTCCCCAGCAGCTCCTCGAGTTGTCCGGGCGAATACCGCTGCTCCATCCACTTGCGATACTCGCGCGCGCGCCCCCAAAGCCAGCCGTTGCCGGCTTCCTCGATGTTAGCCTTGTCCAGGTCGGCGGTGCCGAACCACCGCACCAGTTCCTCGTCCGCGAGCCGCTCGCGCAGGAACTCGCGAAACGTGCGCGCCTGCTTCACATACTCGAAGCGGCTGCCCCGGTGCGCTAAGGCCAACTCGTTGACGTCGCCGGCGCCGAACTGCCCTTGCAGCGCTTCCGGCGAATACCGCTGCCGCAGGCATTCGCGGAACTTGCCCTGGCAGTGCTCGCAGTAGCAGTTGAGGTTGCAGTTGTCCACGAAGACGCCGTCGTAACCCACACGAGCGATCCGACTGACGACCGCGCGCTGCCACTGGTTGTAGTAGGGGTTGTTGCAGCAAGGAGCCCAGCGCAAGATGCCGAAGCGCAGGAAGCCCTCGTGCCGCATCTCATAGTTGAAGTGCGGCCGCCCGTTGCGCTCGCGGGCAAGCCACTGGCTCGGGTCCGCGTCCGGCCGCGGCCCCAGGCCCATATCGCGGTATTCATCCCAATGGTCGTAGAACTCCCAGATGCCGAGGCGCTTCTCCGGGTCGCCCGCGATCGTCTGATTGCAGATGTACGGGATGATGACCTGCACTCCCGCCTTGCGGAAGCGCTGTAACATGCGGGCTATGGCCTTCGTCCTCTGCAGGGCCTGCTTGGGGCCGTAGCGCACCAGTCGGTCGCCCTCGCGCACCTCGAAGGTGCCGAAGGTGTTGGGCAGCGGCGTGTCGTGGCCGAGGTGAAGTAGGTAGGGCGGGGCGACCTTCACGTCGGCGAGCAGCCGGTCGGGGTTTGCCAGGTGCCCGTTGTAGCCGCCGTAGTCTATTACGTAAGTGAAAGGCCTATGCGTCGGCAATAACCTTCGTCCCCTTCGCAGCGGCCCCGGGGCCGGGCGCGTTCTCGCTTCCGAAGGCTAATACACCGTTTGGTACCGACGGGCAAGTGTGGTGCGGGGTATGGGCCTGAGCCCCTGCCCAAAGGCGAGCGCCGGGCAGAAAAAGAGCGGGGCTCCGCCTCAGCGGAGCCCCGCGACAAGAGAGGAGGGGAGGGTCCCCGGGGCGGACGGGAACCTTATTCCTGCGGCGCTATGCTCTGTCCCTGGGGCGAAGTGTGTAGGGCGGGGAGGAACAGAGCGTTGGGGGAATGGGGATCACGCGCCGGACAGGAACCCCTCCTCATCAATCAGTTCCTCTTCCTCCTCCAACTCGGGCAACGGCCCCACCAACTGCTCCTCCTCGGGCTCGCTGGGCGCCAGCACCTTGGTGTGAGCGTGGGTCACAAAGCCTGTGCCCGCAGGTATCAGGCGCCCAATGATGACGTTCTCCTTCAACCCGAAGAGCGGGTCCTCTTTACCCTGAATCGCCGCCTCCGTCAACACCTTGGTGGTCTTCTGGAAGGAAGCGGCCGCCAGGAAGGACTCAGTGGCCAGGGAGGCCTCGGTGATGCCCAGAATCACCGGCGAGTAGGTCGCCGGCTGCTTGCGCGCCTTGGTGACCCGACGGTTTTCCTCTTCCAGTTCGCTCAGTTCCACCAGTTGGCCCGGAAGAAACTCGGTGTCGCCGGGCTCCTCCACGCGCCGCTTGCGGAACATCTGCGAGATGATGGTCTCGATGTGCTTGTCGTTGATGTCCGTCGCCGCCTGGCTGCGGTACACCAGCTGCACTTCCTGCAACAGGTACTCCTGCACCGCGCGAATGCCCTTCATGGCCAGCAGTTCGTCCGGGTCTAGCGGACCCTGGGTCAAGCGGTCACCCGCCTGCACGCGCATGCCTCGCTCCACCTCGAGGTAACCACGGTAGGGCACCAGATACGCTTTGTGGATGGTGACGTAGGGCAGTCGGCCCCCGTGCTTGGTAGCGATCCGGTCCAGCGAGACTACTCCCTCTTCCACCAGCACCTTGCGCTTCTGTGGGTCCACGATGGCCTCGACCATCTGCTGTCCGCGGGCCTGCGCGGCAACCTGCTCGCTGGCAACAACCACGCGCCGCAGAATCTCCGTGTCTATGCGGTCAACCACGCCATCCACTTCGGTAACGATGGCCTGCCCCTTGGGCCGGCGCGCCTCCAGCAACTCCTGCACCCGCAGGATGCCGTCCACCGCGTCCTCCAGCAACTTGAGAACGTCTTGGATAGCCTTGGTCTTCTCCTTGCCGCCGGTCGAGCCCAGGCCCACCAGGCCCTTCTCGATGTCCTCGTGCAACTGCCGCAGGTTCTCCTGGCGGCGCTTGCGCACGTCCGCCACGCCGGTCATGTACCGCGAGGCAATGCCGCCCACGTGGAAAGTCCGCATGGTGATCTGCGTGCCCGGCTCGCCGATGGATTGGGCCGCGATGACTCCGACCGCCTCCCCCAACTCCACCGTCTTGTGCGAGGCCAGGTCGCGGCCGTAGCACTTGCGGCACAGCCCACGGTGCGTGCGGCACGTCAAGGCGGAACGAATCTTCACTTCGCGGATGTCGGTCGCGACTACGCGGTCGGCCATCTCTTCGGTCATCTCGACCCCAGGCTCTACCAGAACCTCGCCGGTCTCCGGGGCCACCACCCGCTCGCCCGCCACGCGCCCCACGAGCCGCTCCCGCAAGCCCTCTATTACCTGGTCGTTGGCCGGAGGCAGCGGCTCGCCGCAGTAGAAGCAGTTGCCGCGGCGGTGCAGGTCCTCGCGCCCGCACACGGTGCACACCAGCCGATCCTCGAAGATGGGCCGCGCGATGATGCCGTCGCTGGTGCCGCAGTCTTCCTCCCGGACGATGATCTCCTGCGCCACGTCCACCAACTTCCGCGTGAGATAGCCGGCGTCGGCAGTACGCAGCGCGGTGTCCGCTAGGCCCTTGCGCGTGCCGTGCGTGCTCACGAAGTACTCCAGCACCTTCAGGCCCTCGCGGAAATTGCTCTTCACCGGCAAGTCCTCGATCAGGCGGCCGAAGGGGTCAGACATAAGGCCGCGCATGCCCGCCAACTGGCACACCTGCCACATGCTACCGCGCGACCCCGACGACACCATCAGGTCCAGCGGGTTGAACGGGTTCACGTGGTCGAGGATGGCCTGCGCCACCTGGTCGCGCGCCTGTCGCCACAGGTCGCAAACCCTCTGCTCGCGCTCGCCGGAGGTTATCAGGCCGCGGCGCCACTGGCCGTTGACGCGGTCAACCTGCCGCTGCGTTTCGTCGAGAATCGCGGGCCGCTCGGGCGGAATCTCCATGTCCTGCAGCGACAGGCTGATGCCGCCCATGGTGGCGTAGTAGAAGCCTAGCTCCTTGACGCTCTCCAGCAACTCCACCATGCGGTCGGCCCCAAAATGCTTGTGCGTGTCCCGCGCCAGTTTGGCCAGCGACTTCTTATCCACCCACGCCTGGTAGTCCCGGAAGCAAGCAGGCAGATGACTGTTGAACAACGCCCGCCCGATAGTGGTCTTCTCCACCCGGCGCCGGAGCGACACCTGCAACTTGCCCTCCACCGGGCACAGACCCTCCGCCTGCGCCTGCGCCACCACGGCGCGCAGCGGTGCCAGGGGGCCCTCGGCAGGCTCCTCCTCTGCCGCCGGCTGCTCCCGTTCCGGCCGCCCGTTGCCGCCATCGCCGCTCGGCTGGACGCCGCCTCCTCCGCCTGGGGCTGCGTTCTCCGCCTCCCTGCTCGCAGCCGCTTGCGCCGCGATCTCGGCCAAGTCCAGCACTATCTCCTGCGGGTTGGTGAGCGCGCCCGCCTCCGCCAAGGCCACCGCCTGATCGCGCACCCGCAGGCTGCCGGAAACATGCAGTTCGCCTTCCTCCAGCGAGGCGTCCGCCTCCCATACGCGCACCGCCACCGGCATGTGTAGGTCCAGGTTGCGCTCCTGATACGCCAGCAGCAGTTCCTGTATGGTGCCGAACCGGTACTGCGGCTCCTCCTCCTCGGAGAGCGAGTGCAGCGTCAAGTACGAGCAGCCGAGAACGATGTCGTAGAGAGGCGCCACAATGGGGCTGCCGTCCGCCGGCTTGAAGAGATTGCGCGTCGAGAGCATCAACAGCAAAGCCTCGGCCTGCGCGTAGACGGACAGCGGAACGTGCACCGCCATCTGGTCGCCGTCAAAGTCCGCGTTGAAGGCGTGGCAGATCAGCGGGTGCACCTGAATGGCCTTGCCGTCAATCAGTTTGGGTATGAAGGCCTGGATGCCGAGGCGGTGCAGCGTCGGAGGCCGGTTGAGCAGCACCGGGTGCCCCTCGACGACTTCCTCCAGCGCATCCCACACCTCCGGGTCCAGCCGCTCCACCATGCGCTTGGTCTTCTTGATGCTGCGCGTCGCGTCCTGCTCGTAGAGACGCCGGATCACCATCGGCTTGAACAATTCCAGCGCCATCTCCCGTGGCAGGCCGCACTGATACAACTTCAACTCCGGGCCGATAACGATCACCGAACGCCCGGAGTAGTCCACGCGTTTGCCCAGTAGGTTCTTGCGGAAGCGCCCCTCCTTGCCCTTGAGCATATCGGTGAGAGACTTCAGTTGCCTCTTGTTGGGACCCGTCACCGGGCGACGGCGCCGGCTGTTGTCCACCAGCGCGTCCACTGCCTCCTGCAGCAGACGCCGCTCGTGGTTGATGATGGATTCCGGAGCCCGGATCTCAGTGATGCGCTTCAGCCGGTTGTTGCGGTTGATGACGCGGCGGTAGAGGTCGTTGACGTCGGAGGTGGCAAACCGCCCCCCGTCGAGTTGCACCATGGGCCTCAAGTCCGGCGGCAGCACCGGCAGCACGTCCAGGATCATCCACTCCGGCCGGTTGCGCGACACGCGGAACCAGTTCGCCACCGAAAGACGCTTGACCGCCCTCTGCAGTTTCGCGCCGCTGCTCTTGCTCTGCTCGATCTCCTGATGCAGTTCCCGCGCCAGTTCCTCCAGGTTGATCTCCTGCAGCAGGATCTTGAGCGCCTCCGCCCCAGGGGCGGCCTGCACCACCTCGCTCAAGTCCTCCTCGAGCCGTTGGCCGGTGCGCTCCAGCAAGTGCATGATGTTGCGGTACGGGACCTCTTTGATCAGGCCCTTGCGCTGCAGGGACTTGAGCAACTCCGGCGTCTGGCGCAGGTCGGCCTCGCGAGCCGCGCAGGCGGCGTCCTCTTCCTCGTTCTTAGCCTCTAACTGCGACTCCAGCGCCTGACGCGCCTCCTCGGAGAGGTCGGGCGCAGCCGCAACTTGCTCCTCGAAATCGCGCCGGTTCAATTCCTTGCGGCGATCGCGCTCCTGGCGTACCTGCTCTATCTGCTCCTCCACCGTGCGCTCGAACTCGCGATGCAGCGTCAGGATGCGCCGCCGGTCGAGTTTCGTGACCACGTAGGAGGCAAAGTAGGTGATCTCCTCCAGCGCCTTCGGCGGCATGTCCAGCAACAGCCCGACCGGGCTGGGCACCGCCTTCAGGTACCAGATGTGCACCACCGGCGAGGCCAGCGTGATGTGCCCCATGCGCCGCCGGCGCACCTGCGACCGCGTCACTTGCACCCCGCACTTGTCGCAGATGATGCCCTTGTACTTTATCCGCTTGTAGCGCCCGCAGTGACACTCCCAGTCCTTAGTGGGGCCGAAAATGCGCTCGCAGAAAAGCCCGTCGCGCTCCGGCTTGTAGGTGCGGTAGTTGATGGTTTCCGGCTTGCGCACCTCGCCGCTGGACCAGGAGAGAATCTGCTGCGGCGACGCCAGCCCGATCCTAATGGAGCGGATATTCTGTGCTTCCGCCATCAACGCCTCCCGTTCTCGCGCCTCTAGAAGGGCACCGTGTGCACGGTTTCTTCCTCAACTTCTTGGAACTCTATCGGCCCATCGCCGGAGCCCACGGTGATGTCCAGTCCCAGGCTCTGCAACTCCTTCACCAGCACGATGAACGACTCCGGTACCCCCGGTTCGCCGATGTTCTCACCCTTGACCATTGCCTCGTAGGTCTTGACCCGCCCCTCGACGTCGTCCGACTTCACGGTCAGCATCTCTTGCAGGCAGTGGGCGGCGCCGTAAGCCTCCAGTGCCCAGACCTCCATCTCTCCGAAGCGCTGACCGCCCATCTGCGCCTTGCCGCCCAGCGGCTGCTGCGTCACCAACGAGTACGGGCCGGTAGAACGAGCGTGAATCTTGTCTTCCACCAAGTGGATGAGCTTGAGCAATTGCGCCCAGCCCACCACCACCGGTTGGTTGATGGGCAGGCCCGTGGAACCGTCGTATAGGGTCATCCGGCCGCTCGCTTCGTCCAACCCGGCGCGCTTCCACGACAGTTGCCTGATCCTCTCGCTGAGCGCCTTCACCTTGCGGCTGCGGGCGGTCTCTTCGTCGAAGGTCTGGCCCACATACTCGGCCGCCCGCTCCAACTCCTCCGCCGACTTCTCCTCCAAGGCCTCCTCGACTTGCGCCAGCAGCAACTCTGGGTCGGGCTCCTCGCTCTTCCCCTCCTTGGTCTCGATCAGGCCCAGTTCCTCGCCCGCCAACGCGCGGATGGCACGGCAACGCAGCAGCGCCGCCACCTCACCCAGCAGGGCGAAGATCTCCTCCTCGGACATGGACTCGAAAACCGGCGACACGAACTCGCGCTTGAGGTAGCGGGACACCAGCCCAAGGTGGGTCTCCAGAATCTGCCCCACGTTCATCCGCGAGGGCACGCTCAGCGGGTTAAGCACGATGTCCACCGGCGTGCCGTCCGCCAGGAAGGGCATGTCCTCCTCGGGGACGATCTTGGAGATGACACCCTTGTTCCCGTGGCGCCCGGCGAGTTTGTCGCCCACCATGACCTTCCGCTTCTGGGCGACGAACACCCGCACCAGCTTGGAGACGCCCGGCTGCAAGTTCTCGTTAATGATCTGCTCCATCTTCGTGTGACAGCGCGGGCAGGCCACCGTCTCCACCCGGCCGGTGTCGTCCAGCGTGTACTCGCACGAGGGACAGCGCTTCATCAGGCGCGAGAAGGAGCGCACCCGGATGACCTTGCCGTGGTCGCTGTACGGCATCTGCAGCGAGACGTCGCGCATCTCCTCGGCCTTCTTGCTGAAGATGGCTACGATGAGTTTCTCCTCCGCGGACAGTTCCGACGGCCCCTTGGGCGCTATCTTGCCCACCAGAATGTCGCCCGACCCTACTTCGGCGCCGACGTAGACCACGCCGTCCTCGTCCAGGTTGCGCAGCGCCTCCTCGCCCACCGAGGGGATGTCCCGCGTGATCTCCTCCGGCCCCACCTTCGTCTCCCGCGCCTGCGTCTCGTAGCGGTCAAGATGGACGGAGGTGAGGATGTCTTCCTTGACCAAACGATCGCTGATCACGACCGCGTCTTCGTAATTGTAGCCGTGCCACAGCATGTAAGCGACACACACGTCCCGGCCCAAGGCCAGCAGCCCGCCCTCGGTGCTGGCGCCATCGGCGAGCACCTGCCCCCTCACCACGCGGTCGCCCTCCTTGACCACAGGCCGCTGGTGAGCGCACGTGCTGTAGTTGGTTCTGCGGAAGTTGTCGAGCAGATAGAGGTCATGCACCGGCAGCGCCAGTTCTTGCCCGTTCACCCTCACGGTGCTCACGCCGGAGCGCGCGATCCGCCGCGCCTGACGGGCGTTGATGCTCTGCCCCGCCTCGGCGAGCACGTTCCGCGTGCGCGGCTCCACGATGTCCTTGTCCACCACCGCGCCCTCCAACGCGCTCAGCGTGGCGTCCGCCACTATCCTCTCCGCCGTCGCCGCGCTCACGATCCCCGACCGGCGGCAAAGCACCACCGCGCCCGAGTCGCGCGCCGCGATCTCCTCCGTGCCCGTGCGCACCGCCGCCCGCCTGGGGCGCAACAGCGGCACGGCTTGCCTCTGCATGTTGGCGCCCATCAGCCCCCGCGTCGGGTCGTCGTTCTCCAAGAACGGGATCATGGTGGCGGCGATGCTGAACAACTGCTGGGCGCTCACGTCCATCAGTTGCACCTGCTCGGGCAGCACCGCCGGGAACTGCCCCCGGTAACGCACCACCGCCCGCTCACCCATGATGTTGCCCTTCTGGTCCAGCGGCGTGTCCGCTGGCGCGATGTGATAGTCGGCCTCATCGGTGGGCGTGAGGTAGACCGCCTCATCGCTGACTCGGCCGCTCACCACCCGCCGATAGGGCGTTTGGATGAACCCGAACTCGTCCACCTTGGCCATCAGCGCCAAGTAGCCGATCAGGCCCACGTTCTGCCCCTCCGGCGTCTCGATGGGGCAGATTCGGCCGTAGTGGGAGTGGTGCACGTCCCGGACTTCCAGTTTCGCGCTGCGCCGGCTCAGGCCGCCAGGACCGAGCGCGCTCAGGCGCCGCTTGTGCGTCAACTCGGCCAGCGGGTTGACCTCGTCCATGAACTGCGACAGTTGCCCGCTGCCGAAGAAGGAGCGAATGGCCGCCTGTAGAGGCTTGAAGTTGATCACCGAACTGGGCACGATCTTCTCCGGGTCGAGCGTGCTCATGCGCTCGCGCGCGATCTTCTCCACCCGGCTCATGCCGATGCGGACCTGCTGCAGCAGCAGTTCGCCCACCGCCCGCACCCGCTTGTTGCCCAAGTGGTCAATCTCGTCCACCTCTCCCACCCCCTCGTCGAGCATGGCCACGTAGGAGAGAACGGCTGCGATGTCCTCCTTGGTCAGCAAGCCCATCTCCAAGGGGATGCTGAGGCCCAACTTCCGGTTCATCTTGTAGCGCCCGACTCGGGTCAGGTCGTAGCGCTTCTCATCGAAGAAGTAAGAGTGCACGATCTTGACCGCCGTGTCGCGGTTGGGCGCCTCCGACATCTTGATGCGGCGGAACAACTCCAGCACCGCGTGGATGGTGTCCTCCACCGCGTCCTCTTCGACGGTCACATCCACGCAGCGCGGCACGCTCAGCACCTCGATCTGCCCCAGGTTCAAGCGCACCAAACGCTTGGCCGTCTCCGCGTCTATGCGCTGCAACCTGCTGACCACCGATTCCTTCGTCTCCGGGTCCACAATGTCCAGCAGCGCGCGCTTGCCCACCAGTTGCTCCGGGGGGGGCGCCTCTAGCGTTTCCCGCTTGCCGAAGTGCATCAGCACATCCGCGTTGCTCACGCAGCGGGCCGCCGGATCTACCAGATCCTCATAGTGAGACAGCGCCTTCATCAGCAGCGTGGCGGCAAACTTGCGCCCCTGTCCCACGCGACACCACACCACGTTGTTCGAGTCCGACTCAAACTCCACCCAGTTGCCGTGGTCCGGTATCACCTGAGCGGAATGCAGATCGCGGCCGGACACGTCCATCTGAGCCCGGAAGTAAACCCCCGGCGACCGGGCCAACTGGCTCACCACCACCCGCTCCGCGCCGTTGATCAGGAACGTGCCCTTCTCCGTCATGTAGGGAATGTCGCCCAGGTAGATCTCGGACTCCTTCACCTCTTGCGTCGTCCGGTCAACCAAGCGGGCGTTCACGAACAGAGGCACCTCGTAGGTGGTCTCCGTCTCGCGACACTCCTCAATGCCTCGCTTGGGCGCGCCGATGCGGTGGTCGCCGAACTCGAGGTAAGCCTTGCCGCCGAAGTCCTCGATCGGCGAGAACTTGGAGAACAACTCGCGCAGCCCCTCGGTGAGGAACCACTGATAGGACTTCAGTTGCGTCTCTATCAGGCTGCCGTCACCCATGGCGGAGTGCACTACCTGTGCAGTGGACAGATAATCGCTAGCGGTCAAGAGCGGACACCTCGCTTCAGGCGCTATGAGCCGGCCCGCGGTCTAGCGCACAGACCCGGGCACAGGCGGAAGAAAGGGGGTACAAACAAAACCAGCCCTGGGCCCAGCCAGGACTGCACGTTCCGGGACAAAGACAACGAATCCGCCCAGCATCCTCACGCAACAGAAAATGCGGCCACGGCCCCTATCAAGGAGTAAACGATGCCCCAACACGGATCGCTTTGCGCAAGCGTGCACAGAGTATACCCCAAGCCTAGCCAATTTACCAGCCCCCTGGCACGCGATTTCTTCCTGGAATCTTCTTTCCCGCGGCTCTCGCCCCGTCGCTGCGCTCCGAGTTTATCCAGCAAAATCACCATGCCATAGCCCAAAAATGGCCTAATCCACGACCCGGCCCTCCGTGACATTCCCCAAGCGCCTCTCCGATGTCGTCTGTTGAAAACGGCGGACCGCGAACCGCCGGCGGTGTAGCGTCCGGCGTCTCTGCCCGACGTTCTGCGCCCGGCCCCGCCGTTGGCAGGGTCTGCCTCAGGCACCACACCCCGCCAGCGGCGGGGGGCGCCACATTGCCGTGCGAACGCGGTGAGCACTTTCAGCCCAAGAGCACCTTCTCGAGAGAGCGTCTCCGACGCCATTTGACAGCCCCCACCCCGGCCACCACCATTGATAATCGCCGCAGGCTGCCCCGGCGGCCGGTCGAGAGCGAAGGGCCGCACAGGGATCGGACACCCGCGCCAGCGCACAGGGTACCTGCGCGCGGGTCACCGGCCCGCGCATGTGGAGGCTCGTGCGATGACTTTCTCCGAGTTTCAAGCGCTCATTGAGGACATCTACGGCGCCAAGGACCACGCCCGTCCGGTCGGCGTCAACCTCGCCTGGCTCGTCGAGGAAGTGGGTGAACTCTCCCGCGCCCTCCGCCGCGGCGACCGAGAGGCCATGGCCGAGGAATTCGCCGACGTCGCTGCCTGGCTCACCACCATCGCCACCCAGTGCGGCATCCAAATGGAAGACGCCATCCAAAAGTACACCCGGGGCTGCCCCAAGTGTGCCTCCATTCCCTGCCAATGCGCCGATCAATCTCGCGCGTGCTAATGTTAGTGCTGGTGCTCCTGTTGCTGGCGCGTGCGGGAAGCGTGCGTGCCAATG
>CAZGSV010000091.1:0-13564 GCA_964528605.1 uncultured Armatimonadia bacterium
CACCTACGCCACCTGGTGGATCCGCCAGGCGATCACGCGCGCCATCGCCGACCAGGGGCGCGTCATCCGGCTGCCGGTGCACATGGTGGAGACCATCAACAAGATCACCAAGGCGAAGCGCGACCTGCTGCAAGAGCTCGGGCGCGAGCCGACTCCGGACGAGGTGGCCGCGCGCGTGGGCCTGCCGGCGGACCGGGTGCAGGAGATCATGCGCATCTCGCCGGAGCCGCTCTCGCTGGACATGCCGGTGCCGGGCCGCGACGACGAGACCACGCACATGGCCGACTTCATCGAGGACCAGAACGTGCGCTCGCCGGTGGAGGCGGCCGCGGACAGCGTGCTGCGCGAGCAGTTGAACCACGTGCTGGCGACGCTGCCGGACCGCGAGCGGCAGATAGTGGAGTTGCGCTTCGGGCTGATAGACGGGCACCAGCGGACGTTGGAGGAGGTCGGGCAGATCTTCAACGTCACGCGCGAGCGCATCCGCCAGATCGAGGCCAAGGCGCTCAAGAAACTGCGGCATCCCTCGCGCCGTCGCAAACTCAGCCGCTTCGTGGATTTCGAGTAGCGCGGCTTCGCCCAGGTAGGGGCGTATTGCGATGCGCCCCTACGCCCCCGCCCAGCGTCGGGCGAGCCCTCCTTCAGTCTCTGGAGGCGGGGCGGGCAAGCCAGGCGGCTCGCCCCTACAAGTTGGCGCCGGGGAGGTGGGTGGTTAGCCGGGGGGGACAATAGGTTCGCCGACGGTCTCTAACCCGCCCTCTTTGGTGACGCGGCGGTAGAAGCAGGTGCGGTAGCCGGTGTGGCAGGCGGCGCCGATCTGCTCGACCTTGAGCAGGATGGCGTCGCCGTCGCAGTCAACATAGATCTCCTTCACGTGCTGCAAGTGGCCGGAGGTCTCGCCCTTGACCCAGTATTCCTGGCGCGAGCGGCTCCAGTAGGTCGCCAGGCCGGTCGCGAGCGTGCGGCGGAGCGACTCCGCGTTCATGTAGGCGACCATCAGGACCTCGCCGGTTTCGCAGTCCTGAGCGATGGCGGGGATAAGGCCCTTCTCGTCGAACTTCAGGTTCTCTATCACTCTACTCACCCTAACGGAATTGTCCGGCACGTACACAGCCTACCGGCCTGTAGGGGCGTATGGCAATACGCCCCTACCTCCGTCCGTCAGGGCGGACGACCCTGATAACTCAAGGCTTTGGCCCTGATGGAGTCACCGCGCCGCCGTGCCCCACGGCTGTAGCGTCGGGCTTTGCGCCCGAGGATGTGGACGGTGCGCCTGCGTGCGGGCTAAACCCGGACGCTACCGCGGGGGCGGCACGCCGTCCCCCCTACTCTACAACCTCACCGGCACCCCGCGGTCGCGGAGGTACTGTTTGATGTCGCGCACGGTGTAGTCGCGGAAGTGGAAGACGGAGGCGGCGAGCACGGCGTCGGCCTTGCCCTCGGCGACGACTTCGTAGGTGTGCTCGAGGGTGCCTGCCCCCCCGGAGGCGACCACGGGGAGGTTGGAGGACTCCGCCACCCGGCGCGTGAGTTCGATATCGTAGCCCATCTTGGCGCCGTCGGCGTCCATGCTGTTGAGCACAAACTCGCCCGCGCCCAGTTCCTCGGCGCGGCGCAGCACTTCCAGCGCGTCCATTCCCGTGGGCGTGCGCCCGCCGTTCAGGTAGATCTCCCACCACAAGTCGTCGTGGTCTCCTTCGCGCTCACCGCGCTTCGGGGACCGGGGGCGGTAGTTGCGCTTGGCGTCCACGGCGACGACGATGCACTGCGAGCCGAAGACCTCCGCGCCTTGGCGGATGAGGTCGGGATTGAGGTGGGCGGCAGTGTTGATAGAGACCTTGTCGGCGCCGGCGCGCAGGCTGTCGCGGATGTCCTCCACGGAGCGGAGGCCGCCGCCAACGGTGAGGGGGATGAAGACCTGGTCGGCGACGCGCGAGACGAGGTCGAGCACGAGGCCGCGCTTCTCGTAGGAGGCGGTGATGTCGTAGAAGACCACTTCGTCGGCGCCCTGGCGGTCGTACTCGAGCGCTTGTTCGACGGGGTCGCCGGCGTCGCGGTGGTCGAGGAACTTGAAGCCCTTGACCACGCGCCCCTCCATGATGTCGAGGCAAGGGATGATGCGTTTAGCCAGCACCAAGGGCCTCCAGCGCTTTGATGAGGTCCACTTTGCCTTCGTAGAGGGACTTGCCCAGGATGACGCCCTCGACACCGAGCGGCGCGAGCGCGGCGAGGGCGCGGATGTCGGCGAGGGAGGAGACGCCGCCGGAGGCGATGACGGGGGTGCGCACTGCGGCGGCGATGGAGGACAGGGCTTCGAGGTTGGGGCCGCTGAGCGTGCCGTCGCGGTTGATGTCGGTGAAGATGAGCCGGGGGCAGCGGCGCTGCTCCAGTTCCCGGGCCAGTTGGGTTGGCTCCAGCATGCTCATCTGTGTCCAGCCGGAGAGGGCGACTCTGTCGCCGCGGGCGTCAATGCTCACCACCACCGCGTCGTCGAAGCGGTTGATGCACTCGTCTAGGAAGGCGGGGTCCAGCAGCGCGCCGGTGCCCAGCACCACTCTGGCGGCACCGGCGCCCAGGGCAGCCTCCACGTTCTCCACACGGCGCAGCCCCCCCGCGACCTGAGCGGGAATGCTCACGGTTTGGAGGATCTTGCGGATGGCGCCGGCATTGCGCGGCTCGCCGGCGCGGGCGCCGTCGAGGTCCACGATGTGGAGCCACTGGGCGCCTTTGCTCTCCCACTGCTTGGCGATGGCGGCGGGCCTTTCCGAGTAGATGGTCTTGTCGGCAAAGGCGCCGCGCGTGAGCCGCACGCACTTGCCCTCGCTCAGGTCTATCGCTGGGATGAGAGTGAACTGTGCCATGGCCACTCGCCTTCCGCTCCTGCAGGCAGGGCAGAGGATAGCGAGCGCGCCTGGGCGTGTAAAGGAGCGCGGCGCGCGGGCACTTTGCGCCGGCGGCGGTTCGTGGTAGGTTGGGGACCGGTCGGGAGCGAGCGATGAAAGCAGCGGTTCTGCACGGCATTCGTGACCTGCGGCTGGAGGAGGTGCCGGAGCCCAAGATCACCGCTCCGGACGAGGTGCTGGTGAGGGTGCGCTGGGTGGGCGTCTGCGGCTCGGACGTGCACTACTACACCCGCGGGCGCGTGGGTGGCTGCGTGGTGGAAAGCCCGATGATACTGGGCCACGAGTGCTCCGGCGAGGTCATGGAGGTGGGCGCGGAGGTCAAGGGGCTGGTAATGGGGACCAAGGTGGCGATGGAGCCGGGCGTGCCCTGCCGCAGGTGCGAGCATTGCCACGGCGGCCGCTACAACCTGTGCCCCGACATCGTCTTTTGGGCCACGCCGCCGGTGGACGGCTCGCTGACCGAGTATGTGGTCATGCCGCAGGACTTTGTCTTCCGGCTGCCCGAGGGGATGTCGCTGCTGGAGGGGGCTCTGATGGAGCCGCTGGCGACGGGAGTGGCGGTGGGGCGGCGAGGGGAAGTGGCGCCGGGGCGTACGGTGGCGATTCTGGGCGCGGGGCCGATAGGGCTGATGTGCTTGCAGGTGTGCTGCGCCTTTGGGGCGGACAGGGTCGCCGTGACGGACATCCGGAGCGAACGCCTGGAGCGCGCGCCGGCGCTGGGCGCCGACGCGACGATAGAGGCTTCCGGCGACGTGGTCGAGCGACTACGGCAGGAGCTGGGAAGGCAAGGCCCGGACATTGTTATCGAGGCCGCCGGCACGGAAGAGAGCACGCGGCAGGCGATTGAGGCGGTGCGGCCCGGCGGCACGGTGGTTCTAGTGGGCATCGCGCCCGAGCCGGCCTTCCCGGTGAACGTGGCCCGCATCATACAGAGTGAGTTGCAGGTGCGCGGCCTCTTCCGCTATGCGAACACCTTTGCGACCGCGGTCAGCCTGTGCGCGCGCGGCGCGGTGGACGTGAAGTCGCTGGTGACGCACACGTTCCCTCTGGAGCGGGTAGTGGAGGCGTATGAACTGGCCGCGACGGGGGCGGGCGTGAAGATGATGATAGAGATCCCCTAGGGGGTTGGCGAGATGGGCACGGAGAACCTTCTGAGCGCCGCGGGGCTGTGGATAGTCCTGATCGTGCTCATGTACGTGCTGCTCATCCATCCGCAGCGCAAGAAAGAGAAGGAGCACATGAACTTGGTGGAGTCGCTGCAGGTGGGGGACAAGGTGGTCACCACCGGCGGCATCCACGGCACTGTGACGCGGGTGGAGGACGCGGTGGTGACGCTGCAAGTGGCGGACAACGTGCGCATCAAGGTTTCGCGCGTAGCCATCTCCCGCCGCCTGGAGCAGGACGAGGGGGGGGAGGGCGGCAAGCGATGAAGGAGGGAGCGGGACCGCGGGCGCGCGCCGAGGTTACGGTGGTCGTTGAGCGGTTGGAGGGGAACGACCTGCCTCTCCCCTGCTACATGAGCGAGGGGGCTTCAGGGATGGACCTGGCGGCGTGCGTAACCGAACCCGTGAGCCTAGGCCCGGGAGAGCGGCAACTGATCGCGACGGGAATCAGGATAGCCGTGCCGCCGGGCTGCGAGGCGCAGGTGCGGCCGCGCAGCGGGCTGGCGGTCAAGCAGGGGCTCACCGTGCTCAACACGCCGGGGACGATAGACTGCGACTACCGCGGCGAGGTGAAGGTGATACTGATCAATCTCGGGCGGGAGCAGGCGGTGGTGCAACGCGGCGACCGCATAGCGCAGTTGGTGATAGCGCCTGTGGCGCGGGCCCGCTTGCAGGAGGGCAATGTGGAGGGGACGGAGAGGGGCGCACGCGGCTTCGGGCACACGGGTGGGTAAGATCGCGGCCGACTGTGGCGGCTTTGGCCGGCGTCAGGAAGTGAGCGAATGACCCCGCGCGTCGCCTGGGTGGCCCTGAGTCTTGTCAGCAGCCTGGGGCCGCGTCGCATACGCAGGATGGTGCAGATGCTGGGCGGGGTGGAGCAAATCTACTCGCGCCTGGAGGAGTTGCGCGGCACCGACCTGCTCACCAGCCAGCAGTGGAAGACCCTCGAGCGGCAGCGGGCGCACGAGGCGCAGATAGAGGAACTCCTCTACGACTGGCAGGCACAAGGCGTGACCATAGTGACCGAGGACGACGACGCCTATCCGCAGAATCTGCGCGGCCTGCCCGATGGGCCCGGCGTGCTTTACGTGCTGGGCGGGTTGCGCCCGGAGGACCGGCAAGCGCTGGCGGTGGTGGGGACGCGCAGTCCCACCGAGGCGGGGGAAAAGACGGCGTACGACCTGGGGCGCGCGCTGGCCGAGAGGGGTTACACGGTGGTGAGCGGGATGGCGCTGGGCGTGGACACGCTGGCGCACCTGGGGGCGCTCGAAGGGGGGGGCCGGACGCTGGCGGTCCTGGGGAGCGGGGTGCTCAATCCCTCTCCCAAGGAGAACACCGAGTTGGCGCCGCGCATCCAGGAGCAGGGGGCGACCCTCTCCGAGTTCCATCCCTACCAGACGCCAGCGACGGCGCGCTTCATGCTGCGCAACCGGGTGCAGGCGGGGCTGTCGCTGGGGGTGATAGTGGTCGAGGCGCGGGCCCGGGGCGGGTCGCACGTGACCGCACGGCGCTGCGTGGAGTATGGGCGCCACTTGTTCGCGGTACGCTGGCGCGAGGAGAAGCCGGAGGCCGAGGGCACGGAGATTCTGATGAGCGAGTTGGGCGCGATAGCGATAGAGTCACTGGACGCCCTCGACGAGGCTTTGGCCCAACTGAGTGAGCCGTTCGTGCCTCCCGCGTTGCCCACGCAGCGCGCGCTGTTCGAGCAGGGCGAGGAGCGCGCGGGCCGGGCGAGCGATAGCGAAAGGAATGATGGCGATGATCCTTAGCGTTTCCTTTGGCGGCTGGCCGGAAACGCCGCTGGAGCAGATCGCGGAGTTGCTCAATGCGGTGGAGGTGCGCAACGTCGAGGCCGTCGCCGCCGCGCTCACGCAGGGGGGGCGCAGGCCCCAGCAGGGGCAGCAGTGGCTGCGCGACCACGGCGTGGAGGTCATCGCCCTGAGCACGCAGTATCCGATCAACAAGGGCGAGGACGCCCGGGAAGCACAGCAGTCCCTCATCGCCGCCATTCATCTGGCCGCCGAGTTGGGCATCGGCCGCGTCAACTCGTACTCGGGTGCGAGCGACCTGGAGGACAACCAGCAGGCGGTGGCGCGCTACCTCGAGCGCATGGAGCCTTGCGTGCGCGCGGCGGAGGCGGCGCGGGTGCCGCTGATGCTGGAGAATCAGATTGACGTCTCGCCCGGCAACGCTTGCGCGCGCGCGGCCCACGTGCTGCGCATCTTGCGGCACTTCGACTCGCCCTGGCTGCGCCATACCTACGACCCGGCGAACTACTACGGCGTCGGCGACGACCCCATCGCCGCGTTCCCCGACCTGCGCCCCTACATCGCCTATTGCCACCTGAAGGACGTGGCGCTGGCGACGCCGGAGATGATTGAGCGGCACCCGCGCTTCAGGCATTGGGACTTCCCGGTGCGGCCGATGATGGCGGTGCCGGCGGGCGAGGGAGAGTCGCCGTTGGCCGAGGCCTATCGGTTGCTCACCGAGAGCGCCTACGAGGGTTACGCCAGCAACGAGCCGTTCGTGGAGTTGGGGCCGCTGCGCCGCTCGGTGACCCACCTGCGGCGACTGGGAGTCCGAGGCTAGCGAGCGACCGGCCGCTGCCCTGGGTGCGAGCGGAGGGGCTCAGCCTGGTGGACGAGGACGGCAGGCTGGTGGTGCTGCGTGGCGTAGGGGCGGATTCTTAATCCGCCCGCCCGGTCGCAGACCGGGAGAACCGCCCACGCCACCTCGCAGCCTCCCCCGCTCACTACCGCACCGGGTCGCGCATATTGTCGCCTTGCAGCGTCGGCCAGGGCGCCGCGCCCGGCTTGCACTTCGCCTCCGTTCGCAGCATGTACGCGCGCCCCGGGGTGCTCGCGTAGACCTCCAACAGGCCATCCTGGTTGAAGTCAGCCAGCACTGCATAGTAGAAGCCGCCGCCGTCACCCTGGTAGAAGGTCCAGAGCGGCTCGCCGCGCCCGTTGAGGGCGGCCATCAGGTGGCTGGTGGACTGCGCGAGCACGTCGCACACGCCGTCGTTGTCGAAGTCAGCCAGGGCGAAGGTGCCGAAGGCGCGCCCCTCGCCCAGGTCGTAGGTCCAGAGCAGGCTGCCCTGGTGATCGTAGCAGAGCACGGTGCCGTCCTCCGCGCCCACGACGACCTCGCGCATGCCATCGCCGTTCAGGTCGGCCGCCGCGCAGTAGTGCAGGCCGGCCACGCCGGCGTCCTTGGGGGTGCGCTTCACCCGCCACACGACCTCACTGGCGCGCAGGCAGAGCACTTCGTCCGTGTTGGTGGTGAGCACGGTCTCTTGGACGCCGTCGCTGTCCAGGTCGGCGACCGCCACGCCCCCCCCGCCGCCTCCGCTCAGAGGCAGTCGACACAATTGCTTGCCGGCGGCGGAGAAGACATAGTAGCGGCCCTCGGAGGTGGTGAGCAAGATTTCGGGGCCGGGCGAGGAGGCGTCCACCTCATGAATCAGCGGGATGGAGGTGTCGCCTTCCTTCAGGTCCGCGCGCCACATGATGCTCCCGTCTCCGCGCAGGACGACCAGGCCGATGTTCTCCACCGGCATGGCAACCTCGAGTCTGCCGTCGCTGTCCAGGTCCGCGGCCGCGGGCGGCAGCCAGATGCCGCCACCCTCGATCTTCACTTTCCAAAGCATCTCGCCTGTGGCGTTGAAGGCGAGGATGCCGCCGTTCTGGCCGCCGGTCACGATCTCATATCTCCCGTCGCCGTCGAGATCGGCTATCAAGGGAGAGGCCAGCCGCTCCGACTGATTCGGTGGGAAGACCGTCGGCGGCACCAGCCACATCTGGTTGTCAGCGCCGTCTATGCAGGCCAAGACGGCCCAGCCCGAGTTGCCGGGGGGGGAGACGATCTCCAAGCGCCCGTCGCCGTTGAGGTCGGCGACCGCCTGTCCGAGGCTCCCCTCGGGCAAGCCCGAAGACCAAAGGAGCCGGCTGAGGCCAGCGACCGTCCACACGCCGGGGGCGGCCTCGCGCGTGACCAGCAGGCCGCCGTCGCCGGGCTGCGTGGGCTTGGGGTCCCAGCCGCTGCCGTTCCAGTGCGCCAGCGCGAGCGCCGGGATTACCATCTGTCGCCTACTTGCCGGGGAGGGGCGCATGCCCAACTCGCTGAGAGCGGCACTGTTGGTGGTCGGGATCAGCGTCCAGTACTCGCCGGTGGTCACTAGGCCCGGCAGAGCGGGCGCGCTTACCTGATCGGGCAGGAAGTCGGTGCGGATCATGTCAAACGTGCCTTGCCCGGAGATGCGAGCCCAGCCGCCCTCGGTCCCTTGGCCCTCGGCCGAAGCCTCGACGAGCGCGCGCGGAAAGACCTGAATCTGCCGCCAGGGGGAGTAGTTCCAGGCCAGGGCATCGTCGCCGATGCCGGCCGTTACCGAGAGCGAGAGTTCGCCGCCCTCAAAGCCTGAGCCTAGGGGGGGGAGGGTGAAGGTGTACTCGTTGCCGTTGATCGTGGGCTGCCCGACGGAGTAGCCCACCTTGTCATCAATAAGGTACTGCAATTTCGGCCGCGTGATCGGTCCCTTCGCCGCGATCCTCGCCGACATCACTATCGGCTCCGTGCTCGCCTGGCGCATGCGACTCGGCTGCAAGGCTATCGTCGGCCGCTGAAGTGGCTGTTTGCGCAGGCAGTAGGCGGCCGGGTCGGGCGCGGGGCCGGTGCAGGCCTGATACAACTCCAGCAGGCTCTGCGCGAGCAGCCCCGTGCCCTGCGCGGCGTCGTAGTAGAGCGGCCGCGAGACGCCGATGGTGCCGGCGAAGAGATTGCTGCGGCCATCGTAGAAGAGCACGGCCAGGTCGGCGACCTCGCGCGCCTGCTCCAGCCACTTGCCGTCGCCGGTGGCGCGGTAGAGTTCGACGAAGAAGCGGATGTTCACCGCGGGCATGTAGGCCATCATTCTGGTGGGCCGCGGCACTTGCCTGAAGCGCTCGCCAAAGCCGAGGGCCCACTGCAAGTACTTGGGGTCGGCCGTCAGCCGGTAGGCGAGCAGCGCGGAGTCGCCGCCCCAGTTGAGTTCCGAGTAGTCCGGCTGCCAGGCGCCCTGCTCCCAGTTCGGGTTGCGCTCATACCACGTTTCCAGATGGTTCAGCATCTCCGCGAGCACCCAGGGCTCCGGCGTTTGCTCCACCGCGCGCAGCGCCAGATTCACCAGCCCGGCGCGATCGCGCTGGAAGTCGTTGCCTTTCTTGCCGGCCTTGCGTTCCCCCCACCACATGTACGGCAACCGCACGTCCTGCTCGGTGGTGTGGCCCGCGAGCGAGATGGCGAAGCGGCGCAGGTAGTCGAGGAAGCGCGGATCACCGCTCAGGCGATAGGCGGTGGCCCACAGGTAGATCTTGCCCACGGCATACTCGAGGAACGAGCCCGACTCGGTGCCCGCGTTGCCGCTGCTCAGATAGGCGTGGCGGTTGAACCCCATCCGCTCCTTGTCCTGAAAGTGCCCCTGGTAGACGGCCTCGGCCTCGCCCACGACCGCCTGCGGGCTCATCGCGTACAGGCGCTCGTAGGGCGGCACCTGCCGCTCCATCTCGTGCGCGTCGCCGACGAGTTGATCCTGCTCGAGGTCGTAGCCCACGTGCGCGCCCCAGCCGAAGAGGCCGGTGTTGGGTGCGATGCAGTAGGCCAGGAAGTCGCGCAGGTAGGCGTCGGCGGCCTGAGAGTACTTGGGGTCGCCGGTGATCTCGCTCAGGCGCCACCAACTCCGCAGTATGTCGCAGTCGCGGGCGAGGTTGGCGGTTCCGGCGTTGTCGCCTTGGGAGCGGTGGAACTTGTCCCAGTCGCGGTAGTTGGCGCCGCCCCAGGTGGCCATCTCGGCGGCCCATTCGTCCGGCGTGCGCTGCGCGGGCATGGCGACCGTGCGCAGGTCAATCATCTGCGGCACGAAGGCGGTGTGGCGCGGGCCGACGTTGTCGCGGCATTTGTCTATCAGCGTGTCCGCCTGCCGCCGCACGAGTTGGAGGTAGTCATCCGGCTGGAGTTCGTAGGGGAAGGCCGGCGAGGCCAGCAATAGCGCGAGCAGGACGAGGGCGAGCCCGGTCCTCAACATCCAGTCTCCTCTCTCAGTGTGAGCCGGGAGAGTCTACACCAAGATGCGGCCGAGGAGCACCGACGCCGTGGGCCCCTCGCCACGCCGTACGTAGCTCAAGGCAGAAGCCTTGATGCAGGTGCTCAGGTCGCCGCGCCGCCACCGCGTCAGACGCAAAGGCTTGAGTTACGGCACGGGGTGCCGTGGCATCAGGTTGTAGCGGCGGGGTTCACGCTCTCCTTAGAGGAGTCGCCGCAGGCACGGCTTTGTGCCCGATGAGCCTGGCCCGGTTGCCGCCGCGGTCGAACCTAGAGTTTTGAGCCGTTCGCCCTACGAACGGGATGCATCTCCCCGTGCCCGGCGGCGCCCGTCGGGCTGTCGGCCGGCCCATGTCGTGGTGCGGCCAGCCGCAGCCAGATGAGGCCGCACAAACCGGACATGCAGGCGTAGTGCCACAGGACGGCGGGAGGCTCCGGCAGGACCCGGAAGTCGTGCCAGAGCACCTGCCACCAGAACGCGCCAAGCAGCCAGAGGACAGCCAGCCAATACCCCCGGTCCCACCACGCCCCTGCTCCCTTGGCCCAGGTGGTGCGCTTTCGCCGCGCCCACAGCACGAACAGCACGCCGTACCACATGGCCGTGGCCGCGCCCACCATTGCGATAAGGATCTCGGCCATGGTCGCCTCACCCCTTTACGACATCGAAGTATAGCACGGCAGGTGACAGGATGGGCCCGAGGGGCGGACTGGTCCGGCAGCGCAGGGCGTGCGTCAGGGGCTGGGCCTTGAGAGGGCCTGCCCCGGCATCGGGTTGTAGCGTTGGGCTTTAGACCCGACGGAAGGTGCGTCCGGGGTAAACCCGCTCTGTTGAAAACGCTCCCAACCCGCGCTTTGGGTTGTAGCGTCAGGCCCACCTCAGGCGGGCCATGCGCACGAGGTCGGGCATAAAGGCCGACGCTACAGCCCCGACACAACGTTGGGACCCACGCGTAGGGGACGGCCGCCCGGCCGTCCCCTACGAGCAGGGGTTGAAGGCCTGTGCCAGGCGCCCGCTCTTTTGTAGAAGCGGCATTCTTGTTTACCCGCCGAAGGAGGGCCGCGATGCCCCTCGGCGTGCCCGCCTCAGGAGGGCGTGCGACAACAGGGCCGTAATCCCCGTGAGGCCTCGCCGGGGGGGGCGCGCCGCCTAACTTGGTACGCGCAGCAAGAGGAGCGTGAGCCCCTCTTGCGGCAAGATGCGAACGCTGCGCACTACAGCGCTGTCGGGCTACAGAATGTCCTGCCCGATCTTGAGGCTGAGCCGCACCTGGATGTTCGAGATGATGACTGGCGAGGTGGGCGCAGGCTCAACCCAACCGTAGAGCCAGAAGCGCCCGCCGAAGACCAGGTCCTTGATCTGCTGCGTCATGGATATGTTGATGTCCCCAAGGTTGAAGGTGTGCGACTCGGTGGGCAGGCTCAGCTCTTGGATGAGCGCCGCATTGCGGGGGCCGGCGACGATCTCGCCCTGAGGCACGTCGCCCATATAGAGATTGAAGGCGAGGGCAGTCGCGTTCGGGTTGTCGGAGGTAAAGCCCACCTGTATCCAGTTGACGTCCTTGAGCATCTCGCGCAGTTGTGGCCAAGACTCCATGACGCTCAGGTCCACGAAGATGGCGCGGAAGCCCGGGGGCAGAACGCTCTGCTCGCCGTCCGGATGAGTCAGCGAGCCGGCGACGACAGTGACGTTCACGGGCGTCGCGCCGGTGACGGAAATCATGTAAGTGCCCGCCGTGAGGTCAATGAACAGGAAGTAACCATAGGCGTCAGTCGTGGTCGTCAACGCCTGACGGGATTGCCCGCCGGCGAGTGGGGCGCAGGAGACCAGCACCCCCGCAGCAGCCTGGTAGCCCTCGGGCGGCGTCGGTTCGGCGGAGATGATGGCCGAGGCCTGGCGCCCCGCCGGCGACATGGTGGGGATGTAGACGTAGCCGTCCGTCCCGCCGTCGGTGGAAGCCGCCGGGTCAACAGTCATGCTCCCTGCGCTGGTCTGGACCTCTTGGTCCGTGGTCACGGAGGCGCCGCACCCGATCACAAAAGCCGCCAAAAAGAACGCCGCTAGGACAACCAAGACGCGCATCTTCGCAGTCCCCTTCCGCTAGAGCCTATAGGCTGCATCTATGTTAGACTATTCCGCAGTCTGGGGGAAGCGGAACTTATGCGTAAGATTGCCAGCCTGAGCCTTGCCCTAGTGATCTTGGTCGGAACTCCCGTAGCGGCCGCCGCGCGCATCGGAAAGGAACTTGGAGGGCGCGCCTTGGTGGTGTCCAACGCCGGGCCCGCGGTGACCACGCCGCTCACCACGCAACTGCTGGGCCCCATCACCTATCACGACTGGGCCTACACCGTGGCCCACTGGGAGTCGCTGCAGCGGCTGAACGCGCACCTGGTTCTGGTACTGGACCGCAGCCGGCCCTACTCCGGCGTGGAGAACATGTATGGATTCCACTGGCCCATCGCGGGCAACTGCATAGCGACGTTCGCGAAGCAACGAGAAGGCGCGAAAGGAAAGTGGGCGGTGCTCATCAGCGCGCCGGATCAGGGTTGGCTGGCGGACGAGGTGAACCGGGTGGCGGGGCTGGATCGGCTCCCCGAGCGCCCGCGCTACCGTTTCGTGACTCGCTACGCCATCGTCGGCACCGGGCTGGAGGACCTGGCCAAGACGTTCGTGGCAGAGGACTCGGCTGCCGACTACGTCTGGGCGCCGACGAGCAATCCGGAGCGGGCGCTGGCGGCGCAGCAAGGGCGTGTGCTCGTTGTGCTCGTTGATCGCACCCGCCTCGGCGAGGTGCCGGAGGCTCTGCGCCGGGAGATACCCCTGGACCTGGAGGGGGTGGCGAGCAACGAGGTAGCGTTCAAGGAATGGGACCGAGGCGGGGGGGCGCTGGGGATAGTGATTGTGGCGCCCACGGCGGACGTGCTCCAGCGCGCCATCACCGATTTCGCCAGTCGCCGGGCGTTGGGCGAGGCGCGCCGGGAACTGTTGGACCTGCGCGGAGTGCAGGTCATTCGCTTTGAGGGGCCGCAGGGGGGGGCAAGCGGCCGGCTGGCGGAGGGCGTGCTCGAGGGGCTGCGCGGGATGGCTGCCCAGCACGGGGGGATTGACGTCAGCCGCGTAGCGCACACGGGCGCGGCTGAGGTGATCGCGCGCTTGCGAGTGATCGAGTGCAGCGGCCGCCGGCGCTACTGGGTTGACGTCAGCAGCAGGCAGATCAAAGAGACCGAAGGAGGTAAGACCAAGACCCGGACCATCTGGACCTTCGAGGAGTGGTACCAGGATGAGGTCTCGGTCTATGCCCGCCTGGAGTTCGTGGGCCCGAAGACCGGCAAGGGGCTGCTGATGACCGGGGCGGGCGACTACGCCGCTCGGGGGGGGCTGGTGCGCTCGGAACGCGTCGAGAAGGAGGGCACGGGGCGCCCGTC
>CAZGSV010000092.1:0-2468 GCA_964528605.1 uncultured Armatimonadia bacterium
TACGTGAAGTTGTGGAAGCACCACGCGGCGCAGCCGGAAGCGGATCGCATCAACCAGTTGGCGCGCGAGCGCAAGGAGCCCTTCCTGGCGCGCTACGGAGGCATCATCTCCTCCGAGTGGTTCTTCCCCAAGGTGCTCCAGATACTCAACGAGGCACCCGAGGTCTATGACGCGACCGACCGCTTCATCGAGGGCGCCGACTGGGCGGTGCTCCGCCTAACGGGTGAGGAGCGCCGCAGCGCCTGCACCGCCGGCTACAAGGCAATGTGGGACAAGGAGGAGGGCTTCCCCAGCCCGGACTACTTCGCCGCGCTGCACCCGAAGATGCGCAACGTCGTGGATGAGAAGATGAAGCGCGACATCCATCCGATGGCCTCGCGCGCGGGCGTGCTGACCGAGGCGGTGGCTGCGAAGACGGGCCTCGTGCCCGGCATACCGGTCGCGGTCGGCATCATTGACGCCCACGCCGCCGTCCCCGCCGCCACCATCGCCGACGAAGGGCAGATGCTGATGATAATGGGCACCTCCACCTGCCACATGGTGCTCACGCGCAAGAAGCACCTGGTCGAGGGCATCTCCGGCGTGGTCGCGGACGGCATTCTGCCCGGCTTCTACGGCTATGAGGCGGGACAGGTGGCCGTGGGCGACATTTTCGCCTGGTTCGTCAACAATTCGGTGCCCGCCGAATACGCGCAAGAGGCCGCCGCCAAGGGCGTGAGCATCCACGAGATTCTCGCCGACAAGGCGCGCGCCCAGCGCCCCGGCGAGCACGGCCTGCTCGCGCTCGACTGGTGGAACGGCAACCGCACGCCTCTCGTGGACGCCGACTTGAGCGGCCTGCTGCTCGGCTGCACCTTGCAGACGCGCCCCGAGGACATCTATCGCGCGCTCATCGAGGCCACGGCCTTCGGCACCCGGCTCATTATCGAGACCTATCGCAAGTTCGGCGTGCCGGTCAACGAACTCTATGCCTGCGGCGGGCTGGTGCAGAACGAACTGCTGATGCAGATCTACGCCGACGTGACCGACTTGCCGATGCGAGTGGCGCGCTCGACGCAGGCCTCCGCCGCGGGAGCGGCGATCTTCGGCAGCGTGGCCGCCGGCAAGGAGCGCGGCGGCTACGACAGCATGACCGAGGCCATTGCCAAGATGGGCGGCGTGCGTGAGCGCGCGTTCCTCCCCAACGCCGAGGCGGCGAAAGTGTACGACCGCATCTACAAAGAGTACGTCCGCCTCCTCGACTACTTCGGCCGCGGCGACAACCCCGTCATGAAATCCCTCAAGCGCCTCCGCCTCGCCCATTCGTAGGGGAGGGCCGCCTGGCCCTCCCGCAGGGGCCCGATCCTATCCGGCCCGCGACGCCTTTGGCGTCGAGCCGTAGGGGCGAGTCGCTGACTCGCCCGCCTGTAGGAGCAGGCTCCCGCCTGCGACACGGCTGGGGTGGCGCACGGCAAGAGACACACATAGGTGGCCGCGCGGCCGCGCGTCATTCGGCGCTTGCCTCGCTGCCTGCAGCCAGGAAAGCAGCGATCTCCACCGCGCGTCGAAGCCGGTTGGTTGTCCCAGACTTCAGTGCCCTGCTCACCAAATCCCCCACGGGGACACACTCAATCCCCTCGTCCCTGAGAACTTGGAGTTGGGAGGGATCCTTCAGCCGCCCGTGCACCAGCACCCGCCGGTGCGCCCTCCGGCCGAAGGCAGACTCGACGGCTTCGACCACGCTCGGATGGCGGAACTTCTTGTCCGCCCACGCGCTGGCGCTTGCGGCAGGATCCCGTTCGGCGTCTCGCAGCGTGGACTGATCTCTGAGGACACCAATGGGCCTAGTGCTGATGGTGACCTCGATGTGGAGGCGCTCGTCCACCTCCCCGTTGACTCCTAGTCGCATTGCTAGGAGATCAATCTCCTGACGCCCTACGGCGCGTCCTTCCACCACGAAATAGCCTAGGCTCTGATACGCGAGACTGACGATGTCCTCGGAGATTTCAAGCGGCATTTGCTGTCCTCACTTGTTGGTAGTCCTGTCGCGCACCCCGCGCCGCGTGCTGGAAAATAGTGCCGGAGGCTCGCCTCGGAGCGTAGGGACTCGGCCGTGGCGAGGTCCGCCCCGCCCGAGGCCGGGAGCGTCTGTGCCCGACGCCCGGGGGCGTCGCGGGCCGCATCGCGCCTGAGGCGGACGGGTAAGATGCGGCCCCCCACTTCGGCGCGGCGCCGCGGGTTCAGGCCGTGTACGCCTCCGCCACCTTCCGCACTATCGCCGCCACGTCCTCCATATCCGACAACTCCAGCGTCGGGTGCACCTGCAACTTGATCGTCCGCTTGCCCAGCCGGCGCGCGTTCTCGCACACGACACGCGCATAGTCCGCCGGCTGCCGGTTCCACGGGCACTCGAATGGGCACTTCGTCTTCCCGTAGCCCACCTTCTCCTGAAACACCTGCTCGAGGTAGTTCTCCGGCCAGTCGCCGAT
>CAZGSV010000092.1:2568-4158 GCA_964528605.1 uncultured Armatimonadia bacterium
GCCGACTGCATCTCGGTCATGCGGAAGTTGAAGCCGAGGGCGTGGTGAATGTAGAGGTAGAGGGCCTCCATCTCCAGCAGCCCGCGGCGCTCCTCCTCCCAGTAGCCGTGGTCCTTGAAACTGCGCGCGCGCTCCGCCATCTCGGGATCGCTCGTGGTCACCATGCCGCCCTCGCCGCCGGTGGTGAAGATCTTGTCCTGGCAGAAACTGAAGGCGCCGAGGTGGCCGATGGAGCCGACGACCTGACCCCGGTAGCGCGCGCCGTGCGCCTGCGCGCAGTCCTCGATGACAATCAGGTTGTGCTCTTTGGCGATGGCCATGATCTCGTCCATCTCCGCGGGATGGCCGTAGAGGTGCACGGGGATGATGGCGCGGGTGCGCTCGGTGATGACTTGGCGGATGGAGTCGGGCGAGATGGTGTGCGTCTTGAGGTCAGAGTCCGCGAAGACGGGGACGGCGTTCTGCTGGAGGACGCACATGGCGGAGGCGATGAAGGTGTAGGAGGGGGTGATGACCTCGTCGCCAGGGCCGATCTGCGCCGCCGCCAGCGCGACGTGCAGTGCGCTCGTGCCGCTGTTCACCGCGATGCCGTACTTGGAGCCGCAGTACTCGGCGAAGCGCTTCTGGAACTCGAGCCCGCGCGGGCCGGTCCAGTAGTTGGGCTTGCCCTCCTTGAGCGGCTGCATGGCCGCCTCGATGTCCTCGGGCCAGAAGTGCGGCCAGGGCGGAAACGGCTCCTTCCGCACTTTCTCGCCACCTTCGATAGCGAGCCTTGCAGCCATCCTTCCTCCCTCCGTTTCTCCTCTGCCGCACGCGCCGGCAGGTCTCTTGCCTAGCGTGCCGATTCTATGCCCCTCGGCAACTCGTGCCAACGTCGCCGAGACCCCCGCGCCACGGACAGAGGCGCCAAGTGCGCGGTTGCCTCGCTTAGAGAAGTATTCGAACCCCTGCCTTTCGTGGCGCGGGCTCAGCGGAAATACCTCCGTGATTTGACGCAGAACGGGCAGGTGCTAGAGTGCTCATGTTCTGGGGTGCGGCGTGCCTCTGCTGCGTCGCAAGAAAGGGGGTAGAGTGCCGTGCTGAGGGTGAGTGTTGCCTTGAGGGTGCGCGGGACGGTGGCCGCGCTCGCCGCGGGCGTTCTGGTGGCTGCGGTGGTGCTGTGGGTGCCAGTGCCGGCTTGTGGGCAGGGAGGCGCGCCTAGCGCAGTCCCCGCGTTCGTGCTCAAGTGGGGAAGCGATGCAACGGCGGGTGGGCGCTTTGAGAGGCCCTCCGGTGTTGCCGCGGACGCGGCAGGCAACTTCTACGTGGCCGACACTTTTAACTATCGTGTTCAGAAGTTCGACTCGAGTGGGAACTTCTTGCTCAAGTGGGGAAGCGAAGGCGTTGGAGAGGGCCAGTTTGACTGGCCAATGGGCATCGCGGTGCAGTCCTCCGGGAACGTCTATGTGGCGGACACCTGGAACGACCGCATTCAGAAGTTCGATCCCACTGGCAACTTCCTGCTCCAGTGGGGCGCCCACGACGACCGCGACGCGCAGTTCTATCTCCCAATGGGCATCGCGGTGGACTCCTCCGGGAACGTCTACGTGG
>CAZGSV010000092.1:4258-13548 GCA_964528605.1 uncultured Armatimonadia bacterium
CAGTTCTATCTCCCAATGGGCATCGCGGTGGACTCCTCCGGGAACGTCTACGTGGTAGACGCTGGCAACGACCGCGTTCAGAAGTTCGACTCCACTGGGAACTTCCTCCTCAAGTGGGGCAGTACCGGCGACGCCGACGGCGAGTTCGGTGACCCAGGCGGCATCGCGGTGGACTCCTCTGGGAACCTCTACGTGGCGGACTCTAAGAACTGCCGTGTTCAGAAATTCGACTCGGCTGGGAACTTCCTGCTCAAGTGGGGAAGCGAAGGCAGCACCCAGGGCCAGTTCTCCAGTCCATCCGGCGTCGCGGTTGATCCCTCGGGGAACGTGTGCGTGGCGGACACTGACAACAACCGCATTCAGAAGTTCGATTCGAGGGGGGACTTCCTGCTCCAGTGGGCGGGCCGCGACGACGGCGGCGGGCAGTTCGATGGCCCAATGGGCATCGCGGTGGATTCCTCCGGGAACGTCTACGTGGCGGATACCTCGAACCATCGCATTCAAGAGTTCGACTCCACTGGGAACTTCCTCCTCAAGTGGGGCAGTAGCGGCGACGGCGACGGTGAGTTCCGTGACCCAGGCGGCATCGCGGTGGACGGCTCTGGGAACCTCTACGTGGCGGACTCTCAGAACTGCCGTGTCCAGAAATTCGACTCAACTGGAAGTTTCCTGTTCAAGTGGGGCGCTTACGGCGACGGCGACGGGCAGTTCCACTCCGCAGACGACATCGCGGTGGACGGCTCTGGCAACGTCTACGTGGCGGACTGCCAAATCCCCCGCATTCAGAAGTTTGACCCCACTGGCAACTTCCTCCTCCAGTGGGGCGGCAGGGGCCGCGACGAGGGGCAGTTCGATTGGCCGCACAACATCGCGGTCGCCCCCTCTGGGAGCGTCTACGTACTGGACAGCGCCAATAGCCAGGTTCAGAAGTTCGACTCGAGTGGGAACTTCCTGCTCAAATGGGGAAGCGAAGGTACCGGGGACGGCCAGTTCGATTGGCCAACGGGCATCGCGGTGGACTCCTCCGGGAACGTCTACGTGGCCGACGCTGGAAACGACCGCGTTGAGAAGTTCGATGCGAGTGGCAACTTCGTGCTCACGTGGGGCAGCAAAGGTAGTCGCGACGGACAGCTCGATGGGCCGGTCGCCCTCGCGGTGGACTCGTCTGGGAACGTCTATGTGGGGGAGGAGGGAAACGCCCGCGTGCAGAAGTTCGACGGCACCGGCCGCTTCCTGTCCGGTTGGGAGCCCTACGGCCTAGGCGACGGCGTGCCCACTCATCCAATGGCCGTTGCCGTCTCCCCGGACGGAGCCATCTACGTCCTCAACCGGGACACCTGGAACGTGGAGAAGTGGCAGTACTGAGGGCTCCGCCTCGCGCGGCCCAGGCCTACTCTCTTGCGTTGTCCGCCAGCCTGGGCTAGTGTAGCGCGCTAGTCCGGCCCTGGCCCGCATGAGCGACGCCCCGAGGCGCCGCGACGTGTAGGGGCGAGCCGCTGGCTCGCCCGGCGACGGCCGGGCGACGCTGGCAAACGGTGGAAAGTGGAGGCCGCGCGCGCGAGTTTGTCGCCCGGGTGTGCAGCCATTATCCTGAGCGGCATGAGAAACGCGCTTCTGCTATTGACCTTGAGTGTTCTCTTGTTGTCCGGGACGGCGGCGTATGCCGATGCTGCCGCGAGCGCGCGCCACGGCCCCGATGTGGCGAACTGGCGGCCGGCGATCCAGTGGATCTCCAAGGAGCGCATCCGCGGCTCCTATGTGACCTTCAACGCCGACCACTACCGAGAACTCGGCAGCGTCGGGCTGAACTCGGTGCTCAGTCACTTCAACGTGGACCCGGCCAAGGAGGACCGCGAGGCGCTCGAGCGCATTTGCGAGGCGGCGAAGGTGGCCCGCGAGAGCGGGCTGCGTCTCTTCGTCGGCATCGGCTGGCTGGGCTACGAGGCGGCCTTTCTGCAAACGCGCCCGTACCGCGCGGTGCATCGGCTCGGCGTGGCGCTCGAGGATGCGCCGTGTCCCTCGGACCACGGCTATTGGGACGCGGTCATCACCAAGCGCATGGTGCGACTCGCGCGGCTGGCGAAAGAGGTGCCCATCGCCGGCGTGGCCGTTGACTTCGAGCCTTACGCGACGAAGTACTACAATCAGGCCGGCGCGCCGGGCATGCTCGCCGTGGACGGCATCGGGGGCATCGGGCGCGACGTCTGCTTCTGCGATTTGTGCTTCGGCGGGTTTCTCAAGAGTAAGGGCATCCCGCTGACGCCCAAGGACGTGCCGCCGGATCAGCGCGACAAGTACTTGGTCGAGCACGGCTACATCACGAGCCCCGAGGGTGATCGCGCGGGGCAGGGGGCGTACTTCGATTACCTGCGTTCCGAGTGGGCTGCGTTCGCTCGCGAGACGGAGCGGGCGGTACACAAAGAGAATCCGGACCTGCTCATGGGCTTCCTGCCGGGCACGGAAGACGTGGTGACTAGGGCATGGGGCAAGCCGGATATGCCCGTGGTGGTCTTTTCCGAGGCGGGCTACATGGGCGGCTACTCGGCTCAGGCGCTGCTGCACTATGGGATGTTCAAGCGCGTCACCGGCAACTTCGTCTACGCCTCCGGCATCATCTTCACCCAGTTCACGCCGCTGCCGTTGCTGGGGCACCTGATGGCCGACGCGGAGAACTTCCACGGCTACTGGATCTTCTCCACGAGTTTCATGACCGACGACTGGCGGCAGGCGCGCAGGCAGGGCAGCGACCGGCTGATGTGGTTGAAGGCGACGACGGCGGAGTATTGGGATGCGATTGCCAAAGCGAACGCCGCCATCATGCAGATGCCTCCGCAGAGCGCGCGACTGAATCCTGCGCCGCCGCTGCCGCAAGACTGGGCGCAGACTCCACCTCAGGTTCCTCCGCTGCGCGTGGCGCCCGCGACCGCCGAGCCGGCGGGACGGGCGGCCTTTGAGCCGGGGTGCTTTGAGCAGTGGTTCCGGGTGCGAGCGGGCGAGGAGGCGCAGGTTGCCGCAACCTTAAGCGTGGCGAAGAACGACCGGTTCGGTGCCCCGATTGCCCTCTATGGCCCGAATGGCGAAATGGAGCAGTTCGCGCTGCTCCGGCCCGGGGAAACTAAGCGGCTGGCGTGGCCCGGCGTCGCGAAGGAGACCTACACGGTCGTAGTAAGCAGCCTGTCGAACCTGGTCACGGTTGCTCCGGAGGCGGCGTTGTGGAGTCGGGACGCCTCACGCACCGTGACGACGCAGTGCGCCGATGAGACGGCTGCGCTTTTCTATGTGCCCGGAACGGCCGACCGGATCCGGGTGGTGGTCACCGCGGACGCCCCGGCCGAATGCGCGGTGGGCCCGCTCGGGCAAGCCGCGTCGGCCGCGGCAGGTCTCTTGCCCGGACGCGAGACCACCATTGAGGTCGAGCCGGAGCGGCGAGGTGCGGTATGGCGCCTGTCATTCTCCACGGGCGCCGCCGGACCCGCGCTGGTGCGGTGGCGGATCGTCTCGCCCGCAAAGGCCACCGCGAGCGCGCCCAACACCACGGTCACGGCCTCCGAGACGGTTCTGTGGCGCGAGGGCGCAGGAGTGCTGAAGGAGCCGGCGGTGCTCTGGCGGCACAAGGTCGGTGGCGAGGTCTACGCCTCCATCACCCTCGTTGATCTCAACGGCGACGGCAAGGAGGAGATTCTGGAGCCGGTGCGCGACGGCGCGCTGCGGGCCCTCAACGGCGCGGGCGAGGTCCTCTGGCTGACCGACCTGCCTGACGTGGTCGAGGCCCCCCCCGCGGTGGGCGACCTCGACGGCAACGGTTCGCTGGAGATCGTCTGCGGCGACCGCTTCCGCAATCTGCACTGCCTCTCCGCCAATGGCGAGGTGAAGTGGTCGCGGCAGTTGGGCGGCGAGATCATGTGGGCCTCGCCGACGCTCGTGGATCTGGATGGCGATGGCAAACTTGAGATTCTCCTCGGCGCAGAAGATGGCCACCTCTACTGCGTGTCCTCTGAGGGCGAGGTGCGCTGGCTCTTCGTGGGGCAGGACTCATTCTCGTGCGCGGTGGGCGCGGGGCCGCTCGCGCCCGGTGAGCCGCCGGTCATCGTCGCGCCGTGCAGCGACAAGAAGGTGTATTGCCTGAATGGGAGCGGCGCCCTTCTCTGGTCCTTCGAGACCGGCGACACCAACTACGCCTCGCCACTGCTCCTTGACCTCGACCACGACGGCGTGCGTGAGATTCTCTTTGGCAGCGGCGACAACAGCGTCTATTGCCTGAAAAAGGACGGCTCGCTGCTCTGGCGCTTCGAGGCGAAGGGGCCATTCGACAGCACGCTGGCGCTCGCCGACCTCGACGGCGACGGCGTGCGCGAGATTGTGGCCCTCGACCATCTCGGCGGCGTCTATGTTCTGCGCGAGGATGGGTCGCTGCTGTGGGAGCAGCAGATAGGAATGAAGATAGACGGCGCGCCGGCGATAGGCGACGTGGACGGCGACGGACAAGTGGAGATGGTCATCGGCACGCGCGACGCGTATCTCGTCTGCCTGAGCCCGAGCGGCGAGGAGAAGTGGCGCTGGGCGTACGGAATCGCCGACGGCCAGCCTGGGTCCTGCGCTATCGGCGACTGCGACCGAGAGGGCTTTGCCAACATCTACCTCGGCACCAAGGCGCGGGAGATCGTGTGCCTGAGCCTGAACGCCCCCTTCTCACCGCGCCTCACCCCTTGGCCCCTCTCCCGCCCGCCGCTGACGCGCGCGGGGCTGCTCGACCGATGCCGGGAACGGCGGTCTCTTGCGCTGGGGGTGCGCCTGGGCTAGTGTAGCGCGCTAGTTGGGCGTCGGGCCCGGCCTAGCGAGGTGTTGGCCGTCGGCAGGCGAACCCTCCTACGGCGGGCGAGCCACCGGCTCGCCCCTACGACTACCGGCGGCCGGGCGAACGTCCCAACGGACGCTATGCGAACGACTGATGCAATTGTCATCGGCGCCGGCGTGGCAGGCGTTGCCTGCGCGCGCGAGTTGGCTCGTGCAGGCTTGGCGGTCACGTTGCTGGAGCGGAACGAGCGCCCCCGTGGCAACGCCGCCGGCTACTGCTGCCAGGCGCTCGACTTCTGCACCGAGTGCGGCATCTGCCTCGGGCTGGAGGAACTTGCCGCCCTCGAGCGCACGCCGGGAGTGGGCCTGATGACGCACTGCGAGCCCGCGCGTCTGGACGGCGAGCCGGGCGACTTTCGCCTCACGGTGCGCCTGTCCCCCCCCGGCGCCTCGCCGAACGAGGAGAGCATCAATGCGAAGGCGATCGTGCTCGCCGGCGGGTTCATTCCCTTCGATCCCGCGGGCCAGCGGGAATACGGCTACGGCTTCTACCCCAATGTGGTCACCATCGCGCAGGTGGAGGAGGAGTTCCGGCGCAACGGCAAGATCGCTAAGGCCGACGGCGCCCCCCCCGAGCGCATCGCTC
Source organism: uncultured Armatimonadia bacterium (assembly GCA_964528605.1). Classification (GTDB taxonomy): domain Bacteria; phylum Armatimonadota; class Zipacnadia; order CAZGSV01; family CAZGSV01; genus CAZGSV01. Next base: position 9,699 of record CAZGSV010000092.1, read on the forward strand.
TAATACACTGCGTCGGCAGCCGCGACCTGAGCCGCGGCCGCAACTACTGCTCGCGCTTCTGCTGCGCCTCGCTGGTGCGGCTCTCGCGCCTCATTCGCCGCCAACTTCCCGGCACGCGCATGACCCTCTTCTACATGGACCTCCAGCCCGTAGGGCGCGGCTTCGACGAGTTTCTGCGCGAGGCGGAGAACGAGGGCATCGGCCGCATCCGCTGCCTGCCCGCCAAAGTGTTTGGCTCCGCGGCGACGAAGCGACTGACGATAGCCTACGTCAGCCCCGAGTGCGGGCGTCTCACGCGCGAGGACTTTGACCTGGTGGTGCTCGCGCACGGGATGCACGCCCGCGCGCAGGCTCCGGAGACCGCGGCGCTGCTGGGCCTGGAGACCGATGAGCATGGGTTCGTCATCGGCGCCGATGAGGGTGTTGGCAGGTCGGCGCGGCGAGGCGTTTACCTTGCCGGCTCGTGCGCAGGGCCGGTCACGGTGTCGGAGTCGCTGGCCTCGGCGCGCGCAACGGCTGGGGCGCTGGCCGCGGATCTGGCGGCGGGCGGCGCAAGAGCGGAGGCTGCGCCCGATGAGGCCAAGCCGGTGCTCGTTGTCGGCGCGGGGCTTGGCGGGCTCAGCGTGGCGGCGGAGTTGGCGCGGCGAGGCGTACCGGTGACAGTGGTTGACCGCTGGGAGAGGGCGGGGGGGCGCGCGGCGGATTGCGCTCGCTTGCTACCGTGGCAGCCGCGGCCGGAGACGATGCTCACCGAGCGACTGAGCGCGCTCCACGAACGGGGGGGGAGGCTCCTGCTCGGCTCGCGCGTCGAGAGGGTGAGCGGGTTCGCCGGCAACTTCTCCGCGTGCATCCGGACGGCCCAGGGCGCGGACCAGCAAGACTACTCCGCGATCGTGCTCGCCCTCGGCCACACGGCTCACTACCATGCCGAGGCCGCCGGCCTGCCTCTCGGCGAGCGCGTGCAAACCTTCTCGCAGTTCGAGCGCACCATTGGCGCGGTCGAGCAGGGCAGGGCGGCGCTCCCGGACACGGTCGCCATCGTGACTGACCTGATCGCCGACTCGCCCGTGGCCGTCGGAGAGGCCGCGCTCACGTTCGCTCACTTCGTGCAGGCGGAGCAGAGCAAGCAGGCGATTCTCATTTGCCGCAACGTGAAGGTGGCTGCGCCCGGGCTAGAGGCGCTCTACGGGAAGGTGCGCGACGCCGGCGCGCTGGTGTTCAAGTTCGCTGAGCGGCCGGCGTTCGCCGTCGAGCCGCAGGGCGTCAGCATTATACTGGCGAGCGAGCCGTTCGGCGGCACACCGGAGGCGGAGTTGAGGCTCCATTGCGACCTGGTTGTGGTCGCGGAGGAAGTCGGGCCGCCTGACGAGGCGCAGCCCTTTGCGCAAATGCTCGGCCTTACCATGGGCGCCGACGGCTTCTTGCAGCCTCCTAATGTCCGCATGGGCCCCGGGCGCACCAATCGGCGGGGCGTGTTTGCGGTGGGCACGTGCCGGCAGCCGATGACGGTTGCGGAGACGCTGCTGGAGGCCTCGCTGGTGGCGCACCAGATAGCCGTCTGGCTGGCGCGCGGCGATGAGGTGTGGGAGACGCCGCTGGCCGAGGTGGACGAGGACAAGTGCGCCTTGTGCCTCACCTGTCTGCGGTCGTGCCCGCACGGCGCGGTGCTGATCGAGGAGCGCGCGGAGGCGGCCAAGATAATGCCCAGCGATTGCCAGGGCTGCGGCATCTGCGTCGCTGACTGCCCCTCCCACGCCATCACCTTGCGCGGCTATGAACGCGCCGCGCTGGTCGAGCAGGTGACGTTCGCATAGCCATGTCCGGCGAAAACGGAGAAGTGAAGATTGCGGTCTTCGCGTGCCAGCGCTCCGGCGCCATCGCCATGCGCGAGTTGGGCGAGGGCGGCGTGAACGGCGTGCAGACGGTTTTGGTCGAGGTTCCGTGCGGCGGGACGATTGACGAGCCGATGGTGCTCAAGGCGTTCGAGCGCGGCGCGGATGCGGTGCTCGCGTTGGTGTGCTACGAGCGCAGTTGCCAATCGCTGGAGGGCAATGCGCGCGTGCCCAAGCGGCTCGAGGTTGTGCGGCGCGTGCTCGCGGACATAGGATTGTCGGAGCGGCTGGTGGAGTGTCGCGAGGTGTCCGCCGCCTCGGCGGTCCGCTGCCGCGAGGTCCTGCAGGAAGTGGCGGCGGGCGTGCGCGCGAAGAGATCGGGTGGGTCTGGAACATGATCGTTGCGAATCAGAAACCGTTGGAAGAGATCCTGACGATGACCCGCGGGCTGGAGCGGCTTGCGGTCATCGGCTGCAACTCCTGCGTCACCGTCTGCATGGCCGGCGGCGAGAAGGAGGTCGCGGTCATCGCCTCCGCGCTGCGCCTCGCCGCCGAGAAGGAAGGGCGGCCGCTCACCGTGGAGGAGGCCATCGCCGAGCGGCAGTGCGAGGACGAGTTTTGCGAGAAGGTGCGCGAGAAAGTCGAGTGGGCTGATGGCGTGCTCTCGCTCGCCTGCAGCGTGGGCGCGCAGACGATGACGCGCCACTTTCCGGAGCGGGTGACGCTGCCCGGGCTGAATACCACCTTCTTCGGCGAGGTGCGCGAGCCCGGCCTGTGGATGGAAATGTGCGCCGGCTGCGGCGACTGCGTGATTCATCTCACCGGCGGGTTCTGCCCCGTGGCCCGCTGCGCCAAGCGGATGCTCAACGGCCCCTGCGGCGGCTCGCAGGACGGCAAGTGCGAGGTTGACAAGGAGACCGACTGCGTCTGGCAGCAAATCTATGACCGCATGGTCTCGCTTGGGCGGTTGGACGAACTGATGGCGCTGCAGGCGGCCAAGGACTGGCGCGCCGCGCGCGACGGCGGCCCGCGCAAGCGCCTCAGAGAGGACGCGCGCAAGTGAGCCGTCTGCAAGAACTCCTCGAGCGCGGCGAGTTCGTCGTCTGCGGCGAGCTGGGGCCGCCGCAGGGCTGCGATGTCGAAACCGTCACCAGGAAGGCGACCTACTTCCGCGGCCAGGTGGACGCGGTCAACGTCACCGACAACCAGACCGCCATCGTGCGCATGTCCAGCATCGCCGCCTGCGCGTTGCTCAAGCAGCAGGGCCTGGAGCCGGTGGTGCAAGTGACCTGCCGCGACCGGAACCGCATCGGCCTGCAAAGCGACTTCCTCGGCGCCGTGGGGCTCGGCCTCGAGAACTTCCTCTGCCTTACGGGCGACCACCAGTCCTTCGGCAATCACCCGCAAAGCGCCAACGTCTTCGATCTCGACTCCGTGCAGTTGCTCCAGATGCTGCGCGCCCTGCGGGACCAGGGGCTGTTTCAGTGTGGCGACGAGATGAAGGGCCCGCGGCCGCAGGCGTTCCTGGGTGCCGGAGCCAACCCCTTCGCCGACCCGTTCGAGTTCCGCGTTATGCGCCTGCAGAAGAAGATCGCGGCGGGCGCGCAGTTCGTGCAGACCCAGTGCGTCTTCGACCTGGAGCGTTTCAAGCGCTTCATGGATCTGGTGCGTCGCCGCGGCCTACATGAGAAAGCCTACCTCATCGCCGGCATCATGCCCGTGCGTTCCGCCAAGGCACTGGCGCGCAGCCGTGACGTGCCTGGCATGATGATTCCGCAGGAGCAGATTGACCGGCTGGAGAAGGCGGCCGAGCCGCAGGACGAGGGAGTGAACCTGGCCGTCGAACTGATCCAGCAGGTGCGCGAAGTGGAAGGCGTGCGCGGCGTGCACTTGATGCCGGTGATGTGGGAGAGTATCACGCCGACCGTGGTGGAGCGGGCCGGACTGCTGCCGCGGCCAACGTGGGGGTCAGCCGATGCGGGACAAGGATCTGCTCCGGGACAAGATAAAGGCAACCC
>CAZGSV010000093.1:0-13548 GCA_964528605.1 uncultured Armatimonadia bacterium
ATTGCCAGACCATTAAGTGGTTCAAGGATACCGGCGCCGCAGGAGCGGGCAATGGTTTACGCGGCGCTGACTAGGGGCGCGTGCGGCGTTTTCTTCTTCACCTACCGCCCAAGAGGCGAGGCCCTCTGGCGGGAGGTGAGGCGTCTGGCGGACGAGATGAGGGCGCTCACGCCGGTGCTGACCACGCCGGGGGGGGCAATCAGCGTGCCGACCAGTTGCCGCTTCGTCACCGCCGGCGCCTTCAGAGGCGAGCAGAGCAGTTGGCTCGTGCTGGCCAACACGGCACCCACCGCAATCGAGGCTGACCTGTACCTTGGCGAAGCGCTCGGGGGGGTCCGGCTGCTGCGGGCACGCTCGGGTAACCGAGAGATTCAAGCCACAGGTGGCGTGGCGCGCGTCCGGCTCGCGCCCCATGAGACGGGCGTCTACCTAGCGCTGCCAGGGCAGGACCGCTAGGCCACGGGAGGCGGCGTAGGCGAGGCCGTCGGGAATGTTGCCCGTGTTCTGCGTGTTGGCGCGAGACCTGATCCAAAGCGGCACCTGGCGGGGGGTACCCGGCAGGGGCGTGAAACACCACAGGTAGCCGTCGGTCGAACTCACGATGACCTCCAGCGTGCCGTCGTTGCCCAGATCCACCAGTAACGGGTCGAACAGGGATTCGTCGCGGAAGGTCCATTGCCACCGCTCTTCGCCGGTCGAGGCGTCCAGGCACAGCAAGTCATCGCTGCCGGCAATGACGCTGGCGCGGCCGAAGCCTTCTAGGTCGGCCACCACGGGCGAAGTGACGAAGCGTCTGCCGTCCTCGTGGGTCCAGAGAAGCATGCCTTGGCTGCTGAGACAGTAGAGGTTGTCGCTGCCGAAGAGGACCTCCAGCGCTTGGTCGCCCGCAACGTCGGCGACGGCGCAGGCGCCGGTGACCGGGGCGCCAGTGCGCCAACGCCAGAGCATGTGGCCCGCGACCGCGTCAAGACAGTACAGGTAGCCATCATCGCTGCCCACGAGCACCAGGTGGCGCCCCTTGCGCTCCAGGTCTCCGACCAGAGGGGAACCTGTCACCGCCCAGCCGGTGAGGAAGCGCCAACGGACCGCCCCGTCTCTGCCGGAAACGCAGTAGACGAAGCCGTCGTCGCAGCCGAGGAACACCTCCTGAATGCCCTCGCCGTCAACATCCATCAGAGCGGGGGAGCAAGAGATCGGGCCGCCGAGGGCCGCTCGCCACAGCACCTGGCCGGCCAGCGATAGCGCGTAGACTGAGCCATCGGTAGAGGCGATGACCGCCTCCTGAGCGCCATCGGCGTTGATGTCAGCGACGGCTACGGAGGAGCGAACGGGGGAGGCGAGTTGGCATTTCCAGAGCAGGCTGCCGGTTGCTGCGCCGAGAGCCCTAATGGCCCCGTCCTCGGCGCCGAAGATGACGACGGGGCCGTTCTGCGTCTGGGCCAGCGCGGCGGCTCCGTAGGAGACGGGGCCCGCCCCCTCGGTGAAGCGCCATCGTTCTTCCGGCGAGGGGTTCAGTCGAATCATCTGGCCCCGCGGGCTGCCTTGGGCGCGGAGTGCGGGCTGCAGCGCCAAGAACAATTCAACAGGGTCCTCGGCCGTGACAATGGGCAGAGGGAAGGGGCACTGGCCGTCGGCGAGCAGCCAGGCCAGGGTGTAGGGGGGGGCGGCCGCGGAGGCGGGTACGGTCACGCCGCTCGCGAGCACCGCGAGCGGCGCAAGGAAGGCGAGCGCGCGGGGAAGGAAGGCCACGGCTACGGGGATTCTTCCGCAGGGTCGGCGGGGGCCAGGCCGCAGATTTCGGAGTAGCGCAGCGGAACCACGACAACGCCTTCCACGACCGCAGGAGAGCCAAGCACGGCGTAGGAGGTCTGCATCTGCCACAGCATCTCGCCCGTGGCGAGGCTGGCGGCACGGAGAGAGCCATCGCGGGAGGCGTAGTAGACGATGTCGTGGGCGATCGCCGGGGAGGAGAAGATCTCCTCTTCGGCTTTCGTCCGCCAGAGCAGGGAGCCGTCCGCTATGGCGGCGGCGCACAGGCTGCCGTCACCGCTGCCGAGTATCACGCGGTCGGCCGCCACCGCCGGCGAGGCGCGCAGTCGTGAGCCGATCGCCGTTTGCCAGAGCAGGCGGCCGTCTTCGGCAGCCACCCGATAGGCGAAGCCGTCGTCGGTGGCGATGATAACGGAGTCGTCGCCGAGGGCGGCCGACCCGTGGATCTCACCGCCGGCCTGGAAGCGCCAGCGTTCCCGGCCGTCGTCGAGACCCAAGCAGGTCAGGTCGCCTTTCCAGTCGCCGACCACAACGAAGTCGCTGCCGAGGGCCGGGCACCCCAGAACCTGCCCCGCCGCTTGGCGCCGCCAGCGCTGACGCCCGGCCTTGGTCTCCCAGCAGTACACTTCTCCGGTCCAGGAGGCGGCGACTACGATATCGTCGCCAACCACCGGCGAGGCGCGGAAGGTGTCTTGCTGCTGCTGCCAGAGTACGCGGCCATCCTCCGCGCTGAGGCATAGGAACGCGCCGTTCTCGCAGCCTAGGTACAGACGGTCGCCGGAGAGCGCGGGGGAGGCCTCCGTCTTGGGAACGTTGGTTTTCCACAGTTGGCTGCCGGAGCGCACGTCCAGCGCCACCATCTCGCCCGCGCGCGATACGGCGAAGGCGCCGCCCCAGGCCGCGACCGGCGCGCACGAGACCTGCCCCTTCAACTTCACGGCCCACTGCTCTTGCAGCGGCGGCTTGGCCTCCTCTGGAGAGCAACCGGAGTGAGCCGGGTCCTTGTGGAAGCAGGGCCAGAGGTAGTAGCCCTCGCGCAGCCGGGCTTCGACGCGGCCCAGTTCGACGAGGGCCTGCGCGACCACCTGCCGGTCTGCTTCTTCGCGGCAAGCCGCGCTGGCGCGCTCCAGCCACTCCCGCGCCGCAACCACGTTGCGCCGTTGAGCGAGCGCCAGCCCGACGGCGTAACTGGATATCATCTGCGCCCAGGGACGGCCGGCAATGCCTCCGAGCAAGGGCTGCAGCGGAGAGGGGACCAGCGTGGACAGGCTGCTGAGGGGCCCCCTGCCGGCGCCGCCGATCTTGCCGACGATGGTGGAGACGGGCAGGCGGGAGGCGATGCTGGCCAGGGTCCTGGCGATCTCCCAACGGGCCTCGGGCGTGCCCTCTTCCAGGCGTCTCATGAGGGCGGGCAAAGTGCGTTGATCGCCGACCGAGCCGAGCGCCTTGGCCGCGGCATGGCGCACGCCCGCATCCTGATCCTCCAGGGCGGTGACCAGGGAGCGGGCCGCCTGTTCCGAGCCCAGGCGCGCCAAGTCGGTGACGGTCTGCTTGCGTGCCTCGGCATCGCCCGTTCGTAGGGCTTGCGTCAGTTCGCGGTCGGTGTGTTGTAACAGTTCCTCGAGTTCGCGACGGCTGTCGGGCGGCACCTGAGGCAGCAGGGCGAGCAGTTGCCGGGAGAGGCCGGCGCGCGCGAGCCGCTCGGCCTCGGCCAGGGCTTTGCGCCTGACCTCCTTGGACTGGTAACCGAGCAACTCGGCGAGCAGCGGCAACTGGCGCTCGTTCAGGTTGCTCATCTGGGACAGCCAGGGTTCGAGCGGCCGGTCGAGGGCGAGGCAGGAGCGCGCTATCATTTCCCACTCCTCGGCAGTCAGCTCCAAGTCTTGGGCAGCGTCCTCCGCGGCGCGCATTTCGTCAACCGACATCAGCGCGCCGTGCTCCTGGTAGGCGCGCAAGGCGCGAGCCAGGAGCGCCTGCACTTGTTTGGGCCGTTCCTCCTTGGCCGGGATGGTCTGCGCCACGGCGCGTGTGACCAGGTCGTGGGTCAATTCGAGTTGGTCTGTGGAATCAGGCACCAGCGAGCGGATCAGCCCGGCGTCCGTGAGTTGCCACAGCAGGCGATCGAGTATTCGCGGCCGTGAGCCCGTCGCCTCCAGCAGACGCTCTCTGGTCACTACCAGGCGCTCCTGCTGCGGACCGACCATTTCGCGCAGGACGCGTATGGCCGCGGGCCGATCGCGCCAAGGGAGGCGCCGGATGGCGTCGTCGAGGAAGCCGTCGAGGATTGCGCGCACCCCTCCCGTCGCCGAGTACTTAGTCTGGGATATGAAGTGCTCCGTGGGCGAGAGGGAATTGAGCAGTTGGTAGCACACTAGCTCCAGTTCGCTGGGGTCTACGCCGTCGGCGTAGAGGGCGTCCAGTAGCTGCTCCACGAGCGCGCCCTCAACCACGAGGTGGAACTTGCGCGCCGGCCGGGCGATGGCGATGCGGGCCTGTGAGCGCGTGAGTCGCTTGAGGTGGAAGGGCGCGTCGAAGATGCCCGGCAAGCGCTCGCGCAGGTCGCAGAGGTGAGCAAAGAAGTCGCTGCGCACGCTGAGGAGGACGTGCACGGGGGTGTCCTCGCCGGTCGCGCACTGCGCCAGGCACTGCACGGTCGCCTCGCGGTCCTCGGCCGGGAGTTGAGCCCACACCTCTTCCCAGGTGTCCACGGCGAGCAGGATCTTCCTGCCGGTGGTCGCGGACACCTGGACCAGGAACTCGGCGAGGGGCTTGTCCGCGTACGGTCGCACCGCGTCGGCCTGCTCGCCGTCGAGCCGCGACAGCACGCGCTCGGGCACGGTGCGGATGAGCAGCGGCCGGGTGACCACCGTGAACCAGGGCTGCTGCTCGGCCTCCGCCTCCTCCTGCTCCTCGCTCTCGAGCACGGGGACGCAGCCGGCTTGTATGAGCGAGGTCTTGCCGACGCCAGCGGCGCCCACAAGCACGACCAGGCGGTGGAGCTTGATCAGGTCCACTAGGGCCTGCTTCTCGGCGTCGCGGCCGCAGAAGATGGACTCGTCCGCGGTCTCGAAGGGCACGAGGAACTTGTACGGGGCGTCGGGGAGCACCGCCGGCCGAGTGCCCTTGAGGCTGGAGATGTGCTTCTCCAGGCCGGGCAGCAGCAGGCGCTGGTGCAAGTGGGCAATGAAGTAATCGAACTGGCCGTTGGTGCGCGTAGCGATGTTGTGAGTCGAGTTGCGTTCGGTGAGGAACCGCATCAACTCGGGCCGGAAGTCGTGCGCGAGGAACTCCTCCTCGGGGCCGGCCTTGAGTTCCTCGTAGCGCGACTGCTCGTAGACGGGCGCCTTGGGGTGTATCCAGAAGACGGGCCCCCCCTGACGCTGCAACTTAGGCAGCAGCGCCTCTTCCTCCTCGGAGAGGTTGACCAGCATCAGGGGGCAGTCCGAGATCGGTCCGATCACCTCGGCCAACTGATCGAGCGCCCGGCTGCGTTCCTCGGCGGTGAGCGGCAGCAGGCTTCTGCTGACGTCGCCGTAGACCTTGATGAGGGTCGCCTTGAGCGACTGGGTCAGGGCTCCGCTGGCACGCTGGGCGCTGTCGCGACCGGTAAGAATCAGGTTGTAGTCGGTCTCGGCCGTGAGGCGCTCGCTGGCCAGCGCCTGCTCGAGCAGATCATTGGCGCCGAAGACAACGACGCTGCCGAAGTAGCCGGCACGGATGAGGCGGGCCAGGCGAACGTGCCCCGAGGTTGACTGGACCTCCTTAAGTGCCTGCAGGACGAGGCGACGGCGCAAGGGACTGTCGAGCGGCTCCGACGCGATCAGGCTTTCCGCGCGCTTCACCTGCTCCTGCTCCGGCAACGAAGCGAGAGCGGGGTCGCGCGCGCTCATCTCCTGCACCAGGGCCCGGTTGACGAGTTGACGCTCCGAGGCCCCGTCGGCGCGCACCGGCAGGTCGCCGCCAAGCAGCAGCAGGTGCCGGCTTGACTCGTCTTTGTTGCGCTTAAGGATGGTGGTGACTTCGAGAATCATGATGGGATTTCCCTGGTTGGGGACAGATTGTGACGACCGGCCGAAACCCCCGACGGGCGCTTCGCACGGGGGTTATCAACCAACATTCGGCTATCCAGGCCAGTTATCCACCGACTTATCCACAGTTTGGGGGTAGTCGGCAGGCCGAGCGCCGGCTCAAGGGGAACGCGCCGGCGACGTTCCCCCCGGCCTTCAGGGCTCAACCGCGCCCGGCCAGAGGTGCCTGAGAGGGCAGGGCCAGTGCTGCTCACTCGCGGACGAACACCCCTCCCGGCAGGCGCCTGGCGAGGCCCCTCAGTTCGAGCCGCACCAGGTTCGCGCCGACTTGCTGGGCGCTCAGCCCTGAGGCCTCGATGATCTGGTCGGGGTACAGGGGCTTGGCGCCGAGGAGGGAATAGACGCGCGCTTCCTCCGGGCCGAGGGCGGGCGCGGAGGGCGCCTCCTCGGGCGGGCCGCCCAGCCCCAGAGCCATGAGTATGTCGCTGGCGCGCTCGACGGGCAGCGCCCCTTCACGCAAGAGCGCGTTGCTGCCGCTCGCTGTGGGCGAGGAGGGGTCGCCCGGCACCACAAACACCTGGCGCCCCTGCTCGAGCGCGTGGTCGGCGGAGATGAGCGCGCCGCTGCGCTCCGGCGCTTCGATGACGACAGTGGCCAGGGTCGAGCCGCTGATAAGGCGGTTGCGGCCGTGGAACACCTGCTTGAGCGCCGGCGATCCCAACGGGTACTCGGACAGGATGGCGCCCTGGTTAGGGATGCGCTGGAGCAGTTCCTTGTTGGCCGGCGGGTAGGGCACGTCAATGCCGCACGCAGCGAAGGCAATGGTTCGACCGCCGGCTTCGAGCGCGCCCCAATGGGCCGCGGCGTCGGCGCCGACCGCGAGGCCGCTTACCACGGTGACCCCAGCGCGTGCCAGATCGCGGGCCAGCGTACGAGCCATGGTAAGGCCATAGGGCGAGGTGCGCCGTGAGCCGACCATAGCCACTGCGCTCTGGTCCTGCGGCAGCAGTGTGCCCCTAAGAAAGAGCATGGGCGGAGGGTCGTAAATAGTGCGCAGGTGACGCGGGTAGCGCTCCTCGAAGAAGGTCACCATCTCAATGTTGTTGCGCTCGAGCGTGCGCTTGTCCGCGCTCAGATCGAGGGTGCTGCGCAGCCCGACTAGTCTCCGCGCCGAGGCCTCGCCCACCCCGGGCACCTCCATGAGGGAGTCCAGGTCCGCCTCAAAGACGGCGGCTGGGCTGCCTAGCCGTTCGAGCAGCGAGAGAACCACGCGGGGGGGCAGACGCGTCTTGCTGAGCGCCAGCCAGTAGTCCTGCTCGTCCATCGGTTCGCCCGTCAAGCGCGGTCGTCGGGAGACTACGGCGCTTTCTCTTCCGGGGCGCGCAAACTGGCAGGCGCAGCGGCCAGCGATTGCAGCTGGGCCTCTACGGCGTCGAGCCGCTCTTCGAGGGCGGCCCACGCCGTGTCAGTTTCGCCCGAGGGGGACTCGCGCCGGGTGTGAGAGCCGACCTGCAGGAGTAGGATCAGGAAGGCGCCGCCGGCGAAGCCGCCGAGCATGAGCAGCCAGGCGGGCGCGTCCCAGGCTAGGCCGGGCGCCAGGGTGAACTTGGTCATGACCGGGTTGGTGATGACGACCCATACTCCCAGAGCCACCAACAGCGCCAGTATGGCCAGAAGCGCACCCAGGCTCATGCGGAAGCCTCCCCTCTTCCTGGTACCTATTTCTCTTCGCGGGTTCCGCCGAAGGCCCGCGGCCCCCGACCGGTGCCTGCGCCGACGGTGCCGTAGCCCTGCGCCTGGCGGCCGGGAGCGGTGATGCCTCGCACGCCGGCTCCGCCGGAAGGCGGTGCCGCCCCGTGGTCTACCTTGAGCACGGTCTTCTTGGTGACCGTGTTGCCGAACCAGTCCGCCGCGCTGAGCACGAAGTCGTAGGTGGCGTCGGCGAGACCGAAGAGTGACCTGCCCTCGCCGTGCTTAAGGACAAACCAGACGGTGCCGTCGTCGGGGCGGAACTTGGTCTTGACCACGTCGCCTTTCATGGTCAAGCGAATGGAGTCGGGGTCCAGGCCGGAGCCCTCATCGAAAACATAGAAGGAGAGGTAGATGGGCGTCTGGCCATTGAGGGTCACCGGCTGCGCGAGCGCAGTGTTGGCATCGAGGACCGGCAGTTGGTAGGCGTACATGTAGTCGTCGGAGCCAGGCACTTGGACGTGGGCGCCCAGCACCAGGGGGGGTGCGCCATCAGCGCCCTCGGGGCCGAAGGCACACAGTGTGTAGTCGTTGCTGATGACGTAGAGTCGCTGCCCCCAGTAGATGGGCGCGGGGCTGACGAGTTCGCGGAGGTCCTGGGTGACGCCGCGGATGCCTGTGCCCAGGGTTCCAGCCGCGCCGGTACCCCTCGCTTGGCCGGCCAGCGTTCCCGGTCCTGTTGTGGTGCCCCGACGGGTCCCGACGACGCCGGTCGTGGGCCTCATCATCGTGCCTCTGCGGCCCTGGAAGTACTGGGTTTCAGGGCTGGCGGCCGGCTGCGGCAGGGCCGCGACCTGCAGGTTCGCCTCGGCCCTCCTCCCGGCCCGGCCGGTCTGGGCACCCGACGTGGGCGTGCGCAGCCCGCCGGTGGTGCCGCGCGCGAGCGAACGGCTGGTGGCTGCGCGCTCGGTGCCGGTGATCTCGCCTGCCTGCAAGTAGCCGCTGGCTGGGGTCTCCCTCAATTTGTAGCCCCAGCGCGTCTTGCCCGTAGCCAGGTCGAGGGTGTAGAGGGTGCCCCACAGGGAGCGCACCACAGCCACGTCGCTGGTGGCGACGGGCGGGGCGCCGAACTTCTCGCCCCCGAGCGTCTGGAAGCGCCACAGTTCCTGACCGGTGTTAGCGTGCAAGCAGTACACGCTGCCGGCGCGAGTGGCAATGACCAGGCGGCGGTCGCTCACGCTGGGGCTGCCGACGATATCGCCGTCGCCGGCGAAGCGCCAGCGCAGCAAGCCCGAGTCGGCGCTGACCGCGTAGAGATACCTGCTGCGAGCCACGTACACTTTGTCATTGGCCACCACGGGAGCGGCGAGCGTACGGTTGGCCACCGCATCAGCCAGGCCGGTCGTCTCCACCAACCCTCGGCCGGTGAGCAGTTGCCAGCGCAGAATGCCGGTCTTGGCCTCCACTGCGTACAGGTGTCGGTCGCCGGAGACGAAGTAGACCAACCCCCGCCAGAAGGCCGGCGCGGCCTTGATCTCGCCGTTGGTCCTGTAGGTCCAGGCGGTTTGGGCGTTGGCCCAGGAGGGGTCGCTCGCGCGCAAGGCGTAGAGAACCCCATCGTCGGCCCCGAAAAAGGCCATGTCCCCGGCGAGGCAGACGGCGGAGTAGATGCCGCCCTCCGGGGGCTGCGACAGCCACTTCCTGGCGAAAGCCTTGTTGTCGGGGTTGAAGGTGAGCGCGTGGAGCATGCCCCCGGTGTCGCCGACCATCAGCAGGCGCTCGTTGACAGCCCCACCGCCTGCCACCTCGACTATGGTGGGTGGCGCGTAGAAATCATACTCTCCGTCGTAGGTCGCCAGTTTGGCGCCGGTCATGGCATCAATGGCGAAGATGCGCCGCCCGCGCGCGACGAAGAGATAGCGGCCGTCAGTGACGGGCCCGGCCGCCGGCATCTCCGCAACCTGCGCGCGCAAACCGTAACCGGTCGTGGTTCCGGTGCCCGGCACAAGCGCGCCACCCTGGGGTGCCCCAGGCCCCGCTGTGGACAGCCCGGGCACTTCGAAGACGCCTCTGCCACGCCTGCTTTGACGCCCCAGGGGAGCGGCGCCGTACACCGGCGTTTGGCGAGGCGTTGCCGCCTGGAACTCCTGCACGGTACCGGCCTCGGGAGTGTACTCGGGGGCGAACTCCGGTGGCAGTTGGTACCAACTGGCGGGCGGCTGCTCAGGGTACTGAGGTACACCGTAAGGGAGTTGATATCCCCCGAATGGAGGAAACGCTGACTCGATGCCCGGTGCAGGAAGCGGGCCCCCCGTCACGTCCGGCCCATAGGGCATCATCGGCAGCCCTCCCGGAGGCAGGCCCATGTAGCCAGACGCTCCAGGCGCACCGGGCGTGGTGGGTGCCCCGGGGGTCGTCGGTGCGCCTGGGACACCAGGGACGCCGGGCTGCACACCGGGGCCGAACCGCGAGGGGGGTAGGGCAGGGGCAGGCTGCTCCAGTTGGCATTGCCAGAGCAAAGCCATCTTGCCCGGGAACGCGCCCGCCACGGCGCTCACGCGCGTGGGGGTCCTCCCCAATGTGTCCCATCCCGCAGTGTAGCCTGAAGCGGTGGCTACCGCCATTAGGAGGGCTGCCGTCAGGAACGCCGCCACCGTACGCATTGTCCGCACCTCCCGGCCTGGGCTACGTTGTCGCCAGGGCCTCACAGTACACTTACTACCCACTCGCAAGCCAGAGCAACCACACATCCCTACCGCCTCGCCGATAGCGTTGCCCACCGGCTTGCCAGCGCAGCAAGAACCTCGCTCACATCCGTCGTACCTACTAAGTCTAGTGCTTGCTCGAGCGATAAGTCAAGGATTCTGGGGCCAAAGTTGCCGACCCAACCTGCAACGGCGGCGCTCCACTGCTCCGGCGTTTCGCGCAGGCGATGCTGCTGGAAGGCGAGGAACCGCTTGGCCGCCTGCAGTTCGCCCTGGCTAGGCCCTGACTTGGCGAGCAGGCGCATCTGCTCCCTGAGCAAGGCCATCGTTTCTGCGGCCTGAGCCGCGCCCACCGTGCAGCCGATGTCGAGGACCCCCTGGTTCCCGAAGCCCCACACGGATGAGTCTATGTCGTACGTCAGCGCCGCGCCCGAGCGAGCGGCTGTGAAGAGCCGGGAAAAGCGCGCCTGCGCGGACAGCACGGAAGCGAGGTGAAGGGCGGCCAGGTCCCTGGGAGATCGGACGGGACAGGCCAGCACCATTGTCACTCGCGTCCACTTGTCCCCCTGGCGCAGGTCGGCGGAGGTGGAACCAAGGGGGATGGCTCGGTCTAGGGACTGGCTCTGCCCGCGGAGGCTGCCCAGCGCCGCAACAATGCTGGCCGCGAATGCGCCGCCGTCGTCGGGGAGCGAGGCGGCCAGGGCAAGGTTGCTAGGCGCCAACGCCGCAGGCAAAGCGGACAGGAGATCGGCAGGGGAGAGCGGAGCGTCTTCCAGCCGGGGTGAAGGGTCGAAGAGAAGGGCGAGGGCTGTCTCCTCGTGCGAGCGGCGCAGCACCAGCGGATTCTGCAGCGCGCGCCCGGCCTCTTCCGGCGATACTTGCTGGAGGCGTTGGACACCGCTGACCAGGGAGGTCAACGCCTCACCGGCATCGGGCGAGCGGACGGGCAAGGTCAGCAGCAGCAGCGGGTCGCGGACTGAGATGAGGGTGGCCGCCGTCGGCGATTGCGGAGGGGCCAGCGTGGTGCGCGGCAACCCGCACGAGAGACGCTCGCGCAACAGCAAGGCGGCGGCTTTGAGGAAGACGCGGGAGTCATCGGTCCCGGGCGGGAACGGGCTGCGGAGAGCCAAGGTGACGGCCGCGTGTTGCGCGCCGGAGAGGCTAAGGACCGCCACCCTGACGCCGTTAGGCAAAGTGCTGGAGACGAGAGCGCTATCCGCGCCCGCCGCCGTGCCTGTGGCGGCGGCCAGTGCCAGGCTCGCCAAGAGCGGAAGGAAGCGTGGCAGGCGGCAGTGGACTACTTTTCCAGGGCCTCCACTCGGCCGCGCGCCGTGGCGTTCTCGGCATCGGCGGCCACTGCCTGCAGGTAGTAGCGGTAGGCCTCGTGCGGCAGGCCGCGCTTCTCCTCCAGTTGCCCGAGGCGCGTGAAGATCTGACTGTCCTCAGCGAGCGAGGGGGATAGTTCATGCGCGATGTTGAGGGCCGCTTTGGCGGCATCGTAGCGTTTCAGCGCCAGATAGGAATCGGCCAGGTCCTTCTCGGCGAGATAGTTGCCTGGGTCTAGCGCTAGAGACTTGTTGAGGAACTCAACTGCGCGCGTGTAGTTGTTCTCGCGCAGGTGGCAAGAGCCGATGAGGTAGCAGAGCCTGCTGCGCTCCCCAGACACGCGGGCCATCTCAGCCTCAGGCAGCATGTCGAGGGCCTTCTGATACTCGCGGCGTGCGCGCACCCAGGACTCCAGTTGCCGCAGCACGTCGCCCATGTGCACCCTGGCCTCCACGCTGCGCGGGTCGCGGTAGGAGGCCACGGTGAAACTGCTCAGGGCGTCGCCGTACTTGCCCAGAGCGGTCTCGGCGAGCCCGGACGCAACGAAGGCCGGAGCGTAGGTCTTGTCCGCCTGAATCGCCCGCTGCGCCGCCAGTAGGGCCTCTTCGAAGCGGCCCATGCCCTGCAAGCAGTAGGCCACTTCGGTCTGAGCCCGAACCCACTCCTTAGCCTGCTTCTTGGGATCGGCCAGGGACAGGGCGCGCGTGGCCGAGACCAGCGCATCCTGATACCCACCGTCCATTCGCTGGGCGCGGGCCAGGTCCGTCCAGCCCGCGACGTTCTGGGGGTCAGCCTCGATGGCTTCCCTCAGTCGGTCAGCGGCGTCGGCAAAGGAGGGGGGGGTGATGTCCAGTGCCATGCCCACGCGATAGTAGGTCGCCTGGGCCAGCAGGACGAGACCTACCCCGCGGTAAGCCTCGGAGTAGCCGGGCTGGCGGTCAATAGCTTCCTCGAACTGACGCCGCGCCGCATGCAGCATGTCCCAGGGGGTGAATAACTCGCCCTGCTCGAGATGCTGCAGGGCCTGCTGGTAGGTGCACATGCCGATGCGGGTGCGGGCGTCGGCGTCGTCCGGGTCGCCGTGGTGCGCGCGGAGCAGGGCGCGGCCGTAGTAGTTGCGCGCGTCTTCGTAACGTCCGGCCCCGACGCAGGCCTCGCCCATGGCCTTGTACAGGCTGGGCCAGAGCCCCTTCTCACGGACAAACTCCGCGGCGAAGCGGTAGCGCTCGTAAATGACCTCTTCGGTGAGCGTCGCGGAGCGGCGGCCACCTGCCATTTCGCCGGAGGCACGGCCCTCCACCGAGCGCCAGTCGTAGATCGTGGTAAGGGCAGCGCGGAACTCCTTGATGGCCTCGTCGTACTCGTCCATCGCCGCCAGAGCGCGTCCCAGGTTGTACATGGCTTCGACGTAGGTTGGTTGCTCGCGCAGAGCGGCGCGGCACTGGGCCACCGCGGCCCGGGGGTCGGCTGCGGCGATGTAGGTTACCGCGAGCAAGTTCCTGATCTCGGGCAAGGAGGGCGGGAAGCGCGTGATGATCTCCTCGGTTAGCAGTTGCGAGGCGCGCGCGTAGTCCTCTTCGGTAAGCGCAATCTGGGCCAGATACTCGCGGCTTTCGGACCTGCCCGGCGCCAATTGCAGGGCGGTATCGAAGGCCCGCGCGGCAGTCGGGTAATCCACGCTCTGGTACGCGGCCAGGCCCAGGAAGAAGTGAGCCATCTCGAGGTCCGGGTTGGCCTGCGTGACCTTCTGCAAGATACTGATGGCGTCTGCCCATCTGCCGTCCTCGAGTGCCGCGATGCTGTCGAGCATCTCCTGCTGCAGGCCAGCCGGTTGCTGCCCCAGGACGGCGGGCGCGGTGGTCACCAGTAATGCACACAACAAGCCGACTGCCATCGGCAAGCGCACGGTCCTCACCTCACGTGGCGAGTATAGGGGGCCGCTGCCGAGGTGTCAAAAGTGGCTTGGGGGGCGGGGTGGGGCTGCCGCCGGGGCTTTGACCGCGCACCCGGGGCCGCCTAGAATGCCGGGT
>CAZGSV010000094.1:0-13480 GCA_964528605.1 uncultured Armatimonadia bacterium
TAGGCGCGGCCCTGCGCGGCCGCCCACCTGTAGGGGCACGGCACGCCGTGCCCCCGCCCTCTGTGACCGACAGTCCTGCTTGCGTGCCCCGAGCCCGTCGAGGGGCCCGCATCAGGCGGGTGCTCGCCCTTTGTCCCGTAGGAGCGGCATTCCTGCCGCGACTGGGAGGGGGCGTGTGTGCAAACCGAATTCGCTCCCGTGCAGGACATCCTCGACATGGAGTTCCCGACCGACGTGACAATCGCGGACAGCGTGCGCCACGACGGCACCATTACTGACCACTCTGACGACCGCCGCCTCGTCGCCATCGAGATTCTCGACGCCTCCCGCCGCGTGTCAAAGGATCCGCTACATCGCATTGATCTCGCCATACTAGCGGAGAAGCCGGCAGGGACGCAGAACGGCGTTCGCCGGCTGCGTCCCCGACCCCGCCCCTTCGCCCCCGCGACGTCGGCAGGCACGGGGGGCGACTCACCGAGTCGCCCCTGGGGCGGGTGGCCACACAGGGGCCACCCCTACGAGGCTGTCTCAGAACTAGGTCGTGTCCGGTCCCGCCGGCCTGGATGTGGGTGCCCACGTGCGGACCCGGCCGTGGCGGGGTCCCTGGACCGCCCTCGCCGCGCCCAGGTGTGCAAACTGCCACCAGACTTGCAGATAGTGTCACGAAATGCAATACTAGTTGCAGATCGTACACCCAGAGGCGATGGCCGTGGTCAAGAGAACTCACTGGATCGCCGTCATCGAGCGCGCCTGGCGCCGCAAGCGACTGGTGTGGCTTTCCGGGGTCAGGCGTATCGGCAAGACCGTGCTCTGCCAGACACTCGATGACATCGAGTACTTCGACTGCGAACTGCCCAACGTAAGACGTCAGATGCAGGACCCGGAGGGCTTCCTGCACGGCCTGCGAGGTAAGCACATTGTGCTGGACGAGGTCCACCGCCTGGCCAACCCCTCTGAGCTGCTAAAGATAGCCGCGGATCATTACCCCGAGGTCAAGGTGATCGCCACGGGGTCTTCTACCCTACAGGCGAGCGCCAAGTTCCGCGATGCGCTCACGGGACGCAAGGCAGACGTGTGGCTCTCGCCCATGCTGCTAAGCGACCTCGAGGACTTCGGCAATAGCGACCTGACGCACCGGCTCCGCCGAGGGGGCCTCCCGCCCTTTTTCCTGAGCAGTCAATCGCCTGGGCAGGAGTTCCAGGAATGGATGGATTCCTACTGGGCCAGAGATATCCAGGAGCTCTTTCGGTTGGAGCGCCGGGCAGCATTCATGCGGTTAGTAGAGATGGTATTCCTCCGCAGCGGCGGCATCTTCACCGCCAGCGAGGCGGCGCGTTCCTGCGGCGTCAGTCATACCACGGTGTCAAACTACCTTGCCGTGCTAGAGGCTACCTGGGTGGCGCACGTCATCAGGCCTTACTCAAAGCGCGCCACGGTGGAGATCGTTGCCGCCCCACGGGTGTATGCCTTCGACACCGGGTTCGTGTGCCACTTCCGCGGCTGGGAGCAGTTGCGCCCCGACGACATGGGCATCTTGTGGGAGCATTTCGTGTTGAACGAGATCCAAGGCCGCCTGCAAACCCCAGCCGGCGCCATTCACTACTGGCGGGACCGCCGCGGGCACGAGGTGGATTTCGTTCTCGTCCGTGCCGGGCGCAGCCCGATAGCGGTCGAATGCAAGTGGTCCGCCTCGGCCTTCGACCCCGCCAATATGCTCGCCTTCCGCAGGCATCACCCGCGCGGGCGGAATTACCTGGTTGCGCCTGACGTGAGCCGCCCCTTCGTGCGACGCGAGCGAGACATAGAAGTCGAATTCATTGGCCTGGAGCCGATGGTCGCGGCTCTAGAGGCCCAATGATCACACGCGCAACGGCGCGGTAGTCCTACGACAGCCCGAAGTGCTTCTGATACGCCTCCACGTAGGCGAAGAAGTTCTCCGGCCTCACATCCTCGTGGATGCAGTTGCTGGACATCAGGATGTGCCCGCCGCTGCCCCAGCCCGCCTCGATGCACTCAATCGTCGCGCGTCTGCAATCCTCAACCGTCCCGTGCGTCAGAATGTGCCGGATGTCCATATTCCCGATGAAGCAGATGTGGTCGCCGTAGCGCGCCTTCAGGCGGCGTAGGTCCATGCCCGCGGAGTAGTCAATCTCCTCGAAGCCATCCACGTCGGTCTCGAGCAGGAAGGAATCGAGCACCGGCCACAGGTTGCCGTCGGAGGCGTTCGAACAAGGGACGCCGAGCGCGTGCGCCGCGTCGGCCTGCGCGCGAATGCACGGCGCGATGAACTCGCTGTAGTCACTAGGTGAGATCATCGGCCCGTGGTCGCAGGCGAGGTCGCCGCCGAAGCCCACAATGTGCGCGCCGCGCGCAATCGCCTCGCGCGCCAGCCGTAGCCCACTCTCCGTCCAGCGGCGATAGCAGCGCTTGAGCGCCTCGGGGCGCTGCCGGAACCAGCGCCACAGCGGCCGCGGCAACGTCGCCACCGGTATGGTGTACGCCGACACGAAGATCGCGATGTCCAGCCGCTCCTCCTCGATGATCCGCTTCGCCTCGCCGAACACCAGCCATTCGTCCTCTTGGTAGGGCGCTTCCTCCGGCTGCTCCTCGCCCCATCTCGCCCACCACTCCTCCTCTTCGGCCTCCGAGGCGGGGGGGCTCGGGTTCACCGCCTCGGTGCGAATCCAGCCGCTGGGTAGGCGCGTGTGAATGTGGTCGCCGACCCTCCAGACGTGGTCGCCGAGGCGCTCCGGCTTCGGGCCCTCCAGACCGTTCGGGTACAGGCGGACGAGGTCCATCCCGAGAACCTCGGCCGTGTCCACCAAGTCCCTCGCCTCTTGCACCATCAGCCCGCGCCAGTCGCCGTCCGCAAGCCGCTGCATCCGGTATTCCCAGTTCTGGCCGGCGTTGGGCCGCCCGAGCACCAAGTCCGAGAGGGGCCACTTGATGAGTTTCTCGAAGAACGGGGTGCGGTCCGGCTCGCGGTGTTCGAAGGCCGCCCGCACCCGCTCAAGCGATGTCAACCAAACTCACCTTGCCTTTCCGGACCCCAGCAGGCCGACAGGCCCAGCGCGCCATCGGCCGCCCATCATTACTGCAAGCCCGCCTTCCGCGCAATTGACGCCGCCCGCCCGCGTTGTTAGCCTCAGCACAACGCAAGCGGGGCGACCGGCGCGGGGTGTCCGGCTCCGCTTCGGCGGCCTGCGCATCAAAGGGGGGTTTTGGTATGGCCTACACTGTTCGTCGCATTCCCGAGTTGTCCGCCGAGGTGCAGGATCGGCCCGGCCTGGTCGCCGATCTCACCGCCGGCTCCTCGCAGGCCGGGGTCGTTCTCCAAGGCCTCATCGGTTACACCGCGCACGGTGACCGGGCCGTGCTTGTGGGCGTGACCGAGGACGTGGACAAGGTCTCCGCCGCAGCGCGCGCCCTCGGCTGGCAGGTCCGGCGCAGCGAAGCGCTGCTCGTGGAGGGCGACTACGAACTCGGCCTGCTCCACGATCTCACGCAGGCGCTGAAGGACGCGGGCGTGAACCTGCTGCGGATGTCCGCGCACGCCGCGGGGGGGCGGTTCCACGCCTGGTTCGCCGTGGCGCCCCAAGACCTCGACAAGGCGGAGGCGGCGCTGAAGTAGGCGCGTAGGCGGTAGGCCTCGTGCCGGGCGCCGCTGAGGGTCGCCCCGCCGCTGGCGGGGCTCCTACAGAACATCGGGCGAGGTGTGAGGATGTCTTTGTGTTGGCGGTTCCCTCTGCTGCTCTTGGCAGCATTAGCGCTCTGCGGCAGCGCCATGGCCGACTACCGTCTCTACATGGTCTCCCAATACGACTGGGACGCCAAGCGCGGCTTCTACCTCGACGTAGAGGGACAGCGCCTCGGTCAACTCCCGCTCATTCTCGCCGTGGGCGACGGGGAGCAGTGGCGTTTCGTCTTCCACACTCCGCCCTTTGAGCCGGGCCGTGAGTACCAGGCGCGCGCCGTCATCGGCCCTGAGCGCAGCGCCCTGTTCCTCGACGGCCGGCAGCTGGGCGAGATCGAAGGCGCGTTCGCGCCGGTGGGCGAGGCGCTGACGCTCAATGAGGTTCCGGGGTGGGCGCAGGACTTGGGCGACTACCTAATGGCGCCGCTGAGCGTGGAGGCGGTCGCTCTCCGCGGCGGCGCGGAGGTGGCGCGCTGCGCCAGGCACTTCACCGGCGCCGCCTCGCGTCCGGTCGGCCTATTGCTGTTCTCCCTCGGCGTACCGGAACGCGCTGCTTTCGCGCTCCAGAGCGGCGACACCGTGGACCTGCGCGTTCGCTTCCGCGTGGAGTCCGCCGACCTCGAAAGGCTCGCGCCCCTCGTTGACGGGTACGGCCAGTGCACCTACGCCGACTGGCCGGAAAAGGTGCGCAGCGACGAAGACCTGCGCCGCGGCATCGAAACCGAGGCGCGCTGGCTCGAGGAGCACCCCCGCCCGCCGCGCTTCGACCGTTTCGGCGGCTACACCGGCGCCTGGCGCGACAGGCCGACCGGCTTTTACCGCGTGCTCAAGCGCAACGGCTATTGGTGGCTCGTTACGCCCGAGGGCAATCCCTGTTTCTACCTCGGCGTTGACACCGCCCCCGGCTTGACCTGGCCGGCCACGGGCATCACCGGCCGCGAGTCCATCTACAAGTGGCTCCCGCCGCGTGAGGGCGCATATGCCGCAGCCTGGAACCGGAACGTGTGGGGCGAGCCGGACGACACCCACTACGTATCCTTCATTGCCTGCAACCTCATCCGCAAGTTCGGTAACCAGGACTGGCCGGACAAAGGCCTCGAGTTGACCGTCAAACGCCTCGCGGCCTGGGGTTTCTCGGGCGTGGGCAAGTGGGGAGGGATAGGCGGGCTGCCTGTGGTGCCGGTGCTGAGCCGCGCGGGCGTCCCGGTTTTGGTCAAGCATCCCGACGTCTTCGACCCCGCAGTGCGCGCCGCCTTCGAGGACACGTTGAGGAAGCAGATCGGCGGTCGCGCGAACGATCCCTACGTCGTCGGCTGGTCGGTGGGCAACGAATGGGACGAGATCATCTGGACCACCGAGGTGCGCGAGATTCTCAAGATGGGCGGTGCCCCCCCCGCCAAGCGCGCCTTCGTGGACCACGCTCTCGACAGCCTCTACGCCGGCGACTTGAGCAAGTTGTGCGCCTCTTGGGGCATTCAGGCGGATAGCCGCGAGGCGCTGTATCAGGCGGCGCTGGACCCCACCGAGGAAGACGCCGGACGCTTGCGCGAGTTCTACGCCGACCGCTACTACGAGTTCATCTACCGCACGGTCAAGTCCATAGACCCGAACCACCTCTATCTGGGCTTCTGGATCACGCCGGACTGGGCGGCCGAGCCCTGGGATGCGGCGGCCTACTGGCGCCTGGCGGCGCGCCATTGCGATGTGATCGGCTATGACCGCTACGCGCGCGAGTTCGCCGACGAGCGCTGGCTCGCCATGTTCGCGGGCACCGACAAGCCGGTGCTGTGCGGCGAATTCAGCCTGCCGCCCACCTATCAGGGCGAGCGCGCCTTCGGAACCTACGGCGTGTGGACGCGCGATGACGCGGAGGCGGGACTCCACTATGCCCGATGGGTGAAGTCCGCGTCCGAGAATCCCTACTGCGTCGGGCTGTGTTGGTTCGAGTATCGCGACCAGCCCATCACCGGCCGCGGGCCCGGGCGCGGCAGCGCCATCTACTACGGCGAGCACTACGCCTTTGGCCTAACCGATATGGCCGACCAGCCGAAGTACCCGTTGGTCGAGCGCATGCGCCGCGCGAACCTCATGGCGCCGGTGTGGAGGCTGGGCGCGTCCTTGTGAGCGCGCCCCATTGTAGGAGCAGGCTCCCGCCTGCGACTTCTCGGGAAGACGCTGCAGGCGCGGGGGGGCACCGCTGTTGGCCGTTGCGAACGGCTTGTCGCCCCGCTGGGGTTGCGGGGCTCCTACATCGCCGCGCCGCCCCCAGGCGTCACGCGTAGGGAGACGGCCGCCTGGCTTGCTCGCCGAAGGAGGGTTTACCCGCCGAAGGAGGGCCGTCCCGCAAGGCCCCAGGGCGGCCACACCGCCGGCACCGGAACGTAGGTGCAAAATCGGGACAGCAGCCATTTTCCGCAGTCCTGTGCGCCACGCCCTACTCCGAGGGAGAACCGTTGCTGTCCCCATTTTGCCCTGGGCCGGCATGGGGGCCTGCCCCTACGAGGGCTTGAGAACGTCGCGGCGGATGGCCGACACGAACAACAACACCCGCTCGAAGTTCACCAACTGGTGCAGCGAACCCTCCGTCCGCCGCAGGAACGCCTCGGCCCGGTCGAGCCTCCGCTTCGCCCTGGCGTCGTCGCCGTTCTCGTGCGCGAGGATGCCCTCCCACAACATCAGGTGCAGCCGGTAGTGGTGCTTGAGCAGCGCCATCGCCTTGCGGTGCGGCGCCGCCTGCACCTTCGCGCTCATGGCCTTTAGGCGCGGGCCCTGCGCGCGTAGATACCCAACGACGCCCTCGGCCTTCGCCCTGTTGAGGTCTTGCCACCAGCGCTTCGCGTGCGGCGGCTTGCCTGTGGCCTCGGCGAACCCCTCCAAGTAGGCGCGCGCCGCACGCGCGACCGGCCCGAACGCCGCCGTGAAGTACTCGCCAACGATGTCCTCGAACCTCTTGCGCGGGTCCCAGTCCGATTCGCCAATCGCCCACTGCACCAGGCCGGTGGGGTAGAAGTTGCGCAGGTTGTGCACCGCGATCAGGCCGTTGAGGTCGAGCGACTTGCGGTCCCGCGCGTCCTGCCACACGACCTTCGCCAGCGGCAGCCCGCCGTGCGGCCCCTCCGGGTGCAGCCACAGGTAGTAGTCGTAGATGAAGTTGTCGCCCTGCACCTTCTCGCCCCACATCTTGCGGAAGGCGAGCAACTCGCGGTTGGTGTGCGGCGGCCTGAGTTTGTTGCGGGGGGGGCGGTGCAGTTGCTCGCCGCTGGTGCAGCGCGGATCGGCCAGCGCATGGGCGAAGCACCGACTGATGGGCGCATACATAAAGACGACGTTGTCGTATTCCGGCCCGAGCGTCTCGACCGGCGGCGGCCATAGCGTGTTGGCGTAGCAGAGGAAGACGATGCGGGTCCGCGTGCCCGCCTCTTTCAGCCGCCGCGAGATCTCCTTGACCAGCCGCACGTAGACGTCCGCCGGGTCCGTCTTCACGCACTCGGCGCACTCACAGTGGTTGTTCGTCGAGTCGGACAGCCAGAAGTGCAGGAAGTCCACCTCGGGGTGCTGGAGCGCGTACTCGACGACGTGGTCCACAAGCAGGCGCCGCGCCTCCGGGTTCGAGTAGCACAGTTCGGTGTTGAGCGCGATGCCCGTCCACCACTCCCGCTTGCCGTTGACCATCGCCACCAACTGCCGCTTGTCCTCGGGCACCGGCTGCTTGACCTCGATCCACCCGGCGGCCTCCACGCCCAGGCACTCCGCCGTCCACCCGTGCCCGACGCGGTGGTGCAGCAGCCCGCGCTCGCGCAAGGCAGCGACCACCTTGTCAACGAGCGCGGGATACTCCTTGGGCGCGAAGTACTGTGGAGGCTTGAAGTCGGGGTTGTAGTCGTGCTCGTACCACCCGCGCCACTGCTGGCTGAAGTTCTTGAGTTCCATATAGAGCGCGTTCAGCCGCACCTTGGGCATCCAGTCAACGTAGTCGAGCACGTGCTCCAGCGACACCGGCCCTTCGTCGCTGATGGCGCGGTGCCGGAAGGCCGGCTTCTCGTGGATATCCAAGTTCGAGAACGTCAGGCGCTTGAGCGCCGGCAGGGATTCCCCCACCTTGCCCGGAAACGGCCAGCGCGCCCCCAACTCCTCCAGCAACCGGTAGGCGGCGAAGAGGACGCTGCGCGGGTTGGAGCCGCTCACGAGCACCGACTTGCCCAGGCTGCGGATCAGGGTCTCGTCGTCGTAGCGGTGGCTCTTGCAGGCGCGCGGCCCGATGGCGCTGCGCAGCGAGTCGCCCGTCCCCACATAGACACCAGGCTTCGCCTCGTCATAAGCCGCCGCTCTCAGCACGCGGCAGCGAACCGGCGCCATCTTGCGCAGGCACCGAGCCAACTCCTTCGCCGCGAACGCCACCGGCGCCTCCCTGCCAACTCCGTAGACGGTCAAGGTCTGCGGCATTCGGTGTGCCTCCTCAGAATGACTCTTCGGAATCGGCCGCTGTCCTCAGGTCGCGCGCTCCAGATCGCGGCGCAGGCGGGAGAGTTCGCCCAGCAACAGATAGAAGTCTGCGTAAGGATGCATTGACCTCTCGCTGTGCCGCAGGAAGGCCTCCGCGCGATCCACTTGCCCGAGCGCCCTGGCGCGATGCCCACGCGCCTGCTCAAGCAGCGCCGGCCAAAGCATGGTGTTCAGCCGGTGGTGATGCCTGACGACCGCCAGGGCTCGGCGATGGGCCCTCGCGCGCAGTTTGGCGGCAGCCGCCCGTAGCACCGCGGCGCTGGCCCTCAAGTAGTTCAGTACGCGGAGCGCGCGCGCCTCGCTCACCTCCGCCCACCACGGCTGGCCATGGCGCGGTTTG
The DNA here is from genome assembly GCA_964528605.1 of uncultured Armatimonadia bacterium. Taxonomy (GTDB): domain Bacteria; phylum Armatimonadota; class Zipacnadia; order CAZGSV01; family CAZGSV01; genus CAZGSV01. Next base: position 8,538 of record CAZGSV010000094.1, read on the forward strand.
CCCACGACCTCCGCCAAGCCCTCGAGGTAGCGGCCCATTTGCCCCGCCATGGGCCCGAACGCGCCCGCGAAGTAGTCCGCGGCCAGGTCCTCGAATTGCCTGCGCGGATTCCACGAGGCCTCGCCCATGACCCACTGCGCGAGCGCCGTGGGATAGAACGAGCGCTGCGTCTGGTCACTCACGATGCCGTTGATGCCGATGGACCTCCAATCGCGCGCGTCCAGCCGGATGAGCCGCGCCAACGGCACGCCCGCATGCGCGCCCGTCGCATGCGACCAGAGGTAGTACTCGTACATCAGGGAATCCGCCTCGACGCGCTCGGCCCACATCCGCCGCAAGGCCACATTGTCGCTGTTGCCCGAGGGCAGGGCGACCTTGTTGCGCGGCGGCCGCTGCATCGCTTCTGCTCCGCCGCACTGCGGGTCCGCCAAACGGTGGGCGTAGCAGCGGGTTATCGGCGCGAACATGAACACCGCGTTGTCGTGCTCGGCGCCGAGCCGCTCCTCCACCGGCGGCCAGAGAGTGTTCGAGTAGCACAGGAAGACCAGATGCGTCTTCGGCGCGACCTGCCGGAGGCGGCCTGCAATCTGCTTTACCAGCCCCAGATACCAGTCCGACGGCTCCCTCTTCACACACTCGACGCACTGGCAGTGGTTGTTGGTCCCGTCGGAGAGCCAGAAGTGCAGGAAGTCCACCTCGGGATGCTCCACGGCATAGTTCACTACGTGGTCCACGAGCAGGCGGCGCGCTCGCGGGTTCGAGTAGCACAGTTCCGTGTTCGCGGGCACGCCATGGAAGAAATCGCGCTTGCCGCCGACCAGCGCGAGCAACGGCCGCTTGTCTTCGGGTGGCGGCTGCTTGCGCACGCCCCAGCCGCGCGCCGGTATGCCGAGGCACTCGGTAGTCCAACCGTGGCCGATGCGGTGGAAGAGCAAGCCGCGCTGGCGCACGGCCGCGATCGCCGCCTCATCCATCGCCTCGCATTCTTCCTCGGACAACTCGCGCGGCTCCAGATAGTCAGGGTTGTACTCGCGGCCGTACCAGCGCCGGTAGAACTCGCCCGAGTTCTTGAACTCGAGCATGAAGGCGTTGAAACGCGCCTTCGGCATCCACTCGATGAAGTCGAGCACGTGCTCCAGCGACACGGCGCCCTCGATGCACACGCCCCGGTGCGGGTAGGCGGCGCTCTCGTGAATGTCGAAGCCGCCAAGCGAGAGGCGCTTGAGGGTCGGCAGATACTCGCCCGCCTTCCCCGGCAGAGGCCAGGCGGCGCCCAACTCTTGCAGCAAGCGGTAGGCGGCGAAGAGGACGCTGCGAGGGTTGGAGCCGCTCACCGCCACGGAGCTCCCCATGCCCCGCACCAGCATCTCGTCGCGGTAGTAGCCGCTTTTGCACAGGCGCGGGCCGATAGCCTCACGCAGCGCGTCGCCGATGCCCACATAGATGCCCCGCCGCCTTGCGTCGTAGGCTCTGGCCTTCGCCAGCCTGCACGGGCTCGGCGCCATTCTGCGCAGGCAGCGCGCCAACTCCCTCGCCGCCAGCGCGACCGGCGCCTCCTCACCCACCTGATAGACCGTCAGAGCCCGCTTGGGCATTCCGCACCCTCACCTTTGCCGGCGCACGTGCGACGGAAGCACCACCAAGGGCCGCATCCGTCGCACGCGGACAGCGATCAGAAGGCTCGCGCCAGCCCTCTCGCCGGCGCTAGCCCGCCGTCACGTTGTGCCTAAGCGCCTGAACGAAATGGATCAGCCCCGAGAAGTCGCCGTAGAGGTGCAGCGATTTCTCCGTGCGCCGCAGAAACGCGAGCGCCTTGTCGAGTTCGGCCATCGCCTTGTCCCGCTTGCCGCTTTGCTGCGCCAGCAGCGCCGACCACACCATGGTGCTCATGCGGTTGTGGTGCCGCACGATCGCCATGGCCTGGCGCTGCGCGCGCGCCTTGAGTCTCTTGGCGGCCGCCTGCAGCCGCGGAGCCTGCCCGCGCAGATACTTGACCATCTGCTGCGCCTGGCCCGCGCTCGCCTGCCCCACCCAGCGCCTAGTGTGCGCCGGGGCGCCCGCCGCCTTCGCCAGCCCCTCCAAGTAGGCGCGCACCGTGCCCGCCGCCGGCCCGAAGGCGCCGCCGAAGTAATCGGCCCCCAGATCCTCGAACCTCCTGCGCGGGTTCCAGGAGGCCTCGCCCATCACCCACTGCGCGAATCCCGTGGGATAGAAGGAGCGCTGCGTCTGGCAACTCACGATGCCGTTGATGTCCAGCGACTTCCAGTCGCGAATGTCCTGATACAGCACCTTGGCCAGCGGCAGCCCCCCGTCGCGCACCATCGAGGAGCCCCCCAGATAGTAGTCGTAGACGAAACTGTCGGCGTCCACCCGCTCCCCCCACATCTTGCGCAGCGCCAGGTTCTCGCGGTTGCGCCGCGGGTACTCGAGTTTGTTGCGCACCGGCCGCTTCATGGGCGCGTCCTCGGCGCAGCGAGGATCGGTCAACTTGTGCGCGAAGCAGCGCGATATGGGCGCCCACATGAAGACGACGTTGTCGTACTCGCGGCCCAGTTTCTCCTCCACCGCCGGCCACAGCGTATTCGCATAGCAGAGAAAGACGAGTTTGGTGTTCGGCGCCACCTGCTTCAGCCGCCCCGAAATCTCTTTCACCAGCCGCACGTAGAAGTCCGAGGGCTCGGTCTTCACGCACTCCGCGCACTCGCAGTGGTTGTTGGTGCCGTCCGACATCCAAAAGTGCAGGTAGTCAACCTCGGGGTGCTGCTGGGCGTACTCGACCACGTGCTTCACCAGCCGCCGGCGCGCCTCCGGGTTGCTGTAACACAGTTCCGTGTTGGCCGCGATGTTCTGGAAGAGTTCCCGCTTCCCCTTGACCAGCGCCAGCAGCGCCCGGTCCTCTTCCTTGGGCTGCAACTTGCTCTGGCCCCAACCGCGCGCGATCAGCCCCAACGACTCGGTCGTCCAGCCGTGCCCCACGCGGTGCACCAGCAACCCCCGCTGCTTCATCGCCGCGATCACCTTGTCGTCAATCTCGAAGCAGTCCTCCTCCGACAACTCCCGCGGCTTCAGCCAGTCGGGGTTGTACCTGCGGTCGTACCAGCGGCGGTAGAACTCCCCCGAGTTCTTGAACTGCAGCATGAACGCGTTGAAGCAGGCCTTGGGCATCCAGTCCACGAAGTCGAGGCAGTGCTCCAGAGAGATGGAGCCCTCGTTGCACACCCCGCGGTGACGGTAGGCGGGCCTCTCGTGAATGTTCAGGCTGCCGAGAGCAAGCCGTTTCAGCGTGGGCAGGTACTCGCCCGCCTTGCCCGGAATCGGCCAGCGCGCTCCCGCCGACTGCAGCAGCCGGTAAGCCGCGAAAAGCACGCTGCGCGGATTCGAGCCGCTCACCAGCACCGAGGACCCGACGCTGCGCACCAGCAGTTCGTCGTCCTCCGAGGCCTTGCACAGCCGCGCCCCAACGGCACTGCGCAACGCCTCACCCGTGCCCACGTAGATGCCCGGCTTCTTGGCGTCATATGCCTTGGCCGCCTTGACCTGGCATTGCACCGGTGCCATCTTCCGCAGGCAGCGCGCCAACTCCCTGGCCGCGAACGCTACCGGCGGCTCGCCCCCCACTCGGTAGATCACCACAGTCTGTCCTGCCATGGCCCATCCTCTCCTTGCTCGTGACGCGTCCCTGAGCGCCGCGCCCCCATACGTCCGTACCGGCCTGATATAGCGCCTCTGCGTCTTGGCCGCAACTCTCGCCTTCGGCGGCCGCCGTGCCGACTCGCCTGGCAGAAAATCGGGACTGTAACCATTTTCCCGCAGCGGTGTCTGCGACGCCTGGTCACGCTGGAAAGTGGTTACTGTCCCCATTTTCCAGCCAGTCGCCCCTCCCTCGTAGGGGCGGAGACTCAACTCCGCCCGCGACCCCGCGAGGGGTCGAGCTGTAGGGGCAACCCCCTGTCGCTGCCCGCCGTAGGGGCACGCCCCCGTTCACCCGCCGTAGGAGGGTTCACCCGCCGTAGGGGCACGGCACCGCCGTGCCCACCCCTCTAGCCTGCCATCCTCTGGCGGGGCGACGTAAAGGCCGCAGACTCACCTGCGCCCCGGACGCTTTTGACCATCCCCCGAGCCCGTGCTAGCCTGGACAGCAGGCTTGCAGTCCAACCCAGGAGAGGGTGATCGCAGATGCGGCTACTCCACGGTCTCGTCTTGCTTTCCCTGAGTGCTGCCCTTTGCCTCTGCGGCTGCCGGGCGCAGCCGCCGGCGCCTACTACGCCGCCCCAGCCCAGCGCCGGGCCCCCACAAGCGGGCGCCGCGGACTTGAAGGGCAAGAGCGTGCTGATGGTCGTCGCCCCGAAGGACTTCCGCGACGTCGAGTACACCATGCCGCGGCAGATGCTCGAGGGCGCGGGTGCCTCGATCAAGGTCGCCTCGACCGAGAGCGGAACGGCGGTCGGAGCGGAAGGCACCAAGGTCACCGTTGACCTGGCCGCCAAGAACGCCAAGGCGGCGGACTATGACGCCGTCGTTTTCGTGGGCGGGCCCGGGATGTTAGCGTATCTCGCCAACCCGGACTTCGTGCGCCTTGCCAAAGAGAGCGTGAGCGCGGCGAAGGTGACGGCGGCCATCTGCGTGGCCCCCGCCATACTCGCGAACGCCGGTGTGCTCAAGGGCATCGAAGCGACAGCCTTCGAAAGCGAGCGCAGCACCCTCAAAGACAAGGGCGCCATATTATCCGCGCAGGACGCCGTGCGCGTAGGCAAGATCGTCACCGCCAACGGCCCCGAGGCTGCGCACCACTTCGCGATGCTGGTCATGGAGGCGCTGAAGGGGACGTAGGCAGGTCGCGACCAGTTGCCTGCCGCGCGGCGTAGGGGCCGACTTTTAGTCGGCCCCTACGCCGCAGGCGTCGGGCTGTAGGGGCGAGTCGGTGACTCGCCCGTCGAGGAGTT
>CAZGSV010000095.1:0-13363 GCA_964528605.1 uncultured Armatimonadia bacterium
TACCACGGCAACTCATTGTGGACCTTCACCGACGCCCAAGGGGCGATGTATGCGCCGGTGGGAAGGCATCCTGCGGCGCTGCCCTGGTTCGGGGTCGGGTTGGCGGTAGCGCTCGGCACGGCGCTGCTGCGCGCGCGCTACTGGTGGTGGCCGCTGCACCCGCTGGGCTACGCGCTGCACGCTTGCTGGTCGCTCTGGGTGCTGTGGTTCCCGATACTGGTCGCGTGGGTGCTCAAGAGCGTCATACTCCGTTACGGCGGAGGGAAAGCATTCGTGCGCCTGCGGCCGCTGTTCGTGGGACTCATCCTGGGCGAGTTCGGCATGGCTGCCTTCTGGGCCACATTCACAGCCATCACACGCAAGCGCGGCCCCTTCTTCCCGTGGCCATGATTACCGCGGCCTGGTGCCTTGGCGCCTTGCCCGCAACGCCAGGCTGTGGTTCAATGCTGGCCCGTCTCGCCGACATCTGAGCCGGATTGAAGGGAGTACGCGCAATGCCCGACTGCCCCATCGCCCTCGGTCAGCAAGGCGAATTGCTTGCCTGCCTGGCCGCGGGCTACTTCAAGTCCTCAAGGATCGCCGAGCGCCCCAGCGGCTGGCCGAAGTTCTTTGCGGCGCCCGCCGAGGGTATGCCCTGGCGCGGCAAGGATGGCCCCCGGGGCGTCACCTGGCGGCTGCTCGCCTCCCCACACGCGCTGCTGGACACCTCCAGGGTCACTCAGCCGGCGCAGGGGGAGAGAGTGGTCTATATGGCCTTCAACCTGCACGCGCCGGCGGTGCTCAAGGTGGCCATCAACGTATGGTCTCACGCCCGCAAGCGCGTCTGGATTGACGGCCGCGAGGCGCAGGGGTCGCTCGCGGCCTGCGCGGAGGAGGAGGACTCGGACGAGTGGCAGGCACAACTGACTCTAGCGCGCGGCGACCACCCAGTCATCATCGAACTGCAGGGGCGCCGCTCGTGGGAGTGGGAGGCTCGCGTTCACCTGCGCTCGCTCACCGCCAACGTCGCGCTGCAGCCGACGCTCAACCTCCGGGGCGACGAGCTGGTGCGCCTGCTGGAGGTCCAGCCCACGGCGATCTTCCTCAGAGCCGAGGAGGAGCCGGGCCTGGGGCCGCGGGCGCCGGGGCAGGTGGTCAAGGCTTTCATGGGGAACTTCTCCGGCCACAAACTCGTGCGGGCCGAGGTTGCGCTCGTCGGCCCAGGGGTGGAGTCGGGGCAGGCCAAGTTGGAACTGGGACGCGGCGAGTTGCGCGAAGTAGAGGTGCCGGTCCGCTGGAAGCCGGGCAACAAGGAGGGCGACCCGCAGCCGGCCACGCTGCGACTGACCCATCCGGGCGGCGCGGTGGAGCAATCCGTGCAGGGCCTGCGGGTGGCCGCCGCCGACTGGAAGGTCTTCCTCGTCTCTCACTTCCACTTCGACCCCGTGTGGTGGAACACGCAGTATGGATTCCTCGAGGGCGATCGGGGAGGCGCGCTTGGGCTGATCGAGGGATACCTGCAAGCCTGCGCCGCGGACCCCGAGTTCAAGTTCGTGCTCGAGCAGATGCCGTACACGGTTCCCTACTGGGCGCTTTATCCGGAGCGACGGGCGCAACTGCGCTCGCTCATGCAGGCGGGGCGGCTGGAGATCGTGGGCGGCATGTACAACCAACCGCAGACGACGCTGACGTGCGCCGAGTCCACCATCAGGAACATTCTCTACGGGATGGTCTATCACCGCACCGTGTGGGGCGCCGATCCCAGGATTGGCTGGATGCTGGACGTGTTCGGGCACGACCCCAACTTCGCCCAGTTCATGGTCAAGAGCCAGCACACCGCGTGCACGTATGCGCGCGGGCCATTCAAGCGCGGCTGGGGGATAGCGGCCGAGCAGATGGGCATGAGCAGCGACTACCTCTGGGTATCGCCGGACGGATCGCGGCTGCTGACGCACCTGCTCGAGCCCGGGCACTACGGCTACGGGGGGGCGTTGCGCAACTATCGCACCTACCCGGAGCGCGCCCGCTGCCTCGAGCACCATTTCGCCACCGCGCTCCCATTCCACCAAGCACACTGCATGATCTTCACCGTGGGCAGCGACATGACGCCGGTGATCCCCTGGCTGGCGGAGTTCGCGCGCGAGTGGAGCAAGCGCTACCTGTCGCCGCGCCTGATCGTGGGCACCGCGAGCGAATACTTCCAAGCCTTGCGCGAGTCGCTGGAGGAGCGGCGCGTGCGGCTGGCGCCGCAGAGCCGCGAACTGGACCCCGTGAACAACGGCTGCGACGTCTCCTTCGAGGACACGAAACTGGCCAACCGCGCGGGCGAGTGCGCGCTGATCGAGGCGGAGAAGTTCGGCACCATCGCGGCCTTGCTCGGCGCCGACTACCCCTACCGGGCCGCGGACAAGGCCTGGCGGCACCTGCTCTTCAACGCCCATCACGATGCTTTGACCGGAAGCGAGAGCGACCAGGTCTACGTGGACCTGCTGGCGTCCTATCGCGAGGCGTGGGAATTGGCGCGGGGCGCGCGCGAGGACGCCCTGCGCTTTGTCGGCAAGCACATTGACACGCAGCAGCGGGAAGGCACGCCGCTGGCGGTGTTCAACTCGCTGTCCTGGGCGCGGAGCGACATTGCGGTTGCAGAGGTGGCCGTGGCGCCGCAGGGGCAAGGCGTCGCCGTGGAAGACGCTGAGGGCCGGGCAATGCCGGCGCAGCTGCTCGGGCCAGTGACCGGCGCGGACGGGCAGACCAGGCAGCGGATGGCGTTTTTGGGTACCGACGTGCCCGCCATGGGCTACCGGATCTTTTACGCGCGGATAGGTGACCCTGCGCAGGCCTCCCCCACCGTGCAGCAGACGGACAAGGCAACGACCATCGAGAACGAGTTCTACCGCATAACGGTGGACCCGGCGCGCGGCGGCGGCATTGTCAGCCTTTTCGACAAGGTCAACAGCAAGGAACTGATCCGTTCCAAGTCCCATGTCCTGGGCAATGACCTGGTGGCGCACAAGGAGTATGCGGACCACCCCAAGTGGGGCGAAGGCCCCTGGAACATCTCCACCACGGGCGAGAAGTACTACTCGCACCACTACTCGGTCGAGGTGACGACCGAGGTCGGCCCGCTCTTCTCGCGCATAATCGCGCGCGGGCCCTTCGTGGAGTGCAGCCGCGTTCAGGAAGTCATCCTGTGGCAGGGCATTCCCCGCGTTGACTTCCGCACCCAGATAGTCAACTACAAGGGGGAGAACTGGCTCTACAAGATTCACTTCCCGTTCGCCGTTGAAGACGGCCGCCCGCTCGCAGAGGTGGGCAACGCCTGTGTCGGGCGCACCTATTGCCCCGGCGACCTGGACGCAAAGATAGAACCCTCCACTCAGGACGGCGCGGTCAACTACTGGCTGGCGGTGACCGCGCCCGCGAGGCTGGTCGTCGAGGACGAGAAGGGCCAGCCCGCCTTCAGCAGAAGCCTCGCCGTCGGCGAGATCGTCTATGAGGACAGCGGCGATCCCGAGTGCGGACCGGCCTCCATCTTGGCGGAGGCGCTGGCCAAGGCGGCGGTCACCACCACCGTCTCTGCACCTCACGAGCGCCGTTACGGCGACCTGAAGTGGGACTCCAACCTGCCCGACTTCCGCATCAGCCTCGGCTCGCCCGAGGCGAACGCCTTCACTGGCGCGGTCCTCGAGGCGGCGGGCCCGAAGGTGCAGCGCGCCTTTGCCGAGGCGCTCGAGAAGCACGGCCGCGTTGTGATGTGGGCGCCGGAGGTCAAGTTGCACCTGCCGTGCGATCTACCTGTCCTGCTGGTCTGCGGCAAGGACCAGGAGAGGCAAACGCGCCTTGCGGACGAACTCGCCGCACAACTGGCGGAAGGCTTGATACGTCTGCCGCGCGCTGCCGTAGTCGGCGCCTTGCCCCGTGGGCAAGTGGACCAGGTGGGCGTGGTCATCGCCAACCGAGGCACGCTGGCTCACTGCGTGTATCCCGACGTAACCGCGACGATGGCGCTCATACGGAGTTCAACGGGCAACCCCTCGGGCATGTGGATAGACGAGCCCAAGCGCAAGATGCCTGACGGCAGCAACTTCGAGGTCATGCACTGGAACCACTGCTTCGAGTACTCGCTGGCCGCTTTCGCCGGAGATTGGCGCGCGAGCCGCGCACCGCAGTTCGGGCACGAGGTCAACTTCCCGCTGCTGGCTCTGGCGCTCGAGCCTCACGCCGGCAAACTGCCCGCCAGCCACTCGTTCGTCGCGGTGGAGCCCTCCAGCGCGGTGCTGACCGCGCTCAAGCCCGCAGGCCTGCCGCTGGCCGACGGCGGTGCGCCTGGAAAGCCGGACGCCGGCGACCAGGGGAAGACAGCCCTCAGCCTAGTCGCGCGCATCTATGAGGCGACCGGGCGGGCGCTCGATAACGTCACCATCACGCTGCCTTCAAACGCCAATGCCGCTCACGTGTGCGACTTGCTCGAGGAGCAATGCCAGCCGGTGCCGACCGATGGGCAGCGCCTCAACATCTCGCTGAAGCCTTTCGAGACCGCGACGATCAAAGCCGAATGCCAACTGCTGGGCTCGGAGACCGGTTCCTTGGGAGCCGGCGCCGAGCCTCGGCAGCCGGTGTACGTCCGTTACTGGCGCTACAACAAGCACGCGGCGCCGATAGGATTCCTCCCCTGCGCGGTGCGGCTTGACCCGCACGCGGAGCCCTGCCTGGCCCCCGGGACCGCGATGCTCTTCCGCGCTGTGGTGGCCAGCAACCGAGCCGAGCCCGTGCGCGGTACGGTGTCGCCCGTCGTGCCTGAGGGGTGGGGCGTGAGCGTGGCCTCGTTCCATTTCGAACTCGATGCGGGCGGCGATCAGACCTTTGACTTCATCGTGGACTGTCCCAACGAGGCCCCCCCCGGTGCCTACTCGGTGCGCGCTGAGGTCGAGGTTGGCGACGGCCAGACCTACTGCGACGTGTGCGAACTCACGGTTGGCCAGCCGCCGACGGCCCGCACATTGCGGGCCGAGTGGGAGCGCACGCACGTGGCGGTACAAAAAGGGCGGCACGAAAGGCTGGTGCTGAGGCTGGAGAACGGCACGCCGCAGGAGATCATCGGCGAGGCACAACTGTGCTCGCCCTTTGAGACCTGGGAGTTCCTGGGGCCCTACACGCAGACCTTCGTGGTGGCCGCAGGCGGTAGCGCGCAGGTCGCCTTCGGCTTTCGGCCGCCGCCGCACGCCGAAGGGGGCCACTACTGGGCGCTCGCCAAGGTCATGTGGAACGGGCGGCTGTACTACACTGAGGCCATTGACCTAGAGGTCCTCTAGCCCCTGGTCGGCGCCCGGCCGGCGGCCGGTGCAGATTCGGTGGGTGGCGGGCACCCGACCTTCCCTGGGGGACCACGGCGGCGCAGGCGTGGGGAGCCGCACCGGCCGAAGTGGCTGGCGAGACAGAGGTTCCGTTCCAGGCGTGCGCGAACCCACGCCTTGGGTCCGCCCATCACTGCATGGTTGAACGACTGTTCAAGCAGAAGCGCCCTCGCTATACAAATCACCCGATTCGTATAATCAATCGGCCAGCCCGGGGGGAGGAGCGGCCGAACGGGGGGCCAGCAGGGCCACAGACCACGAAATCCTACGTCATCAGCCGCTGGATGTCGTCAGCAATGTAGGCGTAGCGGTGTCGGCCGCCGGCAGCCACCTGACGCAGAATGCCCACCTCCACCAAACGGCTGATGGCCTTCTGGGCACCCCTGTAGGTAACTCCCAGTACTTCCGCCGCATGCGGCACCACAAACACCGGCTCCTGAAACAACAGGTCCGCAAGCCGCAGCGCAAGAGGCGAGGCTTTCACAGCGGTCAGCCGGCCGTGGTAGGTCTCGCGCAGCGCCAGCAAGTCCCGACACTGCCGCAGCCCTTCAGCCGATTGCTCCACCACTCCCCGCAGGAAGTACTCGACCCACTCCGACCACGCGCCCTGTTCACTCACTGCCAGCAGCCGGCCGTAGTACTCCTCACGTGTCCGCTCAAAAAACGGGCTAAGGTACAGCACCGGCCTCCGCAGCCGTCCCTCAGTCAGCAGGGACATAATGATGAGGAGCCGGCCCACCCTGCCGTTGCCGTCAAGAAAGGGGTGGATAGCCTCGAACTGGTAGTGGATCAGGGCTGCCCGCACCAAAGGCGGGAAGTCACCCCGCGTGTTCGCGTACTTCTCCCACCCCAATAAGGCTTGCTCCAGCTCTTCTAGGGGGGGCGGCACGAACGTGGCCTGCTCCAGGGAGCAGCCGGGGGGACCGATGAACACCTGCCTGCGCCTCAGTTCCCCTGGACGCTGCTCACCGCCGCGCACTCCCTCCAGGAGAACCTGGTGCAGTTGCCTCGCTAGCCGCGTGCAAACGGGCAGCCGCTTGAGTAGGTTCTCGCCCGTGTGCAGCGCGCGCCTGTAGTTGGATACCTCGCGCACGTCGTCGCGTCCCGGCGTTATCCGCCCTGTTCCCTCGAATTGGGCCAAGTCCGCAAAGTCGGCGGTTGTGCCCTCGATCCGCGACGACGACACGGCCTCCCGCCTGGTCATCGGCGCAATTAGCAGCATGGGATTCGGTACCTGCTCCACCAGGCCAACGAGGCCACCGAGCGCTGTATCGGCGTCCGACAAGAGCAGCTGGCACTGGCCTCCCACGACCCATCCGCGCGGCGGCAAGGCGTGCGGCACAAACGCCCAGTAGGCCCCCGTGTCACTGCGCGCCTGCACCAGCCGCCCTGAAGGGCTATTCCTGAATCGCTCTGCGTTCATCTCGACTCGCCATCGCTCGACCACCCAAGACCGCGTCCCGCGCGAACGCGCGCGGGGCCTCTATCGCCGCCCCTCTCCGCTGATCAATGCTAAGGTCTGGCGCCCCGGCTGGCGCAGCAGTTGCGGCCGCCATCGTTGACCGGCTGTATCGCCGCGATAGGCTAGATTATACAAATCGCCCAGTTTGTACAACGACCGTCGGGGTCATGTCAACATCGCGGTCAGCGCCCGCTCACTCAGTACCGAAAAGCCGGGCCTCCGCCTCGCCAGCCATCCCTAGGTGCTCGTAGGCGGCGGGGAGGACCTTGCGGCCGGCCGCGGTGCGGGCGAGGAAGCCGGCCTGAAGCAGGTAGGGCTCGACGACGTCCTCGAGGGTGACGGCTTCCTCGTTGAGGGTTGCGGCGATGGTCTCTATGCCCACCGGCCCGCCTCCGTAGTGCTCGATGATCGCGGACAGGAACAGGCGGTCGAGGCGAGCGAGGCCGGCTTTGTCCACCCCCTCCGCGGTGAGCGCTTCGTCGGCGATTTTCGCAGTCACCTTCCCACCGGCTTTCACTTGGGCGTAGTCGCGAGCCCGACGCAACAGCCTCTTGGCGATGCGCGCGGTGCCGCGCGAGCGGCGCGCGATCTCCTCCGCCGCAGCCGGCTCGACATCTGTCCGCAAGACGACCGCGTAGCGCACCACGATCTCGCGCAGTTCCTCCGGACTGTAGAAGCGCAAGTAGTGGAAGATGCCAAAGCGCTCACGGAGCGCGGGGGTCAGAAGTCCGGCGCGCGTGGTGGCGCCGACCAGGGTGAATGGCTTGAGCGGCAGCCGCACGGTGCGCGCGTGCGGCCCGGAATCGAGCACGAAGTCCACCTCAAACTCCTCCATCGCCGGATACAGATACTCCTCCACCACGTGCGGGAGGCGATGGACTTCATCAATGAAGAAGACATCGCGCGGCTGTAGGTTGGTCAGAATACCCACCAGATCGCCGGCGCGCTCGAGAGCCGGGCCGGAGGAGACGCGCACCTCCGCGCCCATCTCGTTGGCGATGACGCGGGCGATGGTGGTCTTGCCCAGGCCGGGGGGGCCATGCAGCAGGACGTGCTCGAGCGGCTCGGCCCGCTGCTGGGCGGCCGCAATGGAGATGCGCAGGCTCTCAATCAGTTCCGTTTGGCCCACGCACTCATCGAGTGTGCGCGGCCGGCCGATGGAAAGGGCCTGATCTTCGGGGATTTCCTGGCGCGCGGTGACGCTATCCGGCGGCTGCTTGCGCTGTCTCATTCGTTGTGTTCCTTGGGCACGCTCAAAGCGCGCAGGGCACCTTGCGCCTCGTGCACAATGATCGCCGCGCCGCGGGACGCTTCCTCTGCGATCGCGCCCGCCACCTCACTTGGCGAGCCGACAGGGTACCTCGCTTCTATGTAAAAGGGATTGAGCCGCTCAGCCAGCGGGATAACGGTCTCGAGTGAGGGAGCCACCCCGGCAGCCTCCTTGGAGAGCAAGACTAGGTCATGGACCCTGGGTATTCGTCTGCCGGCAGCAGCGATGACCGCCTTCAGAGCCTTGTCCGCCGCTTGATGGTAGTGGAAACATGCGAGCTCACGCAGGGCGGGACTGGCGCGGAGCAGTTCCCCGGCCTCCAAGTCTCTTTGAGCCCTGCGCAGCCATTCGCTACCGGGGTCGCTCGTACACCGTCACCCCTTCCTCTTCTATCTCCCTGAGGATCGGGTCTCCGTCGGCGAGTGCACTCTCCCACTCCTCGGGCGTGAGAACGATCACGTCGGCAGCCATCGGCCTGTCGCGCCCGAGGACGCCTTGCACCTTCCAGCCGCGCTCAATCCTGTCGGCTTGCGTCCGCTGCACGACCAACAGGTCGGCGTCGGTGTCTTCGTGCACTTCCCCGCGGGCGAGGGAGCCGAAGAGGACGATCCTCTCCGGGCCCAACCCAGCCACCAAGCGACGGATGGTCTCGAGTAGCCGGGGCTCATCAAGCAGCCCCTGCTGGAGCGGGTTCGCCGGCTCTCCGGTGCGCACTCTCATCGGAACACCTCGGCCAGCAGATCCTCCAAGGCCGTGGGGTTGGGCACTCGCTCCAGGGCCCGCTGGAGCATGTCCTGCGCCTCCGTGCGCCTGAACTGGAGCGAAAGCAGGACCTCCATGGCCTGCGCCACCAGGTCCGCGTCCGCCGCTGCCGGAGTGGGCATCCTGCCCGCCGCCAGATGCGCGACTTTGCCTTGCAGGCGGGCGATGATCTCCTTCGCCCGCTGCCTGCCTACACCTGGCAGCGTAATGAGGAAGGCGACGTTGCCGTCTTCGATGGCGCGAGCAATCTCCTCCAGCGGCTGCGAGAACGCGCGCAGTGCGGTCCTAGGCCCCATGCCGGTGACCGTGAGGAAGTGCTCGAAAAACTGACGCTCCTCCTCCGTGAGAAAGCCGACGAGCATGGGCGTGGCGCGGTTCTGCTCGATCTGGATGAACTCGCGCGTCACCAAAGAAACGGGCGCCCCCTGCGCAGCCGACCGGAACTGGGCCAGCACCACCGGGGGCGCAAGCACCTCGTAGGTCAAGCCGTTGACCTCGACCAGCACATGATTCTCGCCCAGCCCGGCGAAGTTGCCTGTGACGCGCGCGATCATTGCGCTACCCGGGCAGCGGCGCTAAACGTCGAAGACCACGGTCGCGACCCACTCACCGTTCTCCTCTTGCTGCGCCGAAAGGTTGTGATACGTTACCGCCTTCATGGGGATTTTGGGAAGCGGGCCGTGCTCGACGCGCACGCCCTCGATGTCAGCCTCGAGCGCGTTGCGCGTCACCGAACCGATCGCGACCCGCGTGGTGAAGAAGCGCTCGGCGTCGTACCAGTAGAGCAGTTCCGCCAGGAACCGGCGCAGCAGGAGCGCCTCGTCCTCCTCCTGGAGCGAGAGGTGCCGCCGCTCGTGCACGCCGTCGGACAACTCTCCCTCCGCGAGCGCGAAGGCGCCCCTGGCAGCCTCCTCGAACAAGGCGCGGAGAGTCGGCGCCCTGACCTCCACCGCCATATCGGCGGTGTGCTCGAGTTGCCTAAACGGGCTCACCGTGAGAACCGGCTAGCGGATCGGATGGCGATCACAGGGGCGGCCGGCCGCAAGCGCGCTCACTTGCTCTTCCCCTCCTGGGGCATTTCCACGGTGCGGACTACTTTGCAGAGCACCTTCACGGAATCGCCCTCCTCTAAACGCATCAGGCGCACGCCCAGGGTGGCGCGCCCCTGGCTGGAGATCTCCTTGGCGTTCTGGCGGATGAGAATCCCCTGCGCGCTGATGAGCATAACCTCGTCGTCATCTTTGACGGCGCAGACCCCGACGACCTTGCCCGTGCGCGCGCCAACGTTCAAGGTCTTGACGCCCTGGGCGCCGCGGTTGGTGCGGCGATACTGGGAGAACGGCGTGCGCTTGCCGTTGCCCTTCTCGGAGGCGACCAGAATCCGCTCGCCCTTCTCCGGCACCTCGACGCCGACCACCTGGTCGCCCTTCCGCAGCAGAACGCCGCGCACTCCGCGAGCCGTGCGGCCCATAAGGCGAACGGCCTTGAGCGGGAACCGGACGGCTTGCCCTTGGGCGGTGACGATGAGCACGTCTTCGTCACCGCGGACCAACTTCACCCAGTCCAGTTCGTCGCCGCTGTCGAGGGTGAGCGCGGTGATCCCCTTGGTACGCAGGCGGGTCTCGAACTCGACGAGCGCGGTGCGCTTCACCGTGCCGCGACGGGTGACCATGAGCAGCGAGCGCTTCTTGTCGAACTTCTCGAGATTGACGACGGCGGTGACTTTCTCGCCGCTCTCCAGGGCGAGCATATTGACCAGGGCGGTGCCCCGGGCCTGGCGCGACCCGACGGGCACCTCGAACGCGCGCATGTGGTAGGCCTTGCCGCGGCTGGTGAAGAAGAGGAGGGTATGGTGGGTGCTGGTGACGAAGACATTCTGGATGGAGTCCTCTTCCTTCTTGGTAAGGGCGAGGATGCCGCGGCCGCCGCGGCCCTGCACCCGGTAGGTGTCGAGGGGCATGCGCTTGATGTAGCCGTCGCGGGTCACGCTCACGGCCATATCCTCTTGAGCGATCAGTTCCTCCGGCTCGATGTCCTCCGCCTCCTGAGCCTGGATGCGGGTGCGCCGCTCGTCGGCGTGCTTCTTCTTGAGTTCGGCCAACTCCTCCTTGATGAGCGCAAAGAGGAGGCGCTCGCTGGCAAGCAAGTCCTCGTAGCGGGCGATGTCCTGCAACAGTTGCAGGTGCTCCTCCTCGAGCCGCTGGCGCTCCATGCCCACCAGGGCGCCCAGTTGCATCTCCACGATGGCCTGCGACTGACGCTCGCTCAGTTTGAAGCGCTTCTCGAGTTTCTGGCGCGCCTCCTGCCTGGTCTTGGACCCGCGGATGATGGTGATGACTTCATCAATGTGGTCGAGCGCCTTGCGGAAGCCTTCGAGGAGGTGCACGCGGTCCTGCGCGCGGGCCAGCAGGTAGCGGGTGCGCCGCGTCACGACCTCCTTGCGGTGACGCACGTACTGTTGCAGCACCTGCTTGAGGTTGAGGATGCGGGGCGCGCCGTCCACCAAGGCAAGCATGATGACCCCAAAGACGGAGCGCAGGGCGGTGTGCTTCCACAGATGGTTGAGGACGACATTGGCGTTGGCGTCGCGCTTGAGTTCGACCACGACGCGCATGCCGGTGCGGTCGCTCTCGTCGCGGATGTCGCTGATGCCCTCAAGCCGCTTCTCGCGCACGAGCCGCGCGATGTTTTCGACCAGTGCGGACTTGTTGACCTGATAAGGCAACTCGGTGATGAGGATGGCCTGCTTGCCGCCGGGCAGTTCCTCAATGACGGCGCGGCCCTGCATGACAATGTGGCCGCGGCCGGTGCGGTAGGCCTCGGCGATGCCGGAGCGACCGACGATGATGCCGCCGGTGGGAAAGTCGGGGCCGGGCAACTTCTTGATCAGCGCATCAATGCCGATCTCGGGATCGTCGATGAGAGCGGCGAGGGCGTCCACCACCTCGCCCAGATTGTGCGGCGGGATGTTGGTGGCCATGCCAACGGCGATGCCGGCGCCGCCGTTGCAGAGCAGGTTGGGGAAACGGCCGGGCAGCACCACCGGCTCCTGCCGGCTC
Source organism: uncultured Armatimonadia bacterium (assembly GCA_964528605.1). Classification (GTDB taxonomy): domain Bacteria; phylum Armatimonadota; class Zipacnadia; order CAZGSV01; family CAZGSV01; genus CAZGSV01. Next base: position 11,887 of record CAZGSV010000095.1, read on the forward strand.
TCGTCGAAGTTGGGCTGGAAGTCCACCGTCTCCTTCTCGAGGTCCTCCAGCACCTCCATGGCCAGCGGCGACATGCGCACCTCGGTGTAGCGCATGGCCGCGGGCGGGTCGCCGTCCACCGAGCCCATGTTGCCTTGACCCTCGATGAGCGGATAACGCGCGTTGAAGTCCTGCGCCATGCGCACCAGCGCGGGGTAGATGTTCTCTTCCGCGCCGTGGGGGTGATAGTTGCCCATGGTGTCGCCGCAGACCTTGGCGCACTTGACGGTGGCGGAGGTGGGCCCGGCGCCGAGTTCGCGCATGGCGACCAGGATGCGACGCTGCACCGGCTTGAGGCCGTCGCGGACATCGGGCAGAGCGCGCGAGATGATTACGCTCATGGCGTAATCCATGTAGGAGTCGCGAATCTCCGCTTCTAGTTCGCGAGCGATGACTTTCTTGCCCGTGTCAGCCATACCCCACGAGCCTCCGATGCAAGTACGATCGCGTGCGGGCCGCCTGTTGGCCGACCCGCGATGCCACTGCACGCACTGCGCCCGCGGGCGCTAGATGTCCAGGTTGCGCACCTCGCGCGCGTGCTCCACGATGAACTGGCGGCGCGGCTCCACCGCCGGCCCCATGAGCACGGAGAAGATGTGGTCCGCTTCGGCGGCGTGGTTGAGGGTGACGCGCGCGATGCGGCGGGACTCGCGGTCCATGGTCGTCTCCGCCAACTGGTCGGCGTTCATCTCGCCCAGGCCCTTGAAGCGGGTTACGGTGTAGCGGCGGCCCTTGAGTTTCTTCAGAACCTCCTGCAGTTCCTGGTCGTCGGCGGCGTAGTAGCGCTCCTTGGTGGTGCGCACGCAGTAGAGCGGCGGCTGCGCGATGTAGAGGTGGCCTTGCTCGATCAGTTGGAGCATATGGCGGAAGAAGAAGGTCAGCAGCAAGGTGCGGATGTGGGAGCCGTCCACGTCGGCGTCCGCCATGAGGACAATGTTGCCGTAGCGCAGCCGGCTGATGTCGAAGCCGTTGTGATTGGCGCGCTGGCCTTGCTGCTCACCGTTCCCCTCGCCGCTGCCGTTGCTGTTGGGGCTCCCATTGCCTTCCTTGCCGTCCCCGACGCCGGTCCCGAGCGCCGAGATCAGCACGCGGATGACTTCGTTGCCCAGGATCTTGTCCAGCCGGCTCTTCTCCACGTTGAGGATCTTGCCGCGCAGAGGCAGCACCGCCTGGTAGCGACTGTCGCGCCCCTGCTTGGCGATGCCGCCGGCGGAGTCGCCTTCTACGATGAACAGTTCGCACTCGGCGGGGTTGCGGCTGGAGCAATCCGCCAGTTTCCCGGGAAGATCCGGGTTATCGAGGCCGGACTTGCGTTTGACCAAATCGGCCGCGCGGCGCGCGGCCTCGCGGGCGCGGGCCGCCGTCAGAGTCTTCTCGATGATGCGGTTGCGGACGGTGGGTTCTTCCTCGAAGTACTGGCCCAGGCGTTCCTGCACCA
>CAZGSV010000096.1:0-13270 GCA_964528605.1 uncultured Armatimonadia bacterium
ATGGACCAGGCCCCCTACGAGTTCACCAAGGCGGTCGCCTGTGGCCCCAACAGTTTCGAGGCCCACCTCTACCTAGGGGCGGCCCTGCGGCGGCTCGGCGTGTTCGACCAAGCGAAGCCGGCGCTCGCCCGGGCGCTCCAACTCCAACCAAAGAATCAGATTGCGCTTGCCGAGATGATGTTGGCGGAGCGTGATTCGCAAGCGGCCTCATCCATTCCGCTGCCGCCCCCCGGTCCTGACTAGTGAACGCACGCTGCACTGAGCGCACGACCCAGGCGCGCCGCGAAGTGTGACAACGGAGGTGCCGAGACCGTTGCAGCCAGACCAGTCTGCGCAGGAAGAGGGCAAGCGGGCTGTCCGCAGCGACCCCGCTGCCATCAACAATGAGAAAGTCCTGCTCGCCGCGCTGCTCTTCGTGCTCGCGCTGCTGATCCGTGCCGCGGCCGCCCGCTCGATTGTCTTCCCTCTCGACCCCGACGACGCCTATTACGTCGCGGTCGCCCGGCGCCTGTTCGCCGGCCACGGCCTCACCGTCAACGTCGTCTGGAACTACCTGAGCGGCGTTCCCGATTCCCTGCCCGTGCCGGCGAGCGATTACTGGGGTCCGCTGGTGCCGGCGGTCCTGTGGGGGTTCTTCGCCCTCCTTGGCGAGTCCTGGCGCGCAGCGCAGTTGGCGCCTGGCATGGTGGGCGCCGCCCTTGTGGTCTGCGTCTACTTGCTCGTCCTGCGGCACACCAAGAACGAAACCTTCGCGCTGCTCGCGGCACTCGCCATGATGCTCAACGCCACCATGGTGCAGAGTTCCGTCTCGCCCGGAACCGCGATCTTCTACGCCGGGCTCATGTTCCCGACGCTTGTGCTGGCCCGGCGGGTGGCGACCGGGCGGGCCGGCTGGGCCGTAGTGGCCGGCGTTTGCGGCGGCCTCCTTTCTCTGGCGCGCAATGACGGAGTCCTCGCCCTGGTCACGCTTGGCCTGCTGTGCCTCATCTTCGCCCGCGACGGCAAACGCGCGGCGTTCCTGCGGCTGGTCGCGCTCGGCCTCGGGTTCGCCATTGTCCGGGTGCCGTGGGAGGCCTACAGCAGCACCGTCTCTGGAGGCCCGGCGGGCTCACAGTTGCGCGTCGCTTTCCTGGCCAACTACTCCGAACTTTTCACCAGCCACCCTGAGAAACTGACCCTGGCCCACCTGCTGCAGCAGGGCTTGGCCAAGATAATCGCCGTACGCGTCAAGATGCTGGGCGCGAGCCTCTATGAAGTGGCCGTGCAAGTGGGGGTCGTGCCCTTCCTGCTCGCCATAGGCGCCATCGTGCGGCGACGGCGCGAGCCCGTAATGGCGGGCCTCGGGCTCCACTATCTTGTGCTCTTCCTGTTCTCCGCTGTCGTCTTCCCCTACCCCACCCAGCAGGGCACCTTCGGTCATTCGTTCACCGGCATGGCGCCCCTGGTGCTAGGGGCCGCCTTCATCGCGCTCGCCGATCTCTACGGCACCCCCAGCGCGCCCGCCCTCAGGAAGGCACCCGCCTGGGTGCTCGCCCTAGCCATGATGGCGGTGTACGTTCTCACTCTGGGCCCTTCCCTCCGCCGAGCAGAGGAAACCTCTCTCAGCCGCAAGCAACTTGAGCAGTACATCGCTCTAGCCTTGGATCGGCTGAACCCCAAGGGACGGCCCGTGCTCCACTTCGACGCCTGGGACTACTACTACACGACAATGCAACCTGCGCTGATGCTGCCGCGTGACGACTACGGCTCCATCATCGCGCTCGCCCGCCGCTTTCGCGCTCCCTTCATCGTCACCCACAGTTCTCTTTTCAAGCGCCAGCACGCCGACTTCCCGCGGGAATGGCCCAAGGATACGCGCATCGCGCTCATCTCCGAGCCGGTCTGGCCAGTGCAGATCTTCTACCTGCTCTACCCCGAATCCGTCGGCAGGGAGTTGAGCCGCATCGAACTGGCCCGCGCTCATTCCCGCGCCGGCATCTCCCTCGACCGCGCCGCCGACACCGTCACCGACGCTACCTTCCGCCGCGCCAGAAGAGAGGCCGCCGCCGCCGAGTTGCGCAAGGCTGCGCTGCTCGCGCCTGAAGTGCCCAACGCCCACTACAATCTCGCGCTGGTCCTTGATGGGCTAGGCCAAACCGAGGAAGCCATCGCGGAGGCGGAGACGGCCCTTCGGCTGCGGCCCAACGATCCTGCCTTGCCCGCCCTGCTCCAGCGTCTGCGCTCTCAGCCCTTCCTCTCTCCCCCCGCCGGCAAGAGCCCGAGCGGCGGAGGAGCGCGCGATGGTTGAGGCGATAGTCGAGTGGGTCACTAGGGTCATCGGCGCGCTCGGCTATCCGGGCGTGGTTGCGCTCATGACGATTGAGAGCGCCTGCATACCGCTGCCCAGCGAGATCATCATGCCGTTCTCGGGCTTTCTGGTGGCGCGCGCCACTTTCAACCTGCACTGGGCCTCGCTTGCCGGCACCCTCGGCTGCCTGATCGGCTCCCTGATCGCCTACACCGTCGGCTACTACGGTGGCCGACCGCTGGTGCAGCGCTACGGCAAGTACGTGCTCATCGGCGAGCACGAATTTGCCACCGCCAACCGTTGGTTCGCGCGCCGGGGCGAATGGACCGTCTTCATCTCCCGGCTCCTGCCCGTGGTGCGCACCTTCATCTCTCTCCCCGCCGGCATCGCGCGCATGAACCTGGGCCGCTTCGCCCTCTACTCCTTCGTCGGCTCCGTGCCCTGGTGCTACCTGCTCACCTACGTGGGCTTCGTGCTGGGCAGCAACTGGCGCCGCATCTCCCCCTACATGCACCGGCTGGACGTGGTAGTCATAGCCGGGCTGGTGCTGCTGCTGGCCTGGGGTATCAGCCGTCGCTTGCGGGCTGCAAAGGCAAAGTAGGCGGCTTTTCGCGCGACTCCTGATACATCTTGGCCGCCTCGGCGCCGAGAAACAGAATGCCGGCGGACAGGTATATCCACCACACGAACAGGAACGCCGCCGTCATCCGTCCATAGACCGCACTCGGGTCCACGACAGTGCCCACCACCAGTGCGAACACGTATTGCGACAGGCTCCAGCACACGGCTGCCAGCGCCGCCCCGATCAGCGCCGCGCGCCAGGACATGACCACTGGCGGCACGTAGCGGTAGATAAAGTAGAAGATCAGCAGCGCTAGGAAGGCCGAAGTAACCTGCGAGGCCAGTTGCCAGTGGGCGATGGCCGGAGGTAGATGGAGGCCTATGTGCAGCGTGCGCTCGACGCCGGCCCTTATCACCGACACTGCGCCCAACAACACTGCCAGGACTCCCGCCACCACTAGGGAGGCCAGCGCCACCAACTTGCGCCGCCCGTATGAGCGTCGCTGCAGCCACAACGCCGTCAGCGCCCATTCCAGCGTCTCGAACAAGCGCAGCCCCGCCCACATGAGCAAGAGCAGCGATATCCCCCCCGTGGCCAGGTGCAGCGTCGGCAGCCGGACTGCCTCCTGCAGCGACTCCGCCCTCGGCGTGAGCGCCGGTGGCAGAAACACCGCCGTCGCGCTCCTCAGGAACTCCTGCGCTTTCTCCGGTGACGGCACCACGTAGGAGAGCACGGAGACCCCCAGCAGCATCAGCGGCACGCCCAGCAATACCAGGTAGAAGGACACTGCAGCCGCCAGCAGTTGACAGCGGTCCGCGGAGAAGCGACGGTACAAGTCCAGGATTACCCGCGCCAGGCGGCGCACGGCCTGCCATATCCTCACAGCCGGAGTCACCAGACTACGTACTTCAGGTAGAAGTAGAAGGCAGGTGCATTAAACAGCAGGCCGTCGAAGCGGTCTAGCACTCCCCCGTGCCCCGGAAACAGCAACGGGAAATCCTTCACGCCGGCGTCCCGCTTGAGCGCGGAGGCCGCCAGGTCCCCCACCTGACCCAGCACTCCCCCAATGAGCCCCAGCGCCAAACCATGCCAGGGCGACAACTCCACCTGCGGCCCCAGGATCAGCCCCGCCAGCATTGCCACCCCCAGCGCCCCCACGCCGCCCTCCACGGTCTTCTTAGGGCTCACCCGCGGCGCCAGCCGCGTAGTGCCCCACATACGGCCCACGGCATAAGCGGCCGTGTCCGCCAGCCACGATACCGCCAGCAGCAGAAAGACGTACCCGCACCCCGGGTCCACGGTAAGCCTGCTGCTCCCGAATGCGCGCACGGCCCCCGGAACTACATACCGCATCGCCAGCACGTACGCGAACATGCTGGCGTATAGCGAACCCATCAGCGTGGTGGCGCCGTTGGCGATGGCCCCCACGGTCTGCGCGCTCAAGCCCCAATAGGCGACCGACGCCATCACCAGCCCCATCACCACCAGCAGTTGCCCGACCTCGAACCCCCGCCCGGGCACGATCCAGGCCAGCAGCACGAGCAGCAGAACACCCAGATATCCGATGGGCACGTTCGGGTGCGAGCCGCGCTGAAAGACGACATAGTAGTACTCGCGGGCCCCGATCAACCCCAGGGCAAGCACCACCAGGAAGAGCGGCAAGCGGCCATAGTAGATGAGGAGCAGGGCAATCGGAATACCAATAACGGCAGTAAGCACGCGCTTCAGCAGCATAAGACACGCCCTTATGAGGCAACTATGCTAGGGCTGCGCAGGTTCGACGGGGGCCGGCTTGGCGTCCTCCTGCAAGGGGTAGGCCCGGAAGGCGAAGAAGGCGCCCAGCGCACACGCGGCGCATATCAGCGGGGCGGCGATCACCCCCCCGGGATGCGCGGCCTCGCTGCCCAGCAGGTCAAGCGTCAGTGCGGCGACCCAAGCCCCCAGGCCAAGCACCAACTTCACCATGAAGCCCTGCACGCCGAAATAGACCCCTTCCCGCCGCCGGTGCGTCCTAGCCGCATCATAGTCGCACAGGTCCGCCACCACCGCATTGGGCAGGCCGAACAGAATGCCGATGGCGGGCGAGGCGAGGACAATCCCGACGAGCGCCACCGCCAGACGCGAGTGCGGGGGGAACAACGCCGCCAGCGCCAGTATCGGCGCCCCCAGGGCCAAGTCCAGGAAACCGACCAGCAGCAGTCTCCTTTTCCCCCATCGGGACGTGGCCCAGGGTAACAGCGCAAACAGCAGCAGGGCGGGCACGACGCACCCTCCCTGTAGCAGGCTCGCACCGCTCTCCTTCATTCCCAGCATCGCGCGCACGTAGAACGGCAGCGACACCAGCAGCACCCGCAGGCCCAGCCAGAAGAGCAGATACGCGCGCACGTAGATAAGGAAGGGCCGGTTGCTCAGCGTGGCCTTGAGCGCCAAGATGAAGTGGAAGGGCTGCGCGCCTCCCGTCTGCGCTTCCTCCTTGCGCCCCGCCAGCGGGGCCCACAAGGTAACCCAAGTGATGGTCGCGTAGAGCCACGCCATCGGCCCGTAGCCCAACCGCTCGATGATCAGCCCCGCAAAAACGGCCGCCAGCACCCCCAACACGTTGAAGGCTGCCTGCACGGAGGCGAGTCGTATGCGCTCGCGCCTCTCGGGGGCCAACTCCGGCAGCAGCGCCAGGTAGGGGCACACCGCGACGGTGAAGGCAAAGAACAGCAGGCTTGCCATGAAAGCCAGGTAGAAGAAGTTCGCGATGCTAACGCGGTGCAGCGGCGGAGTCCACAGAAGAAAGAACGCGATGGCCAGCACCGGCGTGCCAAACAAGATGAACGGACGGCGCCTGCCGAACCTGCCGCGCATGCGGTCGCTCCAGTTGCCGATGATCGGGTTCGACACCGCGTCCACGACGTGCCCTATGATGAGCGCCGGGCCGATCATGCGCAGGCTGGCATAACCGTTGCGGGAGTAGAAATACACCAGCCAGGCAAGCGCGACCTCGGTGACCACGCTGGTGCCCACGTGACCGGTGCCGTAAAGGATCATCTCCCAGGCGCTCAGGGGACGTCGCTTCTCGTTCATCGTGCGCCTGCCTCTGTAGCGTCTCCCGCAGAGCGGGCCAAGAGATGCTCCGGCGGGGCCAGCAGCCGCAAGGCGCGCGGCTCCACGCTGATCTCGACCGCCGCCTCGCCAGCCAGGTCCCCGTCCACCTGGAAGGGCGCCGCCGGCTCCGTGCGCACGATCGCGCTCGCCGCCCTGAAGTACACGGCCTCGCGCTCGCACACCGTCTTGCGCGCTACTGACCGCAACAGCGCTCGGGTCAGCGCCAGCCGCCCTTTGCCCCTCAACAGCGCGAAGTCCAAGACACCGTCCGCCGGTGATGCCTCCGGCGTGGGCCGGAAGAGCCAGGTGTACAGGTTCGTGTTGCCGGCGATGAGCATCCACCCCGGGGAGTCGCGCTGCTCTCCATCCGCGGTCACCGAGAATTGATAGACGTGCGGCTGCCATGCCGTCCTGAGTATCGCAGGAACGTACTGCCAGATTCCCAGCCGCGGCCGCGGCGCTCGCCGCACCTCTTCCAGCAGATGCGCATCCCACCCCACGCCCAACATCAGCAGGAACCTGCGCCCGTTCGCAACTCCCACATCGAAGCGTACAGCAACCGACCGCAGCAGCGACTCAGCGGCAGCCCGCCACCGCAAAGGCAGCCCCAACTCGCGCGCCAAGACGTTGCCCGTTCCGGCCGGGATGACGCCCAACGCCACCCCAGGGTCGAGCGGGCCGTTGATGATCTCATTCACCAGGCCGTCGCCCCCGACCGCCACCACCGCATCCACCTCGGCCGCCCGCGCCTCACGGACGATGGCGCGCGCGTGGCCCGGCGCCTCGGTCACCGCAGCCTCAGCCTGCCACCCGTGCTGCCTGAGAAAGGCCACCACCGCGTCGGCTATTGCCGTCCCCTCGCCGCTTCCGGCTACCGGATTGGCGATCACGCGCGCGCGCATAATGGCCGGCCCACCATGGGCCGAGAGTACCACCGGGCCAGCGTGGACGCAAAGTCGCAGCCCGTCTTGGCGCAGCCGGCGGCCGTCTGCTACGCTGGCTAACCTCCGGAGAGTTCTCGCGCGCAAGAGGCAGAAGGGGATGATTCCCGTGCCGGAGCAGACTCGCAGCGTGTGGCTCGCCGAGCAGACCTATCCGCACTTGCAGCAGTTCCTGAGCGAGAGCGACGCGGTGGTCGTGCCGGTCGGGTCGCTCGAAGTCCACGGCCGTCATCTGCCCATGGGGTGCGACACCTACTGCGCCATGGCGACCGGCGTGCTCGCCGCGCGCCAAGAGAAACTTCTGATCGCGCCTCCCCTTTTCATCACCTTCTGCGGCAGCACGCGCGGCCTGCGCGGCACGGTCACGGTGACCATCCGCTGCGAGACGGACTACCTGATGGGCTACTGCCAAGGTCTCTTGGAGGCAGGCTTCCAACGGATTGTCCTGGTCTCGTGGCATGCGCCGGCGTACTCCGCCGTGGAGGTGGCGCGCACGCTCTTCGAGGAGCGGCTCGCGCCGGTCGCGCTCTACAACGCCTCTGATGCCTTCTCGGCCGAGGTGCTCGCCAAGGTGTTCGGGCCGAAGGCGGACGGGCATTATGCCGAAGCCAGCGCGCTGGCAGCCGCGTTCGAGATTCTCGGCATGCCACAACTCGTTGACTTCGCCGCCAGCGCCACGGACGAGGAGGAGGCCCCCGGGCCTCCCGGCCTGGACGAAGCGAGGGCCAACAAGGCGCTGGTAGGCTACTTCGTCACGGATGTCACTCAGCACGTCCCCACGCGCGCCGGCATCTCACCCGAACTCGGACGCAAGATGATCCAGCACACCGCCGACCGGGTGGCGGGCATTTTGCGCGGGCTTGCTGACTACCGCGACTGGCTCGCGCAGGCCGAGAAGGGCGGCACGCTCCCGCGCAGAGAATAGTGACAGCGAAAAACAGGGACAGCAACCATTTTCCCTCGGAGTGGGGCGTGGGCAACGCGAGCGCGGAAAATGGTTGCTGTCCCTGTTTTCTGCTGCGCTCTCACGCTACCACGAGACGACCACCTGCGGCGTCTGTGCCCCCACGTGCAGCCTGACCCACAGGATTCGCTTGGCCTCCTCGTAACACCACTCGTCGCTAGCCGAGGAGAACCTCACGCCTCCCAGGTCCTCGCGGGGGGACACCGTCCTACCGTTGATCGTCACCTGCTCGGGCGCTCGGTCACAAGCAATGCGCACCATCTCTAGCCCCTTCTCCCACCGGTCCAGGCTCAGTTCAAGCCTCCCATCCCGCCAGGAGCCACGGAAGGTCGTTTTGCCCTTGGTGCTTGGATCATAAAGGTCGAACGCCATCTCGCGCGCCGGATAGACGGCTAGAACCGGGAAACCGCCCTTGGTCACGCTGCTTCCCAGTGCCAGATTCCCCCCTAGCCTCATCGGCACTATGGCCCCTCCGCGCGCAAAGATCGGCATCCTCGCCAGCGGCGAATAGTACGAGATCAGCGTCGTCGGCCCGTGGAAAACCCGGTTGGTATAGAGATCGTACCAGTCGCCCTCGGGCAGATAGATGTCCCGCTGGTCGGTGGTGTCGAGGATGGGCGCCACCAAGAGGTGCCCGCCGAAGAGGTACTCGTCCTCGATGTCCCAGGCGCGCTCGTCCTGCGGGAACTCGAGGAACAACGGCCGCATGACGGGCAGCCCCTGCTCGCTCGCCTCGTATGCGTAGGTGTAGAGGTATGGCATCAGGTTCATCCGCAGCCAGGCGTAGTAGCGATAGATCTCGAGCGCTTCCGGCCCGAACTCCCACGCGTCCTTCTTCTCGCCCGTCCCGTGATTCTGCATCAGCGGGCTGAAGGCCGCGAACTGCGCCCAGCGCACCCAGGGCACCGGCATCGGGTCGGTGGTGTAGCCGCCCATGTCGTGGCTCCAGTGAGGCAGGCCGCTCATGGCCATGCTGAGCCCGGCGCGAATCTGCGTGCGCAGCGAATGCAGGTCCCACTTCGGCCCGCCCGGCCAAGCCAGCGGCGCGTTGACCGGCCCGTGGGTGGAGCCGGGCGTGATGACGCGGCTGATGGGCTGGAAGTTGAGAATGAACCGATACGTGGACTCAATCACGCTGGTCGTGGAGTCGCCCGACCAGTAGCAGGGATACTTCTGCGAGCCGAAGGTGCCGGAACGGCTGCGCAGCAGGCCGTCCCCCCCCGTCGCCTCCTGCACCATTTCCCAGTTGGCCTTGTTGTAGAGTTGAGGATAGAGCGCGTGCATTTCCCACCCGTTGCGCCCGTTGTAGAAGTGCATGTTGTGCCCCCAGACCTGCTCCGCGCCGTCCGCGAACAGGCCGTCGAGCCCCTGCTCGAAGAGGAACCGGTGCTGCTGCTTCCACCAGGCAACCGCCTCGGGATTAGTGAAGTCCACGAGCGCGTTGCCGTCGCCCCAGTGGCTTTGCGGGATTAGGTGGACCGACCCGTCGTCATTCTTCACCAATACGCCCTTGGCCACCGCCTCGGGATAGATCGGATCGGTCGTTTCGATCACCGGCCAATCCCAGACAAAGACGTGAAAGCCACGCTCGTGCAGCGTGCGGATCATCTCCGCGGGATGCGGAAAGCCCTGAGGGTCCCAGCGGCGGCCGTCGGCAAAACGGTCGGCTCCGCCCCAGGCGTCCACGACCAGCACGCTCGCGGGCAGGTCCAGTTGGCGCGCTTTGGCCGTCTTCTCGAGAACCTCCTGCTCCGAGGTGTAGGAGTTCTTGCTCATCCAGGGCGCGAACGCCCATTCCGGGATAAGTGGGGGTTTCCCGGTCACTTCGGCGTAAGCGGTCAGAATGTCCTTCAGCGACCCCGAGCCATCGAAGACGTAGAGTTCCAACTCCGGGCCGGGGTTGTCTATGGTGAAGCGGTCGGCGCGCAGGTTGCCCATATTGAAGGTGACCGGCAGGTACGAGTTGACCAGCGTGCCGTAGCCGCGCGAGCAGGAGAAGAACGGCACGCAGAAGTAGGTGTCGTCCCCCTGGCTCGTGCCGGTGTCCTTCACCAGCGTCTCTATGCGCCGGCCCTTCTGGTCGAAAGCGTTGAACTTTTCGCCGAAGCCGTAGAAGCGGTCTGCCGAGGATTGCGCGAACGTCCAGGAAGTGCGCGTCACTTTCCCGTTCTCGACCAAGAATGCCGTGGACCGCCCCCCCGGCTCGCCTGCTTCCGGGTCCGCGAGCAGCACGCGCCCGTCCGCGCCGCAGACGGTCAGCGCAAAGGGCTCCCGCCGGAGCACCACCCGCATCCCACCGGCCGCTATGGCCCAGCCGTCGGCTGTGGCTTCCAGGGTGGGCGTCAGCGGCTCCCCGGTCGCCAGCACAGCCCGGTCGCCGGGACCCTCGCCGGCAGGTATCAGCCGCAGGCGCGCCACCTTGGACATTGGGAAGCCTATCTCGAGGACTGGCTGCCACCGGCTGTCCGCAGCCTCGAGCCGCACGCGCACGGCCCCGCCGGCTATGTCCGCCTCGACCGCCTTGGTCACCGCAGCCCACGGCTCCAAGGCGAGCCACGCGCTGCCGATGATCCCTCCCTCCGCGTCCTCGCCCCAGAGGCGCAGGCAGATTTCATTGTCGCGGCCGAACTCCACGAACGGCGTGATGAGGCAGTCGGTGGGCCGGTTCCAGCCGATCCACTTGCCGCCCATCCCGAACGATTCGACGTAGCGCCCATTGACGAACAGGTCGTAGCCCGTTTGCACCGTGTCCGCGCAGCAGCGCACCTGCCCCGCCGCCCACTCGGCCGGAATGCTCACCGTCTTCCGCGCCCACATGTAATGGGTGGACACCTCGGCCGGCGTCCAGTGCGCCTGCTCGACTTGCTGCCAGTTCCCATCCGCAGGTCGCGCGTGCCAGCCCTCCCTGAAGCCCAGGTCGCCTGGATCAGGGCGCGCCAGCCAGCCCTTGGTCAGGTCGAGAGTCTGCGCGTTTACCGGAGCATAGGCCGCAAGCAAGGCGGCCAGAACGGAAACCACCGTCAGCGTGTGCCAGAGCATCAACCCACCTCCGCTCTCTTGCTGGCGGCACAATACACCAGAGACGCCGGAGAGTGAAGTCGGCGCATGGCCCCCAGTCCGGTCGCGTCCGGCGGCCCGCTACACCCGCCGTCCGCCCTCACGACCAGCGCCGCAGCGAAGCAAAGACAACCAGCGGCACTCCGACCCACCCAAGCACCAGCAGAACCTTCCGCTGCACCGGCGCCACCTCCCACAGCCCCTGCTTCTGCACGCGCAGAAACTCCAGCCACCTGACCTGCTCGGGCCAGTGAAAGTGCAGCCCTCGCTTGTCGCGCCATAGATACCGCAGCGCGTCACTCTCGATGGCAGTCTTCGGCTTGCCCGGATAGTCAATCCACATGTGGGTGAACGAGGCCTTCACCGTGAAGGGAATCCTCTTCGCCGCGAGCAGGCTCGCGAGCAGAACCGCCCGACTCTCGCAGTCGCCGCGCTGGGCTCGCACGACCTCCGCCGGGGTGGGGAAGTACCAGGGCACGCGGTAGAGTCGCCAGTCGTAGTCGTAACGCACCAAACGGTTGACCACGAGCGCCTCCAGCGCGCGCCCGGTACTGGGCAGTGTCACGCCCACTCTCGCGGCCACCGAGGGGTCCACCGGGAAGTGACGCAGCCGCCCGAAGTTGCGGAAGAACACTCGCGGGTCCGGGTAGCACACCAGCAGAGTCCACACCAACAACACGCCTAAGGCCATCAGCGCCTTCTTCAAGCGCGCGTGCTTAACTCGTCTCATCGCGTTTGCCATACGGAATGTATAACATCATCAGACCCGTCGCGGCACGCGCGCGGAGAGGAAAAATGAGACTCGGCTTCCACGTTTCCGTTGAGGGTGGCTTCGCGCAAGCAGCCGCTCGCGCGCGCGCGACCCACTGCGAAACCGTTCAGGTGTTCAGCCGGTCGCCCAGGATGTGGCGCGCGGCCCCGATTGACGGGGACGATGCGGCCGCCTTCCGGGAGGGCATGAGCATGCAGGCCGTCACCCCCGTCATGGTGCACACACCCTACCTCTTGAACCTCGGCTCGAGCGAGCGGTCGCTGGGCGAACGCTCGGCGCGCGTGCTTGGAGAAGAGATGCACCGGGGGGCCGTACTGGGCGCCCAGTACGTGGTGACACATCTGGGCGGCGCTCTGGAGGCACGAAGCCGCGTGTTGCGCCGCATCGCACGTCGCGTTGACGGTGCCGTGCGCGACTCTCCTACCGAAGTAATGCTCCTGCTCGAGAACAGCACCGGGGCTGGGTCCTTGGTGGGCGCGCCTTTTGCGGAACTCGCCGCCATCATCGCCGAGTGCCGCTGCCCGGACCGTCTCGGCGTGTGCCTCGACACCGCGCACTGCTTCGCCGCCGGCTACGAGATCCGCACCTCCGAAGGCCTCGAGCAAACGCTCGCCGACTTTGACGCCACCGTCGGCCTCCGCCTACTGCGCGTCCTCCACGGCAACGACACCAAGAGCGAACTCGGCTCTCACCTGGACCGCCACTGGCACATCGGCCGCGGCGGCATCGGGCTTGACGGCTTTCGCAATATCCTCTGCCATCCTAAACTGCAGTCGCTGCCCTTGATCATGGAAACGCCCAAGCGCACCATCTATGACGACCGACGCAACATGGGCGTCATGAATCGCCTGCGCGAGGAGTGCCAGAGTGAGAGTACTGGGAGTTGATCCAGGCCTAGACACCACCGGCTGGGCGCTCGTCAGCCAGGAGGGCTCGCGTTTGCGGGCGCTCGCCTACGGCATCATCCGCACACGCGCGCGCGATTCGCTCGAAGAACGCCTGGCCCAACTCTACGAAGGCGCCGCCCGAGTCATGCAGGAGCACACCCCCGACGCCGTGGCGCTCGAGGAACTCTATTCAGCCTACGAGCACCCGCGCACCGCCATCCTGATGGGACACGCCCGCGGCGTCGTTTGCCTGTGCGTCGCGCAGCAGGACACCCCCCTCTTTCACTACAGCGCCACGCAGGTCAAGCGCTCGCTTACCGGACGCGGTCGGGCGAGCAAAGAACAGGTGCAGGGCATGGTGAGCGCGCTCCTAGGCCTCGACCTATCCGACCAGCGCCCCGACGTCTCCGACGCTCTCGCTCTTGCTCTCTGCCACTGCAACATCGCCGCTCGCGAAGTTCAACTCGAGAGCCGTACGCTCAAGCCCACGAGAAGACGAGGACGTCTTCGTACTTGGCCGCCACGCTGACCATCGTCAACTGCCGCGCCGTCCTCCCCGACCGCGTGGTACCCGGCTGCGCCATCGTCATCGAATCCGTATCCGGCTATCCGTTGGGAGAAGGCCAGAGGAAGGTTTTCCGGATCAGGGCGGGGGAAAATCCGAGCGTGAACGGCTATTGGATCTGCGACCTCGGCCGGGCCGGGCG
>CAZGSV010000097.1:0-13257 GCA_964528605.1 uncultured Armatimonadia bacterium
TCGAGCACAATCTGGCCAAAGGCTCTCCCCTTGCGGCGGCCGCTTACGGCGCGCTACCCGAGAGCAACGACCCGCTGAGGCGCTACCTGTTGCTCAAGCAGGTGCTCGAGGGCGCTGGCGCCTACGCGGGGCAGAAGCAGCACCGCCTCCGCCGCGCCGCCGAGGTCGGCATGGAGAACCTGGCGCTGGTCTGCGGTTACGAGGACCGCACCCGTCTGACCTGGGTCATGGAGGCCCAGTTGACCGCCGCGCGCGAGGCCGAGTTGCCCCCCCCACAGGTACCCGCGGAGGAGGAGATCGGCCCCTGCCGCGCCCGCCTCGACGTGCGCGAGGGCGCACCGGAGATAGAGGTTACCATCGGCGAACAGCCCCTCCGCCAGCCCCCCCCTGAACTGGAAGCCACACCCCAGATGAGGCGCCTGCGCCGCGAGAAAGAGCGCTGGGAGGAAGAGGCCGCCGGATTGCCTAGCACGCTCGAGGACATGATGGTCCGGCGCCGGCCGCTCGGAGAAATGGAGGTGGCCTACCTGGCCGGCAGCCCGGTCGGGAAGCAGGTGCTCGCGCGCGTGGTCATGATCTGCGCCGACCGCACCGGCCTCCTTGACCCCGACGCCCAGACCTTCGTTGACCTCGACGGCGCCCAGTGGCAGCCCGAGGGCGAGACTCGCGTCGCCCACCCCTACGATCTGTGGCGACTGCGCGAACTGGAGCGCTGGCGTGACGCGCTGCTGGAGAAGCAGATCACGCAGCCGTTCGCGCAGGCCTTCCGCGAACTCTACTCGCTGTCTCTGGAGGAGCGCCAACTGGTCACGGCCTCGCCGCGCTTCGAGGGTGTCGCGGTGGAGGAAGCGTGCTTCGCCCAAGCGCTCAACGAGCGTGCCTGGTTGCGGGCGGCCGACGACCGCCTTGCCCGCCACGCTGAGACCGGGCTGCAAGCGTGCGTCGCGCTCCAGCGCGACGCCGAGAACCCGTCAAGAACGGCAGTGGGCCGCGTGTGGTTGGAGGACGAGAAGGGAACGCGGCTCAGTCTGGAACGGTCGCCGGCCGTCTCGGTGTCCGAGGCCCTGGCCGAGGTGGGCGCGGCAGTGCTGGCCTCGGCCGAGACGCTACCGGCCGCTGCGCTAGAGCCGGTCGCCGCCGCCAGGGCAGCCTATCTGATGCGACTCTGCGCGCGGGCTGGCGCGGTCGCGCGCGTGGCTGACTTCAGACTCGAGGTGCGCGGGCCCGGCGGACCCATGACCCTCGACCTGCTGCTGCGCCCAACGGCAGTGAGCGAGGAGGAAGTGGCGCGCGCCGCACACGCGCATGTCCCGCATCCGGACACGCCCCTCGCCGTATTAGCCTCCCAACTGGAGGAAGTTGTAGGCCGCGCCGCCGTTGCTGCAGCGGCCGCCCACCAGAGCAGGTGAGCCCCATGGCAAGCAAGGCGAGCGCCTACATCCAACGCTGCCGGTTCTTTGCCGTCCTCCGAGCACCTACCGCGGACCTCGGCCTGCGCGCAGCGCTCGCCGCCCATAGAGGCGGGGCGCGCATTATCGAGGTCACTCTCACCGTGCCCGAGGCCTGCAAGGTCATCGCCGCGCTCCGCAAGGAAACGCCCGACACCCTCGTCGGCGCGGGCACCGTGCTGTCGGCGGATGAGGCAGCCCGCGCCATGGAGGCGGGGGCGGAGTTCGTCGTCTCGCCCATTCTCGACCCCGACGTGGTGCAGTGCTGCCGCGAGCGCGGCGTGTACGTAGTACCCGGCGCCAACACGCCCACCGAGATTGCCTCCGCGCTCCGCCTGGGTGTGGACCTGGTCAAGATCTTCCCCGCCGACTTGCTTGGCGGCCCGGCCTACTTGCGCGCGCTACGGGGGCCCTTCCCCCACCTGCGCGCCCTGCCCACCGGGGGGATTGACCTGGGCAACGCCGCCGAGTACCTGAACGCGGGCGCGGCCGCGCTCGGGGTAAGCACCGCGCTCTTCCCCCAAGAGGCGCTGCTCAATGGAGACTACGCTCGCATCGAGGGCTTGGCCCGCCGCCTCGGCCTCATATGCCAGCGCCCTGCGACCACCCCATAGACCGGTAACCCCACAAAGCAAACGGGCGCAACCAGCGAGACTCCCGGTTGCGCCCGCCCTCCGCAAGAGGCAGCGCGTTGTGCTCTACTGGAAGTTGTCTATGGGCCGGCCGAAGAGAGTGTCCACGTGCCCGTCCAGGAATACCACCGGCAACGCCATGGCGTGCTTGTACAGGTGAAAGAAAGGAGCGCCGCCACTCTGGTACCAGCAGGACATCAGCCAGGCCGAGGGATCGTTCAACTCCGTTAGCCGCCGGGGCACGAACTTGTTCCGCCTGGGATCCTTCTGCAGCCAAGAGTAGTAGATATAAGTAACGTTGCCCTTCTCCCAGTTGGCGTCGCTCTGGACGACGGTGGGGTCGTACTTGGTGGCGATGGCAGCGCTGGGACAGTACCAGATGCCGGCGTTCTCCGCAGTGTACTTCTTCAAGGGGCCGACCAGGCGCATCAGCCTTTCGTCGGAATTCCCCATGTACTTGTCCCTCGGGAACACCTCGCCCCAGTCGGAAGCGTACTGGTGCAACGCCATCCCCAACTGGCGCAGATTGCTGACGCATGTCGTCTGACGAGCCTTCTCTCGCGCGCGCGCAAACACCGGGAACAAGATTGCGGCAAGGATGGCAATGATGGCAATCACGACCAGCAACTCGATGAGCGTGAAACCCCGACGTCTGTTCAGCATACCGCTGTCACCTCCACCCGCGATTCTACCGCAGGCGCAAAACACCGGAGCCGCTCCCAGGTGACGATGGTGTTACAGGAACGCACTGGAACGGAGCGCCCCGAGCGCACCAATGCGCAGCCCGAGCCAAAACCCCACGGGCCGGCAGTCGGCTCTCTCGCAGGCAAATCTCACTTGACCAGCAGACCGCCGAAGGCGTAAAGTTGCTCCATCCCCGGTCCGCAGCCTCGCGCTGTCAGCGGGGTGTTCGCAAAGGCGTCTCGTCGTTGTGCCTCCATAGGTGACGAGATTGCGACGATGGCCATAGTTGTCAGGAGGAGCAGTGCATGGTTTCCCCCAAGGCAGTAACGCCCATAGAGCGAGTGGCGCTTCGGTGTTTGGAGGATATGGTTTATGAGGAGGTGTGCGCGCGGGGCGAGCCCCTGCGCGCAGCGGAAATGCACGGGCTGAACTCGTTCGCCGGTGCGGCCGCCGCGGCAGCCGTGCGCGAGTTGCTCAGCGACAGCAAGCGGCTGGTCTACCTCGACCGCAAGTGGCATCTGGTCGCCTGGCATCGCCTGCGCCGCCGCACCCACGAAGGGGCGCTGCGGGCGCACCTGGAATGGGGCGGCAAGCCGTTTTCCCTCGACACCTTGGCCCGGGAATTCTCGCGCGCCTTTGGCCACACGCCGCAGCACTTCCTGCCCTTGCTGGAGCGCCTGACGCGAGGCAGCGCCGACATGTACCTAACCCTGGGCGATGACCAGGTCGCCTTGAAAGAGTGGTTCCTCTCGCCGCCTCGGGACCTCAACGCACCCTACGAGGACCTAGTGAGTCTGGCCGAGACCGACGTGCTCGACACCCTCCACGATACGCTGGGAGAGAAGTTGGCGCCCCGCGACGGCGACTGGGGCGCCTATCTCGACACCCTCTGTCAGGCCTGGGGCGGCCCGATCCCCAACCGCGTGCTCCAGTACCTAATGTGGCAGCACACCCCGGAGGCTTTCGATCCCACTGAGTCCTTCCTGCACCTCCAAGCCAACAGCGCCCTCCTCTTACTGTCCGGCTGTTTGTGGGTCGGCCCCGAGATGACTCGGGAAGCACGCGCCGCTCTCCTCCGGCTAATCCGCGAGTCGGCCGCGGCGCCCGCCGAGGAGGAGGAAGCCATTGATCTCGCCGAGATACTCGATCCCGCCAAGGACGCCGGCTCGCGCGCCGTGCTCACCGAAGAGGAGACCGCGGAACTGCTCGACACCGTCGCTCAGGCCTCGACCTCCGTTGCCCTCGACTCGCTGGTGGGCCAGCTCTTCGAACTGTCCCCGCGCCACGACGACTTCCGCCCGGTCGCCTTCACCATCATGGAGAGACTCGATGCCGAGCCCGGGCTCCAGCGCGTAGGCCCCTGGCGCTGGGTCAAGAGCAAGAACATACCCGCGCAGATTCTCTCCGTGCCCCGTGGCGTGGAACTGGAAGAAATCGTCGTCATCAGCGCCGAGGGCGAGGACCTCGACTTCGCCGTGAGCGACGAAGGCCTGGAGGAGGACCTGCTGGCCTTTGTCGGCGACCCGGTTCACGAGGATTACGGCGAGGACCCTCCGGTCTTGCAGCAGGAGCCGCCGCGAGACCGCATCCGCTGCTTGCTCCCTTACCACCATCACGAGGCGGGAACCTACTACGTCCGCGCCCTTGACCGAGGCCTGCTGCCGGCCCAGCCCCGCATCTATCAGGCGCTCGCCTATTACCAAGGCCAGCGCCAGTACGACCTCTGGCTCAACAACGAGACCAACCTGCTCTTCGGCCTGGGCGACTTCTTCCAGGAATACTGCCCGCCCAGCGGCACCGTCTTCAGCCTGGCCGGCGGAGAACGCGAAGGCGAACTCATCATGGAGTACGACGGCGAGCGCGACCCCGCCAGCGCCATAGAAGAGGAGCGCCTGGTGGAGTTGCTCGATCTGCGCAAGAAAGCCGCGCAGGCCGAGTGGGCCGTCTTTGACATCCTGCAGGAACTGATGCGCCAGCACCAAAAGGGCATCGGCGTCAACCTTCTCCACGCCGAGACCAGCGT
This sequence comes from uncultured Armatimonadia bacterium, assembly GCA_964528605.1. Classification (GTDB taxonomy): domain Bacteria; phylum Armatimonadota; class Zipacnadia; order CAZGSV01; family CAZGSV01; genus CAZGSV01. Next base: position 4,788 of record CAZGSV010000097.1, read on the forward strand.
CGTCCGTCGCACCCCGCGCCGTGTGCTCGCCTCCCTACTCGGCTCCTATCACTGCTTCCACCAGAAGAAGGAAGGAGGCGCTTGGTACTTCGACGAGCGCAAGATCTCTCAGGGCGTTAAGAAGGCCAAGCGCAAGTACATCATCCGATAGGCGGAGACCTGTTGCTGCGAGTACGCTTCGCACCCTCCCCCACCGGCATGCTCCACGTGGGCGTGTCGCGCACCGCCATCTTCAACTGGCTGCTCGCGCGCGCAAAGGGCGGCGCCTTCGTCCTGCGTATCGAGGATACCGACCAAGCCCGCATCGTACCGGGCGCCCTGGACAACATCTTGGAGAGCCTCCGCTGGCTCGGCCTTGACTGGGACGAGGGCCCGGAAGTAGGCGGGCCCCACGACCCCTACGTCCAGTCCCAGCGCAAGGAGCACTACCACACGGCCGCCCAGGAGTTGCTCGCCAACGGCCACGCCTACGAGTGCTTTTGCTCCTCCGAGCGGCTCGAGGCGCTGCGCGCTCAGCAGCGCGAGCGCAAGCAGCCCACGCGCTACGACGGCCGCTGCCGCAACCTGACCGCCGCCGAGCGTTCCCGCCTGCACTCACCAGGCCAGCCCTGCGTCGTTCGCTTCCGCATCCCCGAGCAGGGCCAGACCCGCTTTCACGACCTCGTCCGCGGCGACATCGTCTTCCAACACCGCGAACTCGACGACTTCGTCCTGCTCAAGTCGGATGGCATGCCCACCTACCAACTGGCCAACGTCGTGGACGACCACCTCATGCAGATAACGCACGTGCTGCGCGGCGAGGAGTGGATATCGAGCACTCCCAAGCACGTGCTCCTCTACCAGGCCTTCGGCTGGGAGCCGCCCGTGTTCGTGCACCTGCCGCTCATCCTGGCGCCCGACCGCTCCAAGTTGAGCAAGCGACACGGCGCCACCGCTCTGCTCGAATACCGCGACCTGGGCTTCCTGCCCGAGGCCATGGTCAACTTCCTTGCGCTCCTCGGCTGGTCGCCCGGCGGCGATGCGGAGTTCATGACCGTGGAGGAGATCGTGGCCCGGTTCTCGCTCGAGGAGATCAGCGCCGCCGCCGCCGTCTTCGACCGCGACAAACTGGCCTGGCTCAACGCCCAGCATCTGCGCCGCCTGCCGACCGGCAGACTCGTCGCCGCGTTGCGCCCGTTCCTAGAGCGGGAAGGGCTGCTGGAGGAGCGCCTGGTGCATGACGACGCCTATTGCGCGCGCGTCGCCCAACTGATGCGCGAACGAGGGCACGCCTTAGCCGAGCTGGCCCAGGCCTCCTGCCTGTTCTTCGCGGCGCCGCAGGACTACGATGCGCGCGCGTCCGCCAAGTGGTTCGGCCCACCGGAGGCCCCCGAGCTGCTCCTGCAAACCGGCGCGGCACTGGCGGGCGTGGAACCGTTCGAGTCGGCGCAGATAGAGAAGAGTGTGCGGCAACGGGCTTTGAGCAAGGGCATCGAGGCGGCCCGGATGATCCACACACTACGCCTGGCGCTGACCGGCCGCACGGTGGGGCCAGGCCTGTTCGAGTTGATGGCGGTGCTGGGCCGAGAGGAATGCCGGCGTCGGCTACAGGCCGCGGCCGACTGGATCAGGGCAAGAGCGCAGGCCTAACGCTGCCCCACCAGGTCGCTGTTGCGCTTGTGCGGCTGCATGGCGCGCTGCAGTTCCGCGCTCTCCGGGCTCTCCACTGCCTCCAGAAAAGCCTCGGACACATCCCGCCCGTAGAGGGTCGCCCCCTCCTGCCGCAACTGCGAAATCACCACCTGCAATTCGTACGCCGGCCGGTAGTGCCGAGGCGAGCGCATCGCATCGAACACGTCGGCGAGAGCGCAGATGCGCGCCGCCAAGTGCAGGTCAGAGCCACCCAGGTGGTCCGGGTAGCCGCTGCCGTCCAGCCGCTCGTGATGGTGCAGCACCATCTCCGTCACCTCGGCCGGGAAGCGCGAGGGCTGCAGAATGCGCATGCCGATGACGGGATGCTGCTGGATGATGCGGTACTCCTGCTCGGTCAGGCGCCCGGGCTTGAGCAGAATGTCGTCGCGAGTGCCGACCTTCCCGATATCGTGCAAGATGCCGCCGACATAGACGCTGCCGATCTCCGCTTCCGACAGACCCAACTGGCGCCCCGTCACCACCGAGAAGAGCGCCACGTTCTGGCTGTGGCGCCGCGTGTAGGGGTCCCGCGCCTCCAGCGTCGCGATCAGCGTTTGCATGGTCAGGAAGAAGTGAAGGTTCGAGGCCTCCCTCTGGGCCTCCGCCGCCAGCGCCCGCACGGCGAGTTTGCGCCGCTCGAGCGCGGCCGCAACCGCAATCTCCAGTTCATCCAAGGTGAACGGCTTCGAGAGGAAGTCCGACGCCCCCCCGCGAATCGCCGCCACCGCATTCTCGTAGTTGGCGTGGCCCGTGATTATGACCACCGCGGCCACCGGGTCCCTCGCCTTAATGCGCTTCAGCAAGTCCAGCCCCATGGCCCCCGGCAGCACCAGGTCCAAGAGCACGACGTGGTACTCCTCCTCGTCAATCTTCGCCGCCGCCGTGTCCCCGTCCGAGGCCGTGCTTACCGTGAAGCCCTCCTCCACCAGGATCTCCTCGATGGTGCGTAGAATCTGCTCCTCGTCCTCAATCACCAGCACCCGCCTGAGGACGCCCTCCTCAGCCTCACCCAGCAGCGCCTCAGAGAAGCGGGACAGGCCCGCCGCGCGCCCCTCGATGTCGAGAACTCCGTTTACCTTTTCCTCTTCTTGCTCTGGACTCAACGTTGGTCAGTACCTTCCGGATAGGTTAGCGGCGTAACCGGCGCCCAGGCTCAACCCGGCGCGCAGGGAACCTCCGCCTCAGAGGCGCTTCCATCGCCCCGCTCTGCTCACACAATCACTCCGCCAGGGCAAGTCCCTGGGTACAAAGCCCCATCCCCACAGATTGTTCCGCAACGGGTCACCAATTCCCCATATTGCAGCCCAAGCCCCCCCACAGCGCCGCAGGGAGCGGCCAGCTAGGACAGAGAAACGTGCCTCACGCCGACCAGCCGGCAAAAATGGCGCAATTCCACGCTGAAGTCCCCGTAAGCCGCCATCCAGTGGTGCCCGAGCGCTTCCTCGCCCACCCACCCGAGGAAATCCCTCACCGGCAAGGGCAGGCGCACCCGCAAAGGGCAACCGGGGAAGTCCATGCCCGTCGGCACCGCCTCGCCCACCAGCGCCGCCAGGCGGTACGTGTTCCGCCCGCCGACCAGATTGACCAGGGTCACTGGCCCCGGCTTCGCGGGAAACAGCAGACACGCGCCCTCACCCGCGAGTCGCACCGAGGCCACACGCGCCTCGGAGGGAGCGCTGGCGAGAGACAGCGCGCTGTTGCCGCAGTGAGACAGCAGGATGGTGTTCTCCTGCTCATTCACGGCGAGCAGGTCGGTGTTGTGCCCGGGGGCCTGCGCAAGCCACTGCAGCATGAGCAGGGCCGTGGTGCCGTTGACGTCACCCTCGCATCCTGCGGCCAAGCCCTCCTCCGCCAGCAGCGAAAAGGGCACGCAAACGCGCCCCATCCAGTTCGGATAGCACTCGAACGCAACACCGCAAAGGTCTTGCTCCCCCACCAGCAAGCGCAGCGCCGCCAGCGCCCGCGCCTGCGACGCCAGTTCATCTTCTCCTACCTCCACCGCTCCCACCCGGGACACCAGCGTCTGCAACTCACGATGAGCCGCGCCCGTGTCGGCCTTCTTCATCAACTCGCCAAACTCCTCGAGCGACTGGTGAACCACTCGCGGGCCCAGCACCGACTTGAGCGCCCACTCGTCGAATGCTATCTCGAACATCCCCGGCGTGCGGTAGCCCACCAGCCCGATCTTGGCGTGCCGCAGTTCGCTGGCCAGGGCCGCCGCCCGGGCAAAACGGGCCACCTCGCCCTGCGCGCCCGCGTCCCCAAGCGGGCCGTACACCAGATGGCATGCCCGCCCCATCTCCCTCAGCACGCAATTGATCTGGTGCGAGCCGCAGAGCGAGCCCGTCTCCACCCCCGGCATCCCCCACACCACGACCGGCAGCGACAGCGCCTCCAGCAGGTCAAGCAGAGGATCGTCAGCGCTCCAGGTCGCCGGTATCACGCAGAGCGCCTGCAAGTCCTGTCCGCGCAATGCCTGCGCCGCGCGAGCCGCAGTACCCGCGTCCGAGACCACGCAGGGAGCGCGCGTCAGCGAAACCTGCAAGCCGCAAGCATCGAGTGATGCAGAAGCCAGAACTCGCTCGGCCTGATCCCAGCCCACCTCCGAAGGATGGGCAAGGACAACCAGGCCCAGCCGGAGCGGGAAGGCAAGACGGCGACCGCTCAAGGCCTATCCCGAGGAGGGCTCAGGCGCCCCTAAGGTGCCCCCGGCGCACAGCGCCAGCGCCAGTTGACCGGCCAGCGCGCATCCCACCGCGATGGCGCCCTCGTCCGCACCCTCCCTCAGGTTGAACAACTCCATAACCCCGTAGACTTTCCCGCCCGCCGCCATGGGCAACGCCAACACCGAGGCCACCTTCTCGTCCGTCTCGCAGGGCAGTGCCGGCTGAAAGCGCGGATCGCCGCCCGGGTCCTCCGTGAACACCGGCTCGAGCGACTGAGCCACCCAGCCGCAGATGCCGGCCCCCTTCCCCCCTCGCTGACCGCGGCACGGCCTGGCGGCCTCGCCCACCACGACCTTGAACACCAGTTCCCCCGTGTCCGGGTCAGCAGCAGCCACGGCGGCGCCCTCGGCCTGCAAGGCCTCTGCCGCGCGCGAGAGCACGTAAGGCGCTAGTTCCTCGCCCCCTAGCGAGTGGCACGTCCGGTGCATCGTCTCGACGAGAATGCGCAGGCGCGCCTTGTCGGCCTCAAACCGCCTCAGCAGCCGCGCATTCTCCACCAGCAGGGAGGCCTGCGCCGCCACCGTGGAGAGCAGGTCAGCGTCAGCGTCGGTGAAGTGGTCGGCGCCGATCTTATTGATCAGTTCCACCGCACCGATCGTCCGGTCCTGCAGTTGCATCGGCACGCACACCACGGATTGGGTGTGAAAGCCGGTCAGTTCGTCCACTCGCTTGGACCAGCGGTCGTCCCCTTCTGGGCTGGGCACGAGCAGCGGTTCGCCACGCTGCACCACCCACCCGGCGATCCCCTCGCCCGGCGCCAGGCGGACGCGCTTGACTGCCGCCCCCTTCTCGCCGGTGGCCGCCGCGAAGGCCAGACCCCCGCTCCGCTCGTCCACCAGCAGCATGGAGGCCGCCTCCGCTTGCACCACGCTCTCGCACAACGCCAGTATCTGGTGCAGGAGCATGGTGAGATCGCTGCCCATGGTCACCAGGCGCGCGATGTCCTCCAAAAGCGCCAGGCGGACCGTCAGAGCGAGCACCTCATCCTCGCTGGCTGCAGCCGCAGGCTCCTCTACGGGTTCCGATACGAAGGCATCCCAGTCGCCGGCAGAAGACATTGGCACCTCTCTCTCAAGCGGCCTAGGCGCTCGAGCCGCCCGGCGCTACGGCAGACTCAGCGACCTGCTCGTCGGCTCGGTCCTGTCCTCGGGCGGAGAAGAGGGGCACACCGACGACAGGCGCCGCTGCCACCAGCCCCGCGCCCAATCGTAGGTCTGCCCGTAGAGCCCGCGCTCCTCGGCTCCCTCCTCCTCAGGCTCCCAGACGGGCCGCAGGGCGACGGCACCGGCAGGCCCCAGGCCGCGCCGCATGGCTGCACGTTCCACCCCCGCAACCGTGGACACCGTCGCCAGCCGGTAGCGCAACTCCGCCTCCTGCACGCGACGGTCCCGCAATTGCCGCCTCAAGTTGTCTATCCGCTTACCCGAACGGTAGATGGAGCAGTAGGGCTCCCAGGCTCGCCATGCTCCCGCAAAGAACACGACAAGCACGCCGCACAGCAGCCAGGCCACCGATCGGGCGCGCAGCCGCAGCGTGAGCCTATCGCCTCCCTAGCCCCAGCGCTTCAACTTGGGCGCTGGCTCGTATAGTGAGGCCGGTCCAAGCGCCTCTTCTATCCTTAACAAACGATTGTACTTGGCCACACGTTCAGTGCGGCAGGGGGCGCCCGTCTTGATCTGGCCCGCGTTGGTGGCCACCGCCAGGTCCGCGACGGTCGTGTCCTCCGTCTCGCCCGAGCGGTGCGAGATCACCACCCCGTAGGAGGCCCGCTTGGCCATCTCCACCGTCGCTAGCGTCTCCGTCAGGCTGCCGATCTGGTTGACCTTCACCAGAATCGCGTTCGCCGCCTTCTCGGCGATGCCTCTGGCCAGCAACTTCACGTTGGTGACGAACAGGTCGTCGCCGACCACTTGCACCTTGCCCCCAAGCCGCTCGGTGAGCAGTCTCCAGCCCTCCCAGTCGTCCTCCGCCAGGCCGTCCTCAATGGAAACGACGTAGTACCGTTCCACCCACCCGGCATAGAGGTCCACCATCTCGGCCGGCGTCTTCCCCACCCCGTCCACCTTCAGTTCATAGCGGCCGTTCTTGTAGAAGCCGCTGGCGGCGGGGTCCAGCGCGATGGCCATATCGGCGCCCGGCCGGTAGCCGGCCTCGCCGATGGCCTCGACCAGCAGCTGTAGGGCTTCCTCGTTCTTGCCCAGTTTGGGGGCGAAGCCGCCCTCGTCACCCACTCCCAGCGACGAGCCGCGGTCCTTAAGCAGCCCCCGCAAGGCCTGGTAGGTCTCCGCACCCATCTGCAACGCCTGGGCGAACGACTTGGCCCCCACGGGCGCCAGCATGAACTCCTGCATGTCCAGGTTCCAGCCCGCGTGCGCGCCGCCGTTGAGCACGTTCATCAGCGGCACGGGCAACAGCCGGGCGCCCACACCGCCCAGATACCGGTAGAGCGGCAACCTGACGGCCTGCGTCGCGGCGTGGGCCGCCGCCAAAGACACACCCAGGATCGCATTGGCGCCCAACTTGCTCTTGTTCTCGGTCCCGTCCAGTCCCAGCATGCGCAGGTCCAACGCCACTTGGTCCGTGACCTCGCAGCCGGCCAGAGCCGGCGCGATGACCTGGTTGACGTTCGCCACCGCCTTGAGCACGCCCTTGCCGCCGTAGGCCTTGTCGCCGTCGCGCAACTCAAGCGCCTCGCGAATGCCCGTGGAGGCGCCGGAGGGCACCGCCGCCCGTCCGACTATCCCCGGCTCCGTGCACACCTCGACTTCGACCGTGGGGTTGCCCCGCGAGTCCAGAACCTGACGCGCGTGAATGCTTTCGATCTTAGGCATCAGACATCCCTCTCAGCCGCTGCCCGCCGACGCCGCAGCGACGCGTGCGCGGCCGCCAAACGCGCCACCGGTACGCGGTACGGCGAGCAGGAGACGTAGTCCAAACCCAACTCCTCGCAGATGTCTATGGAGCGCGGATCCCCGCCGTGCTCGCCGCAGATGCCGATCTTCAGGTCGGGGCGCGCGGCGCGGCCCTTCTCCACGCCGATGCGCATCAACTGCCCTACCCCGTCGGGATCCAGGGTCTCGAACGGGTTGTCCGGCAGGATCTTCTTGTCCAGATAGACGTGGATGAACTTGCCCTCCGCGTCGTCACGGCTGAAGCCGAAGACGGTCTGCGTCAGGTCGTTGGTGCCGAAGGAGAAGAACTCGGCGTACTCGGCAACCTGGTCCGCAGTCAACGCTGCGCGCGGAATCTCCACCATGGTGCCGAACTTGTACTCGATCTCGATGCCGGCCTCGGTCATCACCTGCCGCGCCACCTTCTCCAGTTGCTCGCGCACCAGTTTCAACTCGTTCACGTGGCCCACCAAGGGGATCATCACCTCGGGCTTGACCGGCAGGCCTTGCTTGGCCACATTGCAGGCCGCCTCGAAGATCGCGCGCACCTGCATCTCGTTGATCTCCGGCCGCGTAATCCCCAGGCGGCACCCGCGCAGGCCGAGCATCGGATTGGCCTCCCGCAGGCTGTTCACCATCGCGAGCATGTCCTCCTTCTCCTTCAACACGGGCGACCTGGGGTCGCGCAGCCGCAACTCGATCACTTCCTCCATCAACTCATCCCAGCGCGGCAGGAACTCGTGCAGCGGCGGGTCGAGCAACCGGATGGTGACGGGGTAACCTTTCATCTCGCGGAAGAGCGCCTCGAAGTCCCCGCGCTGCATCGGCAGCAGTTTGGCCAACGGAGCCGCCCGCGCCTTCGCGTCGGAAGCAACGATCATCTCCTGCACCACCGGCAGCCGGTCCTGCGCCATGAACATGTGCTCGGTGCGGCACAGGCCGATGCCTTGCGCCCCAAACTCGTACGCGGTGCGCGCGTCCTGCGGCGTGTCGGCGTTCGTGTGCACCCCCAGCCGCCGGAATCCGTCCGCCCACTCCAGCAAGGTCTTGAAGTCGCCGCCCATCCGCGGCGCGATCATCGGCACCTCGCCCAGAATCACCCGCCCCGTGCTCCCATCTATGGTGACGATGTCGCCATGCTTGACCACGGTCTCGTTGGCCGAGAACTGCTTGCGCTCCACG
>CAZGSV010000098.1:0-13236 GCA_964528605.1 uncultured Armatimonadia bacterium
GACCGGGGCTTCAAGGTCTCCCTACAGAAGATTGACCCCTACCTTAACGTTGACGCAGGTACGATGAGCCCCTACCAGCACGGCGAGGTCTGCGTCACGGATGACGGAGCGGAGACCGACCTCGACCTGGGGCACTACGAGCGCTTCATAGACCAGAACCTGACGCGCGAATCGAACTTGACCACCGGCGTGGTGTACGAGGCGGTGATTCGCAAGGAGCGCAAGGGGGAGTACCTGGGCTCTACGGTGCAGGTCATCCCGCACATCACGGACGAGATCAAGTCGCGCATCACCGGCTTGGCGGAGCGCACGCAAGCCGACGTGGCGATCATTGAGATCGGCGGCACCGTGGGCGACATCGAGTCGCTGCCCTTCCTCGAGGCGATTCGCCAGATGAGGATTGATGGGGGCGACGAGAACGTGCTCTACGCGCACGTGACCCTGGTGCCCTTCGTGGGGCCGCGGCAGGAAATGAAGACCAAGCCGACGCAGCACTCGGTGCGCGAGTTGCGCTCGATTGGTATTCAGCCCGACCTCATCATCTGCCGCTCGAAGTTCCCGCTAAGCGACGAGATGATCCGCAAGGTGTCGCTCTTCTGCGACGTGCCGCGGCAGGCGGTGATAGTCGGGCTGGACACTAGCCAGATTTACGAGATCCCGATGGCGTTCGAGGAGCAGGGGCTAACGCAACTGCTGCTGGAGGGACTGCGCCTGCCGCCGAATCCGCCGGACCACCACGAGTGGCAGCAGGTGACCGAGGGGCTGCGGGCGCCGGAGGACGGGGTCAACGTCGCCATCGTGGGCAAGTACATTGAGTTGCGCGACGCCTACCTGTCGGTGAGCGAGGCGCTCAAGCACGGGGGCATCGCGAACCACTGCCAGGTTCACATCAACTGGGTTGACTCCGAGCACGTGGAGAGCCAAGGCGCGGAGCGCCTCCTGTCGGAGGTTGACGGGATTCTGGTGCCGGGAGGCTTCGGCTCACGGGGGGTGGAGGGGAAGATTCAGGCGATCCGCTACGCGCGAGAGAGGGAGATTCCCTTCCTCGGGCTGTGTCTGGGCTTGCAGACGGCGGTGATCGAGTTTGCGCGCGATGCGTGCTCGCTGGCGGGCGCGCATTCGACGGAGTTCGACCAGCACAGCCCTCATGCGGTGATTGACTTGCTGCCCTCGCAGCGTGGGGTCGCCGATATGGGCGCTACCATGAGGCTGGGGCGGTATGAGTGCCATCTCGCGCCGGAGTCGCTGGCGCTGCGGTGTTACGGCGAGCGCATCGTGTACGAGCGGCACCGCCACCGCTTCGAGGTGAACCCCAAGTATCACGAGACCCTAACGCAGCATGGGCTGCGGCTGTCGGGGCTGTCGCCGGACGGACGGCTGGTGGAGATAATCGAACTGCCCAGTCATCCGTTCTTCATTGCCTCGCAGTTCCACCCGGAGTTTCGCTCGCGGCCGAACCGGGCGCATCCGTTGTTTGCGGGGTTCATCCGGGCGGCGGTGGAACAGTCGGAGGAGCAGTAGGCGGCCTGGCCTGGCGCGGGCCGGCCTTCACGCGCTGCAAGCCTGAAGGATGCGCAGCCCCCCCCGGCTAGGCAGGAGGCGCTCACAGGGGGGCTGGAGGGAGCGCAGGTGCTCCCAAACTAGAACGCATGTGTGCTGGGCAGCCGTGTGGCATGGGTGCCTTTTGGTGGGCGCAAGACCGGGCGCGGAATAATCAAGGCTGCATGGCGTGCATGGCCAGCACTGAGGGCAGTGCCAGGGAACGGGGCCTGACCGGCAGGCCCGGTTCTTGGTGCATGGCCGCCTGTGGGGCGCCCTGCAACTCCGACAGGTGGCGTATGCGCCGCGGGAGCGCATCCCGGTCGCGCTGTAGCGCGAGGTGCGGTTGCGATGCTAGTTCGGGAGTTGTTGTCTTTCGGCGCACCCGAGTGGGCGGTCGAGATCTGGTCGCGCGCTCTGGGCTCGGGGTTGCTGCCCTTGCAGGAGAAGGCGGTGCGCGCCGGCTGTTTGCGGGGGGGCGCGTTTGTGGTCTGTGGGCCGACGGGAGCGGGGAAGACGTGGGTGGGTGAGGCCGCGGCGCTGTCGGCCGTCACTCGGGGGCGCAAAGCGCTGTTGATAGTGCCCACGCGCGAGCGGGCGGAGGAGCAGTACGCGGTGTTGCGGCAGCGGTATCAGGGCCGAGGAGTGCGAGTGGTAGTGGGCACCGGACTGCGGCCCGAGTTCGCCGAGGCGCTGCGCAGGGGGCAGTTCGACTTGGGCGTGCTGGTTTTCGAGAAGGCGGCCGCGCTGCTGGCCACCGCGCCGCAGGTGTTTGCAGGCGTGGGCAGCGTGGTCATTGACGAGGTGCAGATGCTGGGCGACCAGGAGCGCGGGCCGCTGCTGGAGATGTTCCTCAGCGGACTGCAGCGCTTGCCGGCCGCCCCGGCGACGGTGGGGTTGAGCCCCTTGATCGGGAACGCCTACGAAGTGGCCTCGTGGTTGGGGGCGCGGGTGGTGGCGGAACTGCGGCGGCCGGTGGAGTTGAGGCAGGGGGTATGGTACCGGGGGCGGTTCGACTACCGCGAGTTCAACAGCGGGCTGCGAGGCAGCGAGGAGATCGGCAGCCCCCAGGCGGAGCAGGCGACGCTCGAAGTGGCGTACTCGTTGGCGGCGCGAGGGGAGCCCACGGCGCTCTCCGTAGGCTCGCGCACCAGGGCATTGGAGGGGGCTGAGGCGCTGGCGGCACGGGGGGGGCTGACCGCGGACCCGCAGGCGCTGGCGGCATGCGAGCGATTGCGAGAGAGCAGAGAGAAGAAGGCGTTGCTCCGCTGTCTGGAGCGAGGGGTGCTGTTCCACAGCGCCGACCTGGGCGACGAGGAGCGCGCATTTGTGGAGGCGCAGATGCGCGGCGAGCGGGTTCCCCTGGTCTGCTGCACCTCGATCTCGTCCATGGGCGCCAACGTACGCTTGGCGAACGTGGTGATGGAGGAGGCGCGCTACTCTTACTGCGAGGCGGCAGGGCATTGGGTACAGGCCTGCATCTCCAAGGCGGAGATGGACGGCGAGGGCGGCTGTGGGGGGCGCGCGGGGTCAGGCCTGCCTTTCGGGCGCGCCATTGTGTGCGCGCGCTCGCCATTGGAGAGGGCCCGGATGCTGGCGGAGGTGGCGGAGGCGGACCTGCCCGTGCTGGACTCGGCGCTACCCAGCCTTGACGCGGGCGACCTCTGCTTGCGCGCGCACAGCCTGGGCGGGTGCGCGAGCGCAAGGGACTTGGTGCAGTTCCTGAGCAGCACCTTTGCCTGCTACCGCAGAGGCTTAGAGCCGCATGAGGGCGTTTTCGGAGAAGAGCAGGTGCAGCAGGCGGTGGCGCAACTCGTGCAAGCGGGGCTCCTGCGCCGCGGGCCACACGGTGATCTGGTTCCGGGACCGCTGGGAGAGGTGGCGGTCAGCAGGGGCCTGGGCGTGCGGACGGTTTTGTTCTTAGGAGCGGCGCTGGAGGCGCTGGGGCCGGACCTCAGAGACTCGATGGCGGCGCTACTGGTGGCGGCGGGTTCGCCCGCGGGCGGGGTGGTGAGGGCGGGGCTGCCTTTCAGGCGGACGGATCACGGCTGGCGCATGGAGGAGGTGGCCACGGAGGCGGCCTCACACGCGTGGGAGTGGCTACAGGGCGTCGTCAGTTGGCGCGAGTGGCGTTGGGCGCTGCATAAGGCGCTGGTGGCGTACGACTACTCGGCGGGGGTGGAGTTGCCGGAGATACAGAAGCGCTACGGGGTCAGCAGTGGCGCGCTGGAGGACCTGGCGGCGCAGTTGGCCTGGCTGCTGGAGGCGCTGGCGGAGGCGGCGACGATGCTGTGCGAGGACGAGCGCCTGGGGGCGGACGTTGACGCGCTGGCCGCGGCGTTGCGGACGGGGATACCGCAGGAGTGGCGCGGCCTCTGGCCGATCCGCCTCGGGGGCATACCGCGGCACATTGCCTTACGCCTGGCGAGTGAGGCGCTGACGGGGGCGGTGGAGATTGCCGGCGCGCCGGCGCAGGTACTGGAGGCCCTCGGGGGCGGACACCACGAGCGCCTGCTCTACCTGGCGCGCTCGCTGACGCCCCCGCCGCGGCTGGCCGCGGTCGCGTCGCCGTCGGGCCCACGGCTGAGGTTGACGCTGTCGCAGCCTCGGCTGGTCATTCTCAGCGGGAGGCAATTGCTTCTGACCAAACTCGAGGGTCGCCTGCTGGGCACGCTGGCGGCCGCGGGGGGGTCAGTGGTCGAGTACCAGTGCCTCTGCCGCGAGGTATGGGGCGACGACCTTACCGTGATGCCCAACCATGTGCACAAGCTGCGCGGGAGGCTGGTGCGGAGGCTGGAGCAGGAGTTGCTGATGGATAACGCCGCCGCGATCATTACGACCTACGCTGGCCTGGGGCTTGCCCTCAATAAGGACGTGGTGCAGGTCTCGCCGTAGCGGCTGGCGGCGAGTCCGGGATGGTGGGCGGGCGGCACGCGAGCGTGGCAGCGAGCTATGCAGCCTTGGCGGGATGCGCTAGACTGAGGAGGCTGAACCTAGGGGGTAGACGGATGTCCGAAGAGAGCAGAATCGCATCGTTCCGTGGTCTGCGGGTGGTGCTGACGGCGGTCGCCATCCTGTGCTTGTTGCAGTTTGTGATTGCGCTGCTGCCGGAGGCGGTGGTGGGGCGGTTAGCGACGCTGTTCGGGGGATTGGGGCGGCGCGAGGGCTTGATCCCGGATGCGCCGCTGTTCTGGTACTCGCTGCGGGAGGGGGCGGTGATGTATTTGGGCGTCGGCTTGGCGCTGCTGGTCATGTCGAGAGACCCGGTGCGGTATCGGACTCTGGTGAAGGTAGCGATAGTGGCGCTGGGTACGATGGCTGTGGCCAGCGCGACGTATGGGCCTCTGAACGCGATGCCGGTGCTGTGGTACGGGGCGGACATTCTGGTGTCGCTGGTGTTCTTCGTGCTGCTGTGCGTGTTCTACCCGCGTTACTTGGAGAGGAGACTCTGAGCGCCGGGCGGATGCGCTGGGGGTGCGCGTGGCCGGATAGCAAGGGCCGTTAGGCCGTAAGGGTCCCCCGATCCGCCTCGCGGGCGGGCAGAATAGATGCGGGCCCGGGGCGGGCGCACGTGGCAGCCGTGGCCAGCGAGCCGCTCCGGCGCTGCTCTTAGGCCGGGCCCGCTACTTCGGTCAAGGGTATGCGGTTGCGGGGCAGCCGCTTACATTTGGGCGAGGCCCGCTTTCAGTTCGAGCACTGCCTCTTCGATGGCGGTCTCCAACTGTTCCTGGGGCACGCGCGGGAAGGCTTTCTTGAGGCGGGCCATCACGCGCCGAAACTTGGCGGAGCCGGAGAGGTCTTCGGGGAGTTTCTGAGCGGCCCAGTGGACCAACTGGCGGGCGCAGTCGCGCAAGAGCCGGAAGTGGAGCAAGCGCAGCCCGGCGCGCACGAGCCAGATCAACACCAGCACTAGGACGCCCAGGAGGGCGGCCACCAAGTGGGGCACGAGGTCGAACAGGGGATTGAGAAGCCCGGACCAGTCGGCCCCGCTCACGGCCGCGAGGTAGGCGGTGGGTAACAAGAGCAAAGTCATGGCGTGTCGTCTCCTTTGGAGAACAAGTAGATGGTCTTGCCTGCGGGCAGATCGGGTGCGTAGACCTCGTAGCCGAGGGATTCCGCGAGGGCGCGCAGGGGCACCCAGGCGCGGCCTTCGATGAGGCGCGCTTCGACGCCGGGGACGACTCGGTCTCCGAGTTTGACGACATATGAGCCGGGGTCTACGGACTGCCCAGTTGGCGCCGGCTCATAGCCGAGCCCGGGGACCAGGCCGGCGAGGTTCCAGGCGGAGCGCCAGGGCCAGACACCCACGCCCCAGCGGCGGCCGCGGGCCTCGACGGTGTAGCCGTCGCCGCGACTGATGCCGACGTGGTGGATGCCGGAGGGCTTGCCGTTCTGGGAAACGAAGACGAGGGCGCCCGGAGTGGTGCGGGCGAGGGTAAGGGGAACGGCGCGGCAGGCGGCGCACTGGTTCCAGGAGCCGTCGGGGAAGGTCAGGCCGACTTGGGCTAAGGCCCACTGCACCAGTTCGGAGCAGTCAAAGGCCTGAGGGTCGGGGTCGTCGAGGCGCACCTCGATGCCGAAGCGGTAGGGTTTGCCGATCTGCGAGTTGGCCTTAGCCACCAGATCGGCGGCGAGGATTCTCATGCGGATCACCAGCCAGGGAGAAGCGCAAGCCCGCCGTACGGCGGGCTCTCGGCTGCCGGGGGAGAGTGTGGGGCCTGCTGCGGCGTGGCGCCTGGGCAGGCCTGCTATCTATCGAGGAAGCGGACTACCCGCAGGATGCCGAAGACGACGGCAGCCAGCGTGGTCATCATGGCGGTGAAGGGTATGACGGCCCAGAACAGGTCGAACGCCAATTCACTGCGACCTCGCTTGTTTGAGCGCGCGCGGGTAGGCGGCGCGCACTGCAATGTAGGAAGGTCTGGTGGGGGTCCTGGGCGCGCCGGCTGCCGGACTACCCCACGGCCGGGGCGCGGGACCCCCATTCGGCCTCGCAGTACCTATTCGGCAGAGGAGGGGTCGCGCTTAACCTGGGGGCGGCGGCCGGCGCGCAGTTGGACACCGACGAGATGGGCCCAGGACTCGAGGGCTTTGACCACCTGTCGGTTGCTGTCGGTGTTCTGGCGCATGACGCGGGTGGCTTCCTGCATGACGTCAATGGCCTTTTGGGTGACCTCGACCGACTTCTGCGCCAAGGGGGCGAGCAGGCGGCAGGCCACCCACAGGCCGACGAGCAAGACGGCGCCGAGCACCGAGTTCTCGAAGAGTTTGACGATCACAGATTCCATGAGCGGGGTGTGTTGGGTGTCGGACGTCTGGTCACGGTTGCGTGCCTAGGAGTCGGCGAGGGTTGACAGGTCGGCGGCCACCCGGTCGAGTTCGGCCTGCACGGCGTTCGACTGTGCTTCGAGAGTTGCTTGGCGCTGCTGCTTGGCGACCTTTTCGGCCTCGGCGCAGAGGGCGTCCCAATCGGCTCGGGGTAAGGCCTGCGCGAGCCAGCCGACCAGGTCGAATCCTCGGGCGAGGCAAGCACGGAGCCTTTCGATGGCTTCGTCGTTCGGCATTTGGTTCGTCGTTCCTTTCGTTCGGCTTAGGGCCGGATCACTAGATAGTCAAACCCTTGGTTGCCCGGATTGTCACTCGCCCGGCAGGCAATGAACGATGTCAGATCGGTGAGTGTCTTGGTGGCTACGCCGCCCGAGGCCGCGCTGTCCAAAGGCGTCAGTACGATCCGATCATTTGTTCGGATACATGGCTCGGTGACCGTCTGTTGCGTTTGACTCGTGCCCCAGTGATCATGGCCGCTCCATTGCCGTACCGGGCCAAGCCAGAGGTCATCAACCCAGATGTCGCCGTTGGCCACGTCCGTGCAACCCACGTAGATGCGGACGAACCGGGTCCCCGTCGTGAATCTCGTCGCTGAGGGCGACGCGGCCTCCGAGGTGAGCCGGTAGGAAAGCCGTGTCCAGGATGCGGCTGGGATGCCGCTATAGAAGTATACGCCCCCGCCCCCGATGTAGCCCCCATTGGCGTCGTAATCCAGGTGGCGAACAACACAAGTCGCCGCAGCGTCGCCCTTGAGCCAAAGGCGAAGTTCATACACCTCGTTGGTGTTGACGGGCACCATAGTTTCTAGTTGCACGTAAGCACTCTGCCCAGCAGCGGCGCGGGTCAGCTTCACGTCGTACTTGCCTTCGGGCGGCGTGCCCGCGCTCTCCCTGACGTGTGCGCCCGTCCCACCGAAGGTCCAATGGTCGGGGATGCCATCCGCATCCGTGTCTTCCTCAAACCCGGAGTTCAGCAGGAGGTTCGAGCCGCGCATGATGGTACTGATGGGTGGACTTCCATGGGTGTGGTCCTCGCGCGCATAATTGGTCGCCGTGCCCACGGCGGAGGAAGTCCCCAACTTCCGCTCCGAGGTCACGCTGCTGGCCGGCGTACCGCCGCCGCCAGTCGGTGCCGCAGGTTTCCACTTGCTGTTGGCGTTGTCCCAAGTGAGCACATTGCCATCACTCGGCGCCGCCGAGTCCACTGCCCGCGCCTGCAACTTGTCGGCGTCCTGCTTGTCGGCGAGGCGGCCGGAGAGGCCTTCGACGCTGATTTCGTCGGCGCCACCGTTCTGG
The DNA here is from genome assembly GCA_964528605.1 of uncultured Armatimonadia bacterium. GTDB lineage: Bacteria > Armatimonadota > Zipacnadia > CAZGSV01 > CAZGSV01 > CAZGSV01. Next base: position 8,163 of record CAZGSV010000098.1, read on the forward strand.
TGTCTGGCGGCGTGTGCGCTGATGAGGTCTTTGTCGGCCTGACTGATATGTGGCGCACTGAAGTAGTTGTCGTGGGTGGTGGCGTCGGCCTGAGAGTGTTGGAGGTCGGCGAACCGGACTAGGTCGGAGCCGCCGGTTTCGTGAGAGGCGCGGTGGGCGGGGACGCCGCCTCCGGAGGAGTGCTCGTGGTCTTCGCGCGCGGCGTAGGCGGAGGCGCCCTTGTTGGCCAGCGCCGCTCCGGGGGAGCCGGCGCCGCTGAAGAGTTGCTGGTCGCTGGCGGGAGTGAGGGCGATGAACTTGCCGCCCACGGCGCCGTGGACGCCGGTGCCGGCGGTGGCGTGGGTGGAGAGGTCCACGCCATCAATGGTGCCTCCGGCGGCGACGGATAGGTTGCCGGTGAGTTGGCGGCTGCCGTCGGCGCGTAGGTAGAGGGTGTGGTCGTCGTCGGTGAGACCGGAGAGAGCGGCGCCATGATCTAACTTGGCGCCCGAGTCGGCGCTGCCATCGTGAGTGTGATTCGCGGGCGGGTGCCGCTGGGCCAGAGGGACCTCGGCGTGGCGGGTTTCGTTGCTCAGCCCATCTTCGGCGTTGATGGTCACGTAACTGGCGCCAGTGGGGGCTCCGGTGCCGCTGCCAGACTCGTCGAGGGCGCCTCCGGCGACGAGCAACTCGCGATCGCTGAGGGCGACGCCGATGAGTTGGGGGCGGTCAGGCGAGGTGGGCTGGGTGGCGGTTATGGCTCCGGCTTGGCTGGGGCTGACCCAATAGCGGGCGCCTCGGGTGAGGCCTTGGAGGACGTCGGCGACCTTTCCTGCGAGAGCGACCTGCGCGGTGAGGGCGTCCGGTTTGGCGATGACGACGCCGACGGCGGGCATGGTGCTGCTGGAGTTGGCTTGCGCCTTGGCGACGGTGCGGTCGGCGTCGGGTTTCTGGTAGACGGCATTGCCGACGGAGACGCCGCTGTCGCAGGCGAAGGTGGCGGTGGCCGAGTGAACCTCCTGGCGGCCGAGGGGGCGGTTGTTGACGGCGGTGACGGCGCCGCCGGAGGTGGTGGCGGTGGCGAGGAGTATGGCGGACTGGTCGGAGGGCGGGCTGCTGGAGGTGGCGAAGGCGAGGGAGCCATCCTGCTTGAGCCAGACGTAATTGAGCGCGTTGTCGGAGAGGCCGCCGACGTTGCTTGCGGGGCTGACCTCGATGAGGAAGCCGATGATGGCCTGGCCGCCGGAGAGGTTGACGGAGAGGCCTGCGCCGGCGGAGACCAGGCAGCCGGAGAGGACGCCGTTGCCGGGGGCTTCGGCGAGGGAGGATTCCAGGCGGTCTTCGACGCCTTGCATCTGCTGCTCGGTTTCGTCGGCGAACTGGTTGAGTTTGCTGCGAACGGTGGGGGCGGTGTCGCCGCTAACGAAGTCGGGGAGGGAGGGGATGTCTTTGGTCATATGCATCACGCCCAGGTTTTACCGAAGTCAGTACTAGTGCGTTCTTGCAGTTGCTTTTCGCGGTCGAGGAAGAGGGCGACGATGGTGCCGTCGGCGCTCTGGCGGAGGGCGGCGCGCTGGGGGAAGGCGTTGCCTTCGGTGACTACGAAGGGGGTGTCCGTTTCCCAGGCGACGCTGCCGGCGGAGGTCTGTCGTCCTTGAAAGGCGTAGAGGCTGCCCTCTTTGTAGCAGACGAGCAAGGCGAGGCCGGCCTGCGGCATTGAGAGAACCGAGGGGTAGTAGTGGTCCTGCAACATGGGTGCGCCTCCAGTGAGCAAGCCGGTGTAGATGGTTTTGTCTGCCGGCCGGAAGCGGACGGCGCGGAGGCGGCCGTCGCCGGTCCAGAGCAGGTTGACGTGGGTGGCGCCGGAGATCTCGGCTTCTTTCTGCCACTCGTTCACGACCTTGGTACGGACGATGGTGCGCCAGCCTTCGGGGCGGCCGTAGCGGTAGTCGTTCCAGGCGTGGCAGGTTTCGAGTTGGTATTCCAGCGGGCCGTTGTCTTGGGGGATCTCGAGGGTGCCGGCCGCGTGCGGTTGGGCGCCTTCAAGTCGGACGCCGGTGAAACACAAGCCGGCCTCGTTGACCGCCGGCTCGCCCCATTGGTCGGAGGCGGCGTCAATCCTGATGGGCCCTCCCAGGAGCCAGGCGCCGCTGGGCCGGGAGCCGAGCAGTTGGCCGTCGAACCAGAACTCGAGGGTAGGGATGAGGCGCAGCGAGTAGGTGTGCATCTCCCAGTAGGTCTGCAGAGGAACGGAGAGTAGGGGCTCCTTGAAAGACTCGCCGGCTACCTGGCCCTGAGCGGTGACGGCCGTAAGGTTGCCCCATTGGCACAGACCGAGGCGGACATGTTCTTCGGTCCAACCTCCAAAACCGAGGTTGGGGGCGCCGGTATGCGGCGTGAGCGAGGAACGCCCGCACATTCTGGCTTCGACCCACCAGGCCTGCTCGAAGGTGGGACCTTCGACGCGCCCCATCTCATAGACCTTGGGGACGCGGGCCTCGACGACCTGCTCGCCGTCGCGCGTGGCGATGTGGATGTAGTAGGTAGTGCGCAGGGCGGCGTCGGAGAGATACTGCTGCCGGACGATCCAGTAGTTAGGCAGCCCGCCGACCGGCTCGCCGGCGAGGTCGTCCTCGAAGATGCAATCGAGCATCAGCCGAGCACCCAGGTTTCAGAGTCGGCGAGGGTGTCCTTGCCGACCATGAAGTAGAGGCGGGTGGCGCCCTCTTCGTTCTCGGTGAGGGCGATGACCTCGGTAGGGGGGGCGGCGGTGAGTCGTTCCCAGGCGGAGGGGCCGGCGCGCTTTTGCGAGGCAGTGACGGAGGCGAGGCGGACCTCGCCGGTGAGTTCGCGGCGAGCGAGCAAGCGGAGGGCGGAGGTGAGTTGGTCGGGTGGGTTCATGGGTCACCAGTAAGAGGTTAGTAGGCGGAGGGGGTGTAGGCGGCGCCCCGCCTGAGGACGGCGTGGCGGTAGGGGCGTATGGCCATACGGCCGTTGTGGGGACATAGGGCGACCCGGCGGGTCGCCCCTACGTGGGCCCCGACCGAATCGGGGCCCCTACGAGGTTCCGCGGCGTGCCCTGACCCTACTGTGTAGGGGCAGCGGCAGGTCATGCGAGCAACTCCGCCTCGTAGCGGGTGCGGCCGGATTGGCCGGCGGCGCCCTCGCTGGAGTTGAGCACGGTTTCCATCGAGAGCAGACGGTACGTAGATCCGTCCACGGTGACCAGGTCATCGGGGTAGAGGGTGGGGTCGAAGGGGGCTTCAAAGACGGCGAGGGTGCGGAGTTGGCCGAAGTTGTCGGCGAGGGTGCGGCAGACCCAAGCGACGTCGCCGGCAGTGTTGAGCGAGGTGTCTATGAGGACGAGGGGGCGCCTTTCGCCGACGTACTGGAAGGCAGTGGTGTCGTAGATGCTGGAGTAGTCCACCCAGGAGGCGACGAGCAGTTCCCCCCCCGAGCGCTGGCCGATGACCCAGATTTCGTTGCGGTGTTGGGTTTCGTCGAGGGCCTCGCTCATGGAAAAGACGGGGAGGTCTTCCGGCCCGAGGTCGGCGGTAATGGTGCCAAAGGCTCGGACCACGGAGCCGCTGGGGGGCCGCTGGTAGTAGGCGACACCGTCGCCATGGACGCCTAGGCGCCAGCCGGAGAACTCTTCGCGGATGCGCTCGAGGAAGGAGGCGGCGCTTTCGCCCATGGCGGGCTGCCAGAGGGGCGCTTCGTCTTCCTCGGCGGAGGGGAGGGGGTAGTCGTCGTCGTCCACCTCGATCTCCTCTTGGGCGAAGCCGGCCAGACGCAGCACCTTCTTGACGACGTCGGTGTGTTTCTGGCCGTCGAAGAGTTCGGCGTCGGTGAGCAAGGTGTTCTGCACGCGCTTCCAGCGGTCACGGAGTTGCAGGTCGAGGTAAGCGCCGTGGCCGAGGGCGGCGAGCGGGGCGTCCACATAGCCGAAGAAGCGGGGCACGCTGTCCAGGGCGAACGCCACGCCGGCGTTGGCGCGCGCGGCCTCCTGGTAGATGCCTTGGGGATCGCGGAGGCGGAGGGTAAGCCGCTGGGCCGAGCGCTCAAGTGAGCGCGATTCCTCTACAAGGGTGACATCGTCGGAGGCGTCGAGATTGAGGCCGGTAACTTGCGCATTGGTCGGAGAGAACTCAACCTGGCAGCGATAGAAGTAGGGGCTTTCCTCGCCGTCGCTGGTGAGGGTGACGCGATAGCGGAAGTCCTTCATGGGAGGCTCGGCGGGCTTACCGTCGCCCTTGGTGTAGATGAGCGAGCAGTCGGTACCTGGGCGCTGCTCCCATTCGTAGAGCACCTCAGCCTCTTGCGTGCTCTCGTAGGGGAGGCGGTAGGTGGGCGATTCGACATAGCCGCTCTGGGCGAAACGGATGGGGCAGAAGGCGACGACGTAGGCTCCGGTGGTGACGTGCACCCGGACGGGGGCCTCCATCGCGACGTCGAATATGTCCTCGTCCTGGGAGCGCTGGCGCGCGTCCTCTTCGCGGTATTGGAGGGCGGCGCCGAGGTTACTGACAATGAGGAGGCGGTTGCGGCGCAGGTAGACGACCGAGACTTTGAGTTCGCGCAGGTTGAAATCGGCGCTCTCGGGGAAGAGGGTGCCCTCGGCGACCTTGGTCCAGGTGTAGGAGGGGTAGTCGAAGTAGGTGGTGTCCCAGTTGGGAGGGTCGCTGAGGGCGCGAAGGAGTTGGGCTTGGCGCCCGCGCTCGAGGAGCAGGCAGTAGCGCCCGCCGAAGAAGACCCTCACCTGCTGGGGGATGCCAGGGTTGGGCGGCAGGTAGAGGTAGAGGCTGAGGCAGAAGGCGCGATTGCGGCTCAACTGGAAGCGCGACTCGACCCAGGATTCGGTGGTGGGATCGGTGCGCAGGAAGCAAGGCTGGCCTTGGAAGAAGGCGGGGCCGACGAGGCGGAAGTTGTCGTCGGAGGTGGCCCAGTCAGCGGTGGTCATGGGCTGCGGCCGCTGGAGGGGTTGCAGCATGACCGTGCGGGTGAAGGGCTCGAGGACGACGTTGGCCCCGGTGTAACGCTGCCAGTCTTCGGCGGGGCGGCAGTCGCGGGCGTAGCCGGGTTCGGCGATGCGGCG
>CAZGSV010000099.1:0-13207 GCA_964528605.1 uncultured Armatimonadia bacterium
GATGCGCTCGGCGACGGTCCTGGCCGTTGCCCGTAACCGGCTGAAGCGGCATCGGGGGTGACCAGGCAGCGCTTCTCGCCCCGTCTCCGCTGTCAGTGAGGTCATCGAGTGCGGGCGCCGCTACGTGTTGCCGGCTTGCTCCGCTTCAGGTGCGAAATCCTCCGGCTTGAGTGCCTCCACGGGACTGAACCCGCTTCTACTGCTGAACTTCATTCGGTGCACGAAGTTGCGGAGGCAGTCCGAGCAGTCCAGTGCCTGAAAGCTCAGTTGCTTCAGCGTAGAGCGCGGAATTGCCGTGGACACTATCGTCTGCGGTTGCAGGTGCCCCGTGGTTGTGTTTACCAGCTCAGCCGAGGCGTGTACGAGCACCGTGTCTACCGGAAGAAATGCGAACAGCTCACGTGCCACACGGAGCACACAACTACAGACATGGTCCTGGTACAATTCGTGGAAGCGTGTCTTGGGCATCTGCCTTACGGAGACCTTCCCACTGGCGAGCAGAGCTGTGACCTCTCGAGGGACGATGTCCTCGGGGTTGACGTGGAGTGTTGCCTCAATGAAGGAGCCGTCGCTCGTGTTGAACTCGATGGACGTACCGAGCCCTGCGATGCCGCTGAGTGGATGCAGCTCCCCTATTGCCTGGCCGTAAGCCTCGGGATCGCGAGCCAAGATGCCGTCCGCAAGGCCGCGCAGGCGCTCCCGTTCGCCCAGCAGTTCCTGGTACTCTTGCAATACCTCTTGGTATCTCCTTTCGTCCTCTGCCTTCGCCCTCTCGACGGCAGCGGTCAATTCGCCGCGCCTAGCCTCGACTCGCCCAAGCAACTTGTCCGCCAGTGTGGGGCGGTAGCGGTGTAACTCCACGCGGGCCAGACGTTCGCCCTGGTCCGAGCGCGTCGGCTCGGTAGGCTGGGGCGCTGTCCGGATAGCGTGCCAGTCCCGGGGAGGGGAACAGTCCTTGTGGATCGAGACCAGCGCCTTGACGTACGTTTCGTACAGCTGGACATCAGCACCTGCCTGTTCAAGCTCCGTCTGTCGCGCCCTGCGTTTCGCTTCCCTCTCTCCGGCTCGGGCTCCTGCCATCGCCGCCCTGTCCATAGATCGCAGGGTCCCGCTGAGCGACCTGAGGGTTCCGCGCCAACGCATGCAGCCTCCCCCTTTCGTCGGTAGACCGGGGCTGTGCCTCGGCAGCCTCACCCCCAGCCACCACAACACCATTTTACACCTCCCGCCCCCTCCTGCTAAGCACAAAGGCGACCGCCGGAAGACCTGATCGGGCCGGGGCCCAGAAGAAAGGGAGGGTGCCCACAATGACCTCACGTGACCGCGTCATCACCGCCATCCGGCACCAGGAGCCGGACCGCGTCCCTATTGACTTCGGCGCCATGGGTTCCACCACTATCATGGCGGTCGCTTACGACCGCCTCAAACGCCACCCCGTTCTGCTGAGGAACCTTGCACCTGCCTCTACTCTCCGGACCGGAACTCAATCGTCGTTTTCATCTCCGAGCCTTCGGATTGACCCACAATCCGGGCAACCAGCTCGATCGGCTGCCAACCTGTACCGTATAGCCAGAAACCGGCGTGGTACCGTCCGTCGTCCCCCAGTATGCCGGCCTCACAAGTTCTCTTGAAGCGCACCTTGCCGCCCTCCCGGGCCACCATTTGCACGCGGCGGTCTGGCTCGTACGCTCCGGGCGTGCCGACGACCTCGACCACCACAAGAGTCGCGTCAGATGGGCCTTTGGCGGAGCCCTCCCCGATTCCCACGTTCCATAGCATGAAGTCCGGGTTGTCTATAATGTTCTCGGAGAAGTCCCCCGTTTGGTTGTAGAAGAGGAATGCCTTGATCGCTCCGACATGGTAGGGCGGCGTTTCGTCGTCGGCGTTGTTGGAGACTCCCGTGCCGATGCAGAGTACGGGCAACAGCGCTAGAGCAAAGACCAGACGGCCGCGCTTCATATGGGCACACTCCTTTGCACGTAATGGGTCCGCGCACCTCCGGCGACCGCCATCCCAATCGGGGCTAGGCGTCCGTGTCGCTGCCCCCGCCAGGCGCTTCCCGCTCAAGCCGCCGGTTGACCACGTCCAGGAGCGCTCCAACCGCCCTGCTCCCCGCGCTGAATTCTGCCACTATCGTCGCCATCACTTGCTCGCACTTGCGGACCGCTCGATTCAGGTCGCGGCTCACGCCACGCATCTGGGATATCGAGGCGCGGGGCCCACGCGCGGCCTCCGCCGCTGCGGCGAGCGCGCCCTGGGTCGCTTCGATGGTGCCCTTCAGCCCCTCGGCGGCCTGCCGGTCCTCGGCTCGGGCGAGACTGGCAACAGACAGTAGCCGCTCGGTGCTCGCGACGAAACGGCGCCACGCACCCCGATACCGGTCGCAGTCGGCGGTCAGGGACTCCGCGGAGTCTGTCATAGCCGCTGCCATGCCCTGGGCGACCTGCTGCATCCGAGCGGCCACGCTTCCGACCGCTGCTCCTCGCGCTCCCTCCATCTGGCCTGCGCCCCGCGCTATCCGACGTCCGAGCCACTGCGCGGAGCGGTTCAGTCCTTCCATGGAGTTGGCAACCTCCCTGCCGGAAGCCTCCACCTCGACCATCAGGTCGAGGATGCCGGCTTCTTCATCTTGAGTGGTGCCCCCGGCCTCGGTCTCCTTCTTGCCTCGCCGACCCCTGAAGAGAACGTCCTTGAGCTTGCGCTCGTTGCCGAACTGGTCGATGAGAACTACCGTCGCCTTGAAGTCCTCCGTTTCTTGGCACACCGGCGGCTCGATCCAGAAGTCCGCGGAGGCCTCGGTGGTACGTCCCGGGGGAATCGCGTACTCACCGAACAGAGTCCCCTCGGCATCTCTAGTGGCGACACGACCGTCCGTTGGGGGGCGCACGAGCCGCGCCCCCACAACCCGGACTTCTCCCTTGGTTATGTTAGTCACGTACCAGTGACCCACCACCTGCATGACGGACGTTTCACCGCGCCGCCCCAAAGCCCACCAACATCTGTCGGGCCAGGGAACGACTCGCATCGTGTCGCGAGGGACACCGGACGCACCTCCAGTCAACCGAGCCCAAAGCCGGCCGAAGGCGCGCCTTCCCCGCTTGAGCGCCACGAAAAGCGCTCCCCCGATCACGACGAGCGCGGCTATTCCCCCGGCGATGTCAGTCCAGTCGTACATCGGTCCGTCCTGAAGCCGAATCGCAGGCCGCAAACTCGCAAGACCCCATGAATGGCCTCTTCGTGACGCCGTCGCCAAAACTCCACGGCAGTAAATGGGCTGCCAGAGACCGTGCCATCGTCGCGCAGGTGCGTCCGACTAGCGTTCCTTCTCTGACATCGCGTCCTCGCCGCGTTCCGCCGCATCTCGGCCCGATTGGAGGATATTGACCCCAAAGCTGATTTGCATGAAGAACCTGCCCGCCTTTGCCCGCAGCTTGTTGAACAACAAGGCCAGCTGCAGCAATCGCCTGAACCGCGCGGCCTCAGCAACGTTGACCCCGCCGGCCTGCACTCCGTCTGTCAGGGAACTGCCACCGGTCGGCCTAGGATGCAATAGTCCCCATCCCAAGGCAAGAATCGACGCTACTCCCCCGGCTGTACTGAGGTACCGTTCCCATTCCCGGGATGCGGCAGAGGCGGCCAGCCCTGTGCACGCGGCCACGATCAGCAGCAGCACAATTGCGCTCATCGCCTTCACCTGACAGTCCTCCGCTCCCGGCCAAGCAACGCCGTCGCTGGGCCTTCTGTTCTCGATCCCACCGCCGTGGCGGCGTAAGGCTGGCTGGCAGGCCAGGGCTCGACTAGCGGCAGCGGCTCGCGGCGGCCTCAGCGCGCCGCAGTCCCAACCTTTTCTCGGTCATCTGGGTGTACTCCTCCGATGCGTCACAGAGAATCGCCCGTCGCCGCAGCTGCTTGCACACTACTCCCGTTGTCCCTGAGCCACACATCGGGTCCAGTACCACGTCTCCCTCCACCGTGGTCATCAAGACCAACGGTTCAATCACCTTCACCGGTTTCTGCGCCGGGTGGCCGGCCTGCTCCGCCCGTCCCACGAACCCGACCAAAAGGGAGACCTCCAGCACGCTAGGCGGCCCAGGCATGTACCGAAGTTTTCCCTGCCGCTGCTTCTCCAACTGCGCGCCGTTGAGAAAGTGCTCCGGGTAGAGCTGAGCAGTGGGCCTTCCCAGGTGCAGACACGTTAGCTGGCTCGAGCGCCACCCGCGAATGACCGACGGGCAGTTCTTGTAGTACCAGGTTAGCCACGCGACAAGCGCGAAACCCGGCGGCAGGTCGTCGAGCACCTTGTACACTATCTGTGGAAAGCCCCAAACAAAAATGTGCTCGGATATGTCCGCCGCTGCGTGAACGACTTGCGAGAGCCATTCATGATAGTCCGGCCTTACCCCGCCCACGCCCTTGTTGTACCAGGGGTCCAAGATGGTGGTACGCACCGGCTCCCTCATGCGCTTGAGGACCTCCAGCACGTCTTGTGGCGGCAAGATCACTACGCTGGTCTCTCCCGAAGCCGCCCCCGGCTCTTCATCGTGGAACAGCTTGGGCCGAGATGCCCCAATGGCGGCTGCCCTAACGCCGCTACGCTTCATCCCATTCTCCTCCTCAGCCCTAGACGTCGCCGAAATACTCTTTGAGAAACTCGTAGACTCTCCGCTTCTCTTGCTCGGAGGCGGCCTGAACTATGGCGTACACGTTGAGCCAGCCGGTTGCGTCGTCCCAATAGTTCTTCTTCATCACCTGATGGCGCCCGCACAACGCTTGCCATGCCCCAGAGTCGCTCGGATCCGATTTCGGGTCCACGGCGTGGGGCCTCTTGTGGTCTGGAGTGAGCCTCACTCTTCCCCCTCCCACGGGGTCAGTGTCTCCCTCTCGCAGGCCGCATCGGGCCTCGCCCTCTTGCCACTCGCAGCGGTAGTCTGCGCGCCGGAGGACTTCCTGCCACGTCTGACCCTCTGGCCCCACCCGTGTCGAAGCACGGGGCCTCTTCCGTCGTGTCGGCATCAGGTATTCGCTCACCCTGAGGTTCCCGCGGTTCCGCCTGGAGAGAATGGTGTAGCCTTCATCGGTTCTCAGCTCAGAAAGCCGCTGGTGCCAGTTCTCGGGGGTTCTTCCCGTCTTCGGATCCCTCGCGACCTCCAGGATCTGCTCTCGTGTGGCGACTCTACCGATGTTGTCCAGGAAGAACGCCCTGATCCTGTCCCTCACGGAGGCCTGAAGGTACGACCCCTTGATCCTTGCCTGTCTCTTTCGCGGTTTCTGGTCCGTCGGCTTGCGTGTCACCGCTGGCCTCCTTGCTTCTCGCTTCAGTCTTGCCGACCCGCGAAGGATAGCGATTGCGCTTCGGGTCACCGCACACTAGTTTACACCAATGGGGCTATGCTGCTAAGCAGAGCCATGTCGCCTGGGCCTGCTGCGTGGTCCTGAGATGATAGCGGGGTGATTCTGGTGACCTCTCGCCAACGCGTCATGACCGCTGTCCGCCATCAGGAACCGGACCGCGTGCCGATTGACTTCGGCGCCATGGGCTCCACCACCATCATGGCCGTCGCTTACGACCGCCTCAAACGCCACCTCGGCATCACCGGCGGCGAAACGCGCGTCTACGACGTTGGCCAGCAATTGGCGGAAGTCGAGCCGGAAATCCTCAAGCGCTTCCACGTTGACGTCATCCGCCTCACGCACACGATGGGCGAGCACCCCGAGCAATGGAAGGACTGGACCCTCTCCGACGGCTCGCCCGCCAAGGCTCCCATTGACTTCCACCCCGAGCCCGACGGCAAGGGCGGCTGGGTGCTGCGCGACGAGCAGGGCCGCGTCGTCCGCGCCATGCCCGCCGGCGGCTACTACTTCGACCCCGTCCACTTCCCTCTGCAAGACGCGCGCTCGCTCGCGGAGATACGCGCCTACAAGCCACTGCGCGTGACCGACGAATACCTCGCCTACCTCAACGAGCGCGCCCAGTGGCTCCACGACAACACCGACCGGGCCATCATGGCCTCCTTCGAGGGCAAGTTCACCGAGGCCGGCCAGAACATCCGCGGCTTCGACACCTTCCTCATGGACATGGCCGCGCGCCCCGATTGGGCCGAGGCGCTCATGGATCGCCTGCTCGAGTCCCATCTCGAGGAGTTGCCGCGCTTCGCCAAGGCCGTGGGCGAGTACGTGCAGATTGTGCAACTCGGCGACGACCTCGGCACCCAGCAGGGGCCGCTGATGTCCCCCGCGATGCACGAGCGCATGGTCCTCCCCAAGCGCAAGATCCTCTACGGCGCCATCAAGGAGCGGATGGGCCTCCCCATCTTCCTCCACTCCTGCGGCGGCATCTACCAACTCATCCCGCAACTCATCGAGGCCGGCGTGGACATCCTCAACCCGGTGCAGACCACCGCGAAGGGCATGGACCCCGCCAGGCTCAAGCGCGAGTTCGGCGACAGGATCACCTTCTGGGGCGGAGGCGTGGACACCCAGACCGTGCTCGCCTTCGGCACGCCGGAGCAAGTGCGCGAGCAGGTGCACGAGCGCATCCGCATCTTCGGCCCCGGCGGCGGCTTCGTCTTCAACCACATCCACAACGTGCAGGCCAACGTGCCGCCGGAGAACGTCGTGGCCATGTTCGACGCCGCCTACGAGTTCGGCAAGTACCCGATCGAGGGGGCGCAGTCCTGATGCCTAAGAGGGCCATCGTGGGTTCCGTCGCCGCCATCGCCGTGCTCGTGTGCGTCTTGTGGCTCGCGTTCCCCTCGGCTGCGGCTTCAGCGGCGGAGCCCCGCTGGATTTGGGCCGGGCAGCCGGCTGAGGGCGACGCCTTCCTGCGCAAGGTCGTGACGCTGCCCGCCAAGCCGCTAACCGCGCAGGCCTTCGTCACCTGCGACGACGCCTTCGTGCTCTTCGTCAACGGCGAGCGAGTGTGCGAGAGCGTCCAGTGGGAGCGGCCGCGCGTGCTCGACCTCGCGCCCGAACTCAAGGAAGGCGACAACGTCCTCGCCCTCTGGTGCCGCAACCGCGGCGGGTCCGGCGGCCTGCTGTTCCGGATGGACCTCGCCTATCCCGACGGCCGCAGTGAGAGTGTCGTCAGCGACAACACCTGGGAGGCAAGGAGGCCCGCGGCGGAAGAGCTCTCTGTTGACTGGAGCGGGGACGGCGCGGACTGGGTCGCCGCCACGGAGATTGCCGAATACGGTGCCGCGCCCTGGGGCCCGGTCTGGGACCGCACCTGGCCCGTCCACCGCCTCAAGGTCGAGCGTTTCCTGCAACAGGGCTCGCTCGACTGGCGCGAACCGGGGCACCCCGAATTCTCCGCCTTCGTCGGCACCTATCAGCGACCCGAGTACCCCGCCCTCTTCCGCGACTTCGTGCGCCTCGATCGCAAGACCGGCCTGCTGGGCAACGCGCAGGGCGTGCTCCGCCCCTTCGCCACCATCTACGACCAGCCCGCCCCCCCCGAGGCGCCCGACGACAACTGGCGCCTCGCCGTGCTCGATTTCGACTACGACCTCGTGCTCCGTGACTTCGCCGAAATGAAGAAGGCGGGCATCAACGTCTACCTGCGCTTCTTCTCCTGGCAGGAACTCCTCGACCAGCAAGGCCGCTGGCGCAAGTGCCAACAGCAGCCCAAGGGCGCCGGCCTCCCTCACTTCGACTACAACTACCAGGTCTACGACTACTTCCTCGACCTCGCGCAGGCCAACGGCCTCTACGTCGTCATCGAGCCCTCCTTCCACTGGCACACCAACCGCGACCTCATCCCCCTCGATCTCACCGGCAAGACCTTGCTCTACGATCAACTCTGGGAGGCCGAGGTGCGCGCCTACCAGAAGATCCTCCACCGCTGGAGTCGGCGGCCGGTGATCGCCGCCATCCTCGTGGGCGAGGAAGAAATCCGCATTGACGCCGACCAGCACGACCCCGACGATCCCGTCACCCAAGCCAAGTTCCGCGCCTTCCTCGCGCGCGAGTACGGCTCCCTCGAGCGGCTCAAGCAGGCCTGGCGCCGCGGCTACGACTACGCCGACGCCTCCCTCTGGAAGGAGCGCGAATGGGGCGGCAGGAAAGTGTTCTGGCCGGACTACCCGCTCAAGGAGGGCGTCTACGACAGCCTGTCCTCATTCGAGCAGGTGTCTCCCCCCCCGTGGGCCTCAATGCGCGAGCCCGAGCCGCCTCACTTCGCCGTACCGGGCATTGCGCCTTACCAGGAAACCGTCCCCAAGGACCCGGTGTGGATTGACTACCTGCTCTTCAAGCAGGAGCTCCTCATCAGCCGCATGAACGACTGGGCCGACCGCATCCGCCAGGCCGACCCCAATCACCTCCAGTTCTACTCCAACCCTTACGACTTCAACCCCGCCTGGCACTTCCTCCACTGCTACGACCGCGCCCGCCTGCGCTTCGACCTGGTCGGCGTCGGCCAGCACGACTACGGCTTCGACTACGCGCAACTGCCGCACTGGGCCCGCGCGCGCGAGTACATTCAGAACGTCGCCTCCTACGGCCCCTATACTGGCGCCAAGGGCGCCTATCCCGGTGGCAACGCTGCCGGCGAGGGCACCGGCGGCACCACGCCGGCGGAAACCCGGCGCTACTTCGCCCAGTGGATGACGGACTTGGTCGGCGGCGGCGCGGCGCTCATCTGTTCCTACGACTGGAATCACCTAAGTGGTCAGAGCAAGCACTGGCCGCAGCAGTACGACCGTGAGGTCCTCGACTGGTTCGGCGACTTCACCACCGCCTCCGCCCGCGTCCCCTTCTCCCTGCGCCGCGACGCGCAAGTCCTCGTCCTGCGCAACACCAACGCCAGCCTCTCCATGAGCGCCGGCTACGATTTCGCTAACGCGCAGAACCTGGCGGCCGCCCTCTACCAACTCCACGTCCCCTTCGACATCCTGCCCGACCAGGACGTGTCGCTCGGGCCTGCCGACTACAAGGTTGACCTCGACAAGTACCGCTTCATCTTCGCGCCGGACCAGCCGATCCTCCTCCGGCCCGAAACCTACCGCATGCTCCGCCGCTGGCTGGAGGCGGACCGGGCCAAGGGGCCGCGCGGTCTCTGCCTAGGTCCCTTCCGCCTTGAGAGCCCTCACTTCCAGCCTCTGTCATGGGCTCAGGCGCCGCCGGACTTCCTGCGCCTGTGGCCGGAGGCTCTGGCCCCCAGCGAGCACCCGCTGCAAGGTGCTGCCCTGTTCACAGCGCCGGCGCTCGGGGGCGCCCGCTGGCCGAGTCGCGTGACACTTACCTTTCCGCGCGACGGTACGCTCGGTCAGTTCCCGCCTGGCGGCGAGGGCGAGGCCGCGTTGCTCACCAAGGAAGGCGGCGAGCCCGTCATGGTCCGTCGAGAGGTCAACGGCAACCCGGTTTACCTAGTCGGCTTCTACCTCGGCATGGGGTTCAACTACCTGTGGGGATGGGGCCAGGACCAGGTTCCCTTCGACACCCTCGCGCGCCTCTACGCCCCCATGCTGCGCTCCGCTGGCGTCTGGCCAGCCTTCCACGCACCCCGTAACATCGGCGTCTATGTCTCCGACGACAAATCGCTCATTCTCGTTAAGGAACGTTTCGGCCGAGCAACGAAACGCCTCCTGCGCGGCGCGCACCTCGACGGAGGACTCTACCTCGACGCCACCACCAGCCTGCGGCCCGACCGCCGGGCAGACTTGGCGACCGACCTCGGGCCCCTCGAGACCATCCACCTCCAGCGCTGCGGTCGCATGTCCGCGGCGCCGGGCATCCAAGCCTCAGTCACGTGCCGGCGCGGCGAAGAAGGCCGAGTGCGCCTCTGGGTGACCGGCACTGGCATAGTGCAAATCTTCCTCGACGCCGGAAGCGCCCGCGCCGCGCAACTCGCGGTCCAAGGGCAGCCCCCTCGACGCCTGTACGTGGAGAATGGCCGCTTCGACTTTGCGCTGCCCGCCGGCCCACGCGCGCTCGCAGTCGAGATAACGCCGGCTCCGTTCACTTTGCCCTGAGCGCCACGCCTCCCGCAGCCCTCTTTTGTGCGCCGCAACGTTGACCCGGCCGCCTCAGATGGGTAATATCGAATCGGAGGCGCGCAAGCGTGACTACTGTACTTTCGCCACGCAAGGAGCAGGTCCTCAGGGCGGTCGTGGAGGGCCATGTCGCCTCATCCCAGCCTGTGGGCTCCGGGCAAGTCCTCGCCGGCGCCGGGCTGGACTGTTCCTCCGCTACCGTCCGCAACGAGATGGCGGAACTCATGGAGGCCGGCTACATCGAGCAGCCGCATACCTCCGCCGGCCGCGTCCCTACCGACAAGGGATACCGCCACTACGTGGACCGGCTGATGTCGGTGCCGGAGAGCAACCAGCGTGTGCGCGCCGCCATCAACCGCCGACTGCGCCGCTTCGAGGGCTGGATGGAGGCCGTCTGCGAGGAGACCTGTCGCCTGCTGCTCACCGCTACCGGGCAGTTGGCCATCGTGGTCGCCTCCTCCGCAGGGGAGGCCCATGTGAGGGATGCGCACGTGTCGCAAGTGGCGTCGCGCACCTTCGTGCTCATCGTCACGCTCTCCACCGGCCAAGTGCTGCACCATTCCTTGGCCGCCAAGGCGGCGCTCTCCGCCCGAGAACTGGCCCGCTGCTCGCGCTTGCTCAACGCTGCCCTGGCCGGGCGCCCGTTGAACCAGGCGAGCGCGGCGCTGGCCGGCCTCGCCAAGGACACCGCCCGCACCGAGCAGGAGCGCGAGGTGCTCCGCCTGCTCGCCGGCATCAGCCACGTCCCGGAGACCGTCGAACAGGTCTTCTCCGACGGGGCCTCCCGGATAGCGGAGACGCCGGAGTTCCGCGACTCGGGCGGCCTGACTGCCCTGCTCTCCCTGCTCGACGAGCGCCGCCGCTTGGGGCGCACCGTCCTGGCGGCGTCGGGGGGGCGCGAGTTCGCGGTGTCCATAGGTCGAGAGAACCCGGCGCAGGAGATGAGCCGCTGCAGCCTGGTGCTCCGCAGCGTGTCCATTCAGCAGGAGCCGCCCGCCCGCGCCACCCTGGCGGTGCTCGGGCCCACGCGCATGGACTACTCCCGCGTCGCGGGCGCGCTGCGCGATTTCGCCAGCGAACTGCCGCGGTGGCTGCACGGCCTCTAGCAACGGCGTTTGCCGGCGCGCCCTCTGCCGGCATGCGGGGGGGCGCGGCCAGGCTCGCTTGCCCGCTTGTTGCCCACGAGATAGTATTGCGGTAGTGACCAAAACGGATGCCGGAAGAAGAAAAGTCGCAAGAGGAGAGCGAGGGGCCTAAAGGGGCCGACGCCGCCACTCGCCACCAGGCCCACACCGTCCCCACCAAGAAGGAACTGGAGCAGATGGTGGGCGAGTTGAAGGACCGCCTCGCCAGCCTCGAGCAACAGGTTAAGGAGCAACAGGAGGCCCTGGCCCAGACCACCGATCGCATGCTCCGCGCCCTAGCCGAGGTGCAAAACACTCGCCGCCGGGCTGCGGAGGAGCGCGTGCGCGCCGTCGCGCTCCAGACCGACCAGGCCCTGGCCTCCCTCCTGCCCGTGCTCGACCACCTCCGCTTGGCCGTGGACACCACCGTGGCCGCTGGAGCAGACAGCCTCGCCGACGGCCTGCAACTGATAGTGCGCCAGATGGAGGACGTGCTTCGCGCCCACGGGGCGGCCCCCGTGGGGAAGGTCGGCGACAAGTTCGACCCCAAGAAGCACGAGGCAGTGGAGACAGTCTTCGTGGCGGGCGCCCGTCCGGGCTCCATCGTCGAGGTCCTGACCCCGGGCTACGAGAGGCAGGGGCGCATCCTGCGCGCCGCCAAGGTCCGGACCGCCGCCGAGGCCCCGCCCGAGACTCCAACCGAACCGGGGGGCAGCGGCACTGCCAACGCTTGACGCGGCGCCCACTTGTCGCTACTCTGCGGCTCAATCCCCAGCGGGGGGAGGCGGGATATGCCTAACCAATCGTTCGAAAAACTGGCCCGCATCTTAGTGGTGGGAGTCGGCGGCGGTGGCTCTAACGCCGTCAATCGCATGATCGAAGGCCAGGTCGGCGGCGTCACCTTCCTCGCCGTCAATACCGACGCCCAGGTCCTGGGCCTGTGCAAGGCCACCAACAAACTCCAGATCGGTGAGAGCACCACCCGTGGCCTGGGCGCCGGCGGCGACCCCGAGATCGGCGGCAAAGCCGCTGAGGAAGGCCGCCAGGACTTCGCCAAGTACTTCCAAGGGGCCGAAATGGTCTTCCTCACCGCCGGTATGGGCGGCGGCACCGGCACTGGAGCCTCCCCCATCATCGCCGAGGTCGCCCAAGAACTGGGCGCGCTCACCGTCGGCGTTGTCACCCGGCCCTTCGCTTTCGAGGGCAGACGCCGGCGTGAGGCCGCCGATGAAGGCATCGAGCGCCTCCGCCAGAAGGTGGACACCCTCATCATCATCCCCAACGACAAACTCCTCCAGGTCTCCGACAAGAACACCACCATGCTCCAAGCCTTCAAGATGGCCGACGAGGTCCTGCGCCAGGGCGTCCAAGGCATCTCCGACATCATAGTAGTGCCCGGCCAGATCAACCTCGACTTCGCGGACGTGAAGACGGTGATGCAGGGCACCGGCACCGCCCTCATGGGCATCGGCGAAGGCTCCGGCGAAGGCCGCGCGGTCAAGGCGGCGCAGGCTGCCATCGCCAGCCCCTTGCTGGAAACCCCCATCGAAGGCGCCCGCAACCTGCTCATCAACGTCACCGGCGGCGTTGACCTGACCTTGCAGGAGGTCACTGAGGCCACCGAGACTGTGGCCGAAGCCGCCTCCGGCGAAGTGGACAATATGCTCTTCGGCTGGGTAGTGGACGAGATGCTGCAGGACTCCGTGCGCGTCACCGTGATCGCCACCGGTTTCGAAGCAGGGCGGCCGGCCCGGCGCCCCCCCGCGCGCGAGGTGGTGCAGGCCCCTAGCCCTTTGCAGCAACTAGGAGAGACCATTCCCGCGGGGATGGAGGAGGACACCGAGTTACCCGCCTTCCTTAGGCGCAGCGGAGGCTTCGGCACCGCCTAAACCACGGCCTCGCGAGCGCGCTCGCGGCAGTTGTCCTGCTCACCGGGAGCGGAGGGAAAACCAGCGCGATGCGGTCTCACCTGCATAAGGCTGTAGTAGCCGCTCTCGCGGATGCCTCGCGCTATTTGCCCCGCCTCGCCCTCGCCCTTGTTCTGCTTCTGCTCGCCGCCGTTCTCATCGCCCTCGTCACCGGCCTGCTCAA
>CAZGSV010000100.1:0-12746 GCA_964528605.1 uncultured Armatimonadia bacterium
GGCAGGGGGGAGGGTAGTGGCCAGTGGGCAGTGGCCAGGTGGGAGTAGGTAGTAGACAGGGGGTGATTGCGGCGGCCAGGTGGGGGCACGTTAGGTTAGCGGGGTATAATGGGGCTAGCAGGCGGCGGGGATCCTTCGGGTGGAGTGAGCGACCGATGGTTTTCGAGCGCTTGAACGTTGCTGGGCCCAACGAGCCGATGACCCTGAGGCGTTTCACCTTCAAGAAGGAGCCGCTGGAGGACTTCGTGCGCGACCTCAACGCCTTTCTGGCGGAGAAGGCGCTGTTGCACATCGCCTGGTCGCGGGCGGAGGAGGCGGCGATGGTGGGGCGGGCGAAGCTGCTGTTGTCGGTGGGGGTGAGTTACCTCGACCGACCGCCGCAGGAGGACATGCGAGCGCAGGTGGAGATCTTCCGCGACCTGTTGCCCTCGCGGATGGAGGGGCGCATCAACGGGTTTTCTGGTCGGTCGTAGGATCGTGAGCGTGGAGTTCGAGACCATCGTCAAGGGGATCCCGGGGATGCAGCAGCATTACGATCCGATCATCTGCGTGGTGTATCTGTCGGGGCCGCCGAGGCTGCCGGGGCAGTTGCGCCTCAAGACCTGGGACATCCTGTCGCCGCCGGAGATGAAGTTGCACGGGCACGTTTATCTGGAGGAGGAGTTACCGGCGTTTCTCGCGGGGTTGGCGGCGAAGGGGGAGAAGGTGCAGGTGTTGGGCACGGAGTTTCGGTCGTATTCGTACACGCCGGGGTTTCATCCGCAGCCGCAGGATGGGGCGGTGACCTTTTACCTGGTGATGTGAGGGTTGCGACAGGGGGGGATGAACGGGCGGCTCACGGGGCGGAGGTAGGGACGTATCGCAATGCGCCCCTACGGCGCCTGGCACAACGTTGCGGTCCACGCGTAGGGGACGGCCACCTGGTTTACCCGCCGTAGGAGGGCCGTCCCGCCGGAGGAAAGTTTGCCGGCCGAAGCGGGGCCGTCCCGCGGGGTATTCGGGCGAGCCCTGCTTCGGCGGCCAAGCATGGGCCTGCCCCTACGGGGTGGAGACGGCCTTGAGGGCGTCGCGGATGATGGAAACGCCGGTCATGGCCTCGTCTTCGGTGATGACTAGCGGGGGGGCAATGCGCAAAACGCTGCCGAAAAGGCCGATGGGTGCCATCATGGCCAGGCCGCGCTGGTAGCATTCATGGATCAGGCGCTTGGCCAGGTCAGGCGCGGGCTCTTTGCTCTTCTTGTCGCGAACGATCTCCAGCCCGATGGCGAGACCCATGCCGCGGACGTCGCCGAGGTTTTCGACCTTGGGCGCCATCTCGTTGAAGGCGGCCATCATCTTCTCGCCGATCGCGGCGGCGTTGGCGGCCAGGTTCTCCTCTTCGATGATCTCTATGGCGGCGCAGGCGGCGCGGCAGGCCAGCGGGTTGCCGCCGTTGGTGCTCGACATCTCGCCCGGGCCGAGGACGTTCATCACCTCGCTGCTGGCGACCACGGCGGAGCAGGCCACGCCGCTGCCGAGGCCCTTGCCGAGGCAGACTAGGTCGGGCGCGATGTTCCAGTGCTCGTAGGCGAACATCTTGCCGGTGCGGCCGAAGGAGGACTGCACCTCGTCGAGGATGAAGACGAGGTTCTTGTCCTTGGCCCACTGGAAGAGACCTTCCATGTAGCCCGGGGGGGGAACGATGGAGCCGGCGGCGCCTTGGTAGGACTCGGTGATGAGGGCGCAGAGGGCGCCGGTGGAACGGGTCTTGACTATCCAGTCGAGTTGCTCGAGGCAGTGGAGTTTGCAGTCGGGATAGGTCTTGCCGTAGGCGCAGCGGTAGCAGTAGCAGAAGGGGGCGTGGATGACGCCGGGCAGGAGGGGGCCGCAGCCGCGCTTGACGCCCTGGTTGCCGCCGACGGACATGGCGCCGAAGGTGCGGCCGTGGAAGGCGCCGTCGAAGGCGAGGAATTCGAAGCCGGGGCGCGCGCGGCGCGCGATCTTGAGGGAGGCTTCCACGGTCTCGGCGCCGGTGGTGAGGATGAAGGCCTGGTCGAGGTGAGGGGCGGTGATCCGGACGAGTTTCTGAGCGAGGCGGGCGCGCCAGGGATGGACGAAGTCGTAGCAGTTGTAGAGTTCGCCGGCCTGTTCGCGCACGGCGGCGACGTACTTGGGGTGGCAGTGGCCGATGTTGGTGACCAGGACGCCGGAGCAGAAGTCGAGGAAGCGGTTGCCGTCCACGTCGTCAATCCAGACGCCCTGAGCGCGCTGCCAGACGAGGGGGACCTGCTCGGAGACGCAGCCCGGTTCGTATTGGCGCGCGAGGGCGACCATCTCTTGGGCCTTGGGGCCGGGCAGTTGGGTTTTGATCTGTATGGACATCGCAGGGCCTCCTTGCGGGCAGCCGACATGGGCGGTTTGCAGGCCTCAGCGGAGGTCAATGTAGCACAATGGGTATATAGTTCTCACGAGGGAGGGGATGGCAAGAGAGGTCAGGGCCGCCTGAGTCTCCTGAGGCGACCAAGTGCGACTCGCCTGAGGAGAGCGCAAAGCCCGACGCTGCAGGCCCGGGCGTCGGGGTGCCCGGCGTTTTCAACAGACCGGCGTGAAGGCCGATGCCACCGCGGCGTCGGGGTTTACCCCCGACGTGCGGTCCCTGATGCGTCCGGGCCAGCCGGGCGGCTGGCCCCTACGCCCCCTGGCCAGGCTCCCCTCCGTCTAGAACTTGATGTCCGGGTGCCGGGCGCCGTAACTCAAACCTTTAGGTTTGACGGGGTGGGCGGGGTCAGCCCATGGTAGGACATCAAGGCTAAAGCCTTGAGTTACGACACAGGCGATGCCTGCCGCCGCCAGGCGGCCGACCCGTACGAGGGGGTTAGGGCATGTGGGCGATGACGGCGGAGGCGAACTCGGAGGTTCTGATGGGCTGGAGGTCCCCCATGAGGCGCGCGAGGTCGTAGGTAACCAGGCGGCGCTTGATGGCGCGGGCGATGCCCTCGCGCACCAGTTCGCCGGCCTCGCGCCAGCCGAGGTAGTCGAGCATTAGGGCGCCCGAGAGCATCAGCGAGGAGGGGTTGACCTTGTCCTGCCCCGCGTACTTAGGCGCGGTGCCGTGGGTGGCCTCGAAGAGCGCCAGCGCGTCGCCCATGTTCGCCCCGGGCGCAAGGCCGAGGCCGCCGACCTGGGCGGCGCAGGCGTCGGAGAGGTAGTCGCCGTTGAGGTTGGGGAGGGCGATGACGTCGTACTCGGAGGGACGCGTGAGCACTTGCTGGAACATGTTGTCGGCGATGCGATCCTTGATGAGCAACTTGCCCTCGGGGACTTTGCCGCCGTGCTGGTCCTGTACTTCCTTCTCGGTGACGATCTGGGAGCGGAACTCCTGGGTGGCGACTTCGTAACCCCAGTCGCGGAAGGCCCCCTCGGTGAACTTCATGATGTTGCCCTTGTGAACCAGGGTGACGCTCTTGCGGCCCTCCTCCAGCGCATAGCGGATCGCCTTGCGGACGAGGCGCTTAGTGGCGGTGATGCTGATGGGTTTGACGCCGAGGCCTGAGTCCTCGCGCACGTTGACGCCGAACTGGTCGCGCAGGAACTGGATGAGGCGCAGCGCCTCGGGCGAGCCCTGGGCCCACTCGATGCCGGCGTAAACGTCCTCGGTGTTCTCGCGGAAGATGACGACGTCGAGGTCCTGCGGGCGGCAGACGGGGCTGGGGACGCCCTCGAAGTAGCGCACGGGCCGCACGCAAGCGTAGAGTTCGAGGCGCTGGCGGAGGGTCACGTTGAGCGAGCGGAAGCGCTTGGCGACGAACTGGGAGCCGCACTTGAGGCAGCGCTCGGGCCGCGCCCCCCCTACGCCATCCTGCTCCTCGGCGCATTCGAGGCACACGTAGGCGTAGCCGCCGACGGGAGTGGCGAGCGGGCCTTTGATGGCAACCACGTACTCCTCTATGGCTCTGACCGTGTCCTCGGGCAAGACGCAGTCCTGACCGTAGCGCTCGAGCGCAGCGCGGCCGGCGTAGACGGGGAACCAGACGAGGCGCCGCTTGCCGCCGTAGGCCTTGGCCACGGCGGCTTCGAGCACGGGCCGCGCGGCGCGCCAGATGTCGGGGCCGGTGCCGTCGCCCTCTATGCAGGGGATGACCGGGTCGTCGGGCACCAGCAGGCGCCCGTCCGCGGAGGCGATCTTCTGGCCTTCAGCGGGCGGTGTTACGCGTTCGAAGTCGGCCACCTATGTGCACCTACTTTCCCAGGGGCGCCGATGCCCGGCGGATCGCGTCAGCGATCCTTGAAGTACTCGGGCAGATGCAGGCGCGCTTGCTCGAGCATCTCCTCGTGGGAGATGGAGGTGGTGCGCCGCGCCGCGTATTGCTCCTCCACCCACTGCGCGATCTTGGCGATGCCGGGGTGGCGCTTGTCAATGCGCTGGTCGCCCTTGAGGCCGAGGGTGTGATTGACCCAGAAGGCGACGCCGGCGATGCCGGACTTGTCGGTGACGTTGACGCCCATGGGGCGGTTGAGAATCTTCTCGGTATCGAAGATGTTGTAGATTTCCTCGTTCTTGATGAGGCCGTCGGCGTGGATGCCGGCGGCGGTGATGTTGAAGTTGCCGCCGACGAAGGGGTAGTTGGCGGGGATGTCGGCCTTGATCTCCTTGCGGAAGTAGTCGGCGATTTCGGTGATGACGGTCAGGTCCATGCCGTTGGTCGCGCCCAGGAGCGAGGCGTACTCAACGCAGAGACCCTCGAGCGGCGGGTTGCCGCAGCGCTCGCCGAAGCCCAGCAGGGCGCCGTTGGCGGCGGCGCAGCCGTAGAGCCAGGCGGCCTCGGCGTTCACCAGCACCTTGTGGAAGTCGTTGTGCCCGTGCCACTCGAGGCGTTCCTTCTTGACGCCCGCGTCGTGGACGAGCGCATGCACCAACTTGGGCACGCTGCGCGGCAGCGCGGCCTCGGGGTAGGGCACGGCGTAGCCCATGGTGTCGCAGAGGCGGATGCGGATGGGCTTGCCGATCTCCTCCTCGGCTTCGACCAGGCGCTGGGCGAAGGGGACGATGAAGCCGTAAATATCCGCGCGCGTCACGTCCTCGAGATGACAGCGGATGACGTCGCAGGTCTCGAGAGCGGTGTAGACGAGATCCATGTAACCCGCGAGCGCCTCTTCGCGCGTCTTACCCAACTTGAGGAAGATGTGGTAGTCGGAGGCGGAGGTGAGAATGCCCGTCTCCTTGAGGCCCATGTCCTTGACCAGTTGGAAGTCGGACTTGACGGCGCGGATCCAACCGGTGACCTCGGGGTATCGGTAGCCGCGCTCGAGGCACTTGTTGACGGCGTCGCGGTCCTTGTCGCTGTAGAGGAAGTACTCGCACTGGCGAATGACGCCGTTGGGGCCGCCGAGGCGGTGGAGCATGTCGTAGAGGTCAACGATCTGCTTGACCGTGTAGGGGGGGCGCGCCTGCTCACCGTCGCGAAAGGTGGTGTCGGTGATGAAGATGTCGTCGGGCAAGTCCAGCGGCACGCTCACGCCGTCGAAGACCAGGCGGGGGACCTCGTCGTAGGGGAACATACCCCGCAGGAGGTCAGGCTCGTCCACGTGCTCGACCTCCAACTTCTCCACAGGCGGCCGAAGCAGGTTGAACTTCGACATCGCTCGCATTTTCTCCTTTCACTCGGCTCGCGGCGGGACCGTCCGGCGCGAGCAAACAGCAACTAGCCTAGGTGCGCCGAGTCGGGGAAACAGGTGATAGACGGGCGGCAGGACCTCGCCACTGGCCCTCTTGCCGACCTCTGGTTCGTTACTCCACGCAGGCGGTCGTACGACGCACCGAGGGCCGGGCCTGAAGCGCAGCCCGCCTCCGTCTAAGGCGTCTCACCTGTGCTGTTGTACTGCCCATCTCTCGTTGGTGACCGGGCGAAGGTGCCGCTCCACGGCGAGGATAATATCACGGGCCGGCCGCGAGCCGCAAACTGAGGTGGTGGCGCCCTGGATCGAGAGGGATGAGGGCCCAGTTCTGGCCGAACTCGCTCACCAGGCGGCACTGGGCGAGCCGGCGGCCGCAGCGGCACTCGGCGACAGTGGCAGAGCCAATCGGCGCCTTGACCACAAAGCCGCCGCGGTAGTCGCACTCGGCCTCGAAGCGGAGGGCGTCGCCTTCGAAACCAGCGGCCTCGATGCGCGCCTGCGAGCGGGCCGACCACCAGCGCGCCAACTCATCGTTGCCCATGAAGGCAGCAATGAGGCCTTGCTCCTCCAGGTAGCGGAGCATTTCGTCAATGGCGCGGCGGCAGGGCTCGACGCGGGCGATGTAGACGGGGTGGTAGAAGAAGTCCATGGTGAGGTGGTAATGCGCGGCGAGGCGCAGCGCCCGGCGTAAGCTGGGGAGGTCAGTGCCGTCGGTGCCATAGCCGACCTCGTAGGCGACGATGGGCTCCTCGAGGAAGGGGAGGCGGCGATTGCCGGCGCGCCAGTCGTCCCAGAAGTGATAGGGGAAGGCGGTGCCGAAGGCGAAGCCGATGAGGTTGACGGGGTTTAGGGGGGGGCTGCCGTGGTGAATGTGGCTGTTGTCGGCCTGACCTCCCGCGGCGAGCATCCAGCGCGCCGGCTCGGCCCAGCCAGTCCAGCGGCACCAGTGGTTCACGGTGCAGACGGGCGCCCGGCCGAAGTGGCGGCGGAAGAGCGCGGCCTGCGCGAGCACCTGTCTCTGCGTGAACCCGGTGGGATGGTTGAAGCCGTCCATGAAGTTGTAGTGAAGCGAGGGCTCGTGGCCGTTGGCCTCGAGGGCGCGGAACTCAGCCGGCGAGACGGCGAAGCGGCCCTTCAGAGGCATTATGTTGATGTGGTAGGGGAGCCCGCGGCTTTTCATGAACTCGGAGGCGGGCAACTGCACCTCGGGCATGCACTCGTCGTCACCGCCAAAGTAGAGCAGGAGGTCGGCGACCTGGCCTTCCTGAGGCGGGATCCGATGCACCATGGGGACGGGCAGGCGGCCGATCATGCTCTGGAGAAGGAAGAGCAGCTCGTCGCTGTAGGCGACCTCGGTGTCGTTGTCGCCGATGACGATGGCGTCGCCGCAGCGCAGGTAGCCGTCGCCGTCGTGGTCGGCCTCCACGGGCCGGCCCTGGTGCAGGCACCACATTGTTTGGGCGAAGTCGAAGCCGAAGTAGAAGGCCCACCCACGGCCGAGGCGGCGGGCGGTGATGAGCGCTCGGTCGGTGGCCGTGGCCGCGGCGCCGTCGAGGGGAGCGCGCTTGCCGGCGGCGCAATAGCGGGCGATGGCGACGGATTCCTTCGGGCGGACGGGGCGCAGGGGAGAAATGGCGAGCAGGTGCTGACGTGGGTGCACCGGAGAGTGAACGCCTTGGGTGAGCCGGCGGCGCCCGAGTTCCAGATAGCCGGAGATGCGAAACTCGTCCTCGCCTTGCTCGACCACGCACGGTGTCTCGTTGCCGAATATGTCGTCCGCGCCGGAGAGGTTGTAGGCGATGAGCACACCGCCGAGGCGCACCCAGCGCTCGAGGTTGGGCAGCGCGGCGTCGGGTAGGTCGCGCGCGTCCGCGTCGCCGAGGCAGATGACTGCGAAGCGCGCCAGGGCCTGCGGGTCGGCCAGCGCAGGGGGGGCGATCGCTTCCGCGGTCACTCCGAGGCGGTCGAAGATCTCCGGCAGATAGGCAGACCAGTAGTTGCGTCGTTGCGTGTTGAGCGAGGCGCGCCTGGCGTCGTCTTGGAGGTAGGCCGCGAGCAGCGGGTTCCGTGCCATCGTGTTGCTCCAGCCCAGGCTAGGACAGCCGCTCGCCGACCCCGTGCAGTCGCTCCGCGTTGGCGAGTTGCTCCTCCTTGAGGCCGAACGTGTAGACGAGCATCAGGCGCTTGAAGAGGTCCTCGGCCTGGGGGCAGAGGCCCTCGGGGTAGCGGTTGTTGCGGCCCAGGTAGAGCGGGCAGTCGAGTGGGCAGCCTTTGCCGTAGCCGAGGCGCTCGGCGATGAGCGGATGCTTGTAGGCGGGCATGCCGGTGTAGCCGATGGAGACGGCGCACTTCTCTTCCTCGAGCACGCGCTTGAAGTCATCCAGAGAGATGCCGTGGGCATCGCCCTCGAAGCGGCAGCCCCAGAGGTGATAGGTGTGCACTGCCTCCGCCGGGCCGTTCTGCGCGCGCAGCCAGGCGAAAGGCGCGACGGCATGGTCGTAGGCGGCGCCGATCTCCATCAACTCTTGGATGTATCGCTTAGCCTTCTCCAGTTGGCCTAGGCCGATGGCGGCCGTCTGCTCGTTCATGCGGTAGTTGTAGTGCAGGCCGCAGGCGGTGGAGTGGAACGTCGGCGCTCCCGCGTGCAGGCCCAGGCGGTGCGCCAACTCCTCGTCATTAGTCACGGCCATGCCGCCGTCCCCGAGGGCCAACTGCTTGGACATCTGGAAGCTGAAGGAGCCGATGTCGCCCCAGGAGCCGGCGGGGCGGCGCTTGTAGGTGGCGAAGAGGCTGTGGGCGCAGTCCTCGATGACGGCGACCTTGTGCCTCTTGCAGACGTCGGTGATGCGGTCCATCTCGGCAGGCAGGCCGCAGACGTGCGTGACGATGAGGGCCTTGGTGCGCTCGGTGATCTTGGCCTCGATGAGGCCGGGGTCCATGTTCCAGGTCACGGGGTTGACGTCCACGAAGACGGGAACGGCGTTCGCGTACATCACCGCGACCGCGCCGAAGACACAAACGGGGTCGCAGATGACTTCGTCGGCGGCCTCGACACCGACGGCCATGAGGCAGGCATGCAGCACGGACATGGCGGAGTTCATGGCGACGCCGTGCTTGGTGCCGACGGCCTCCGCGAACGCCGCCTCGAAGCGGGCGGTCATCTGGCCGCCCATTGACGACAGGTTGCCCGAGTCGAGCACCTCCTTCAGCAGTCGCATCTCAACGTCATCGAAGACTCGCACCGGCATTGAAGGGCCTCCTGAAGTCGTGGTCCTATAGGGGCAGTATGCGCACGGAGGGGGGAGCAACTCAAGGCGTTGGCCTTGATAGGCCCGATGCCGGAGGTCCCGGCGCCTGGCGGTGCCGCGGGCCGAGGCAAGCCTGCGGCCCCTACGTTTGGGGGCGCGTCGCACTCCGAGCCGAGTAACCCCCCCGCTCCTGTCTCCCCCTCACCCGCCCCTCCTCCTTCCCCCCTCCCTTTACTCCCATCCTTCCCCCTCGCCTCTCCCGCTACCCCCCCCGGATTTCCCAACAGCCCCGCCGCCCCTAGTTTCCTGTCTTCCACTCACCGCGCCGTCTTGATGCGCTTGCGGGCGTGCGCCTCCAGCGCCAGTTGAACCAGCCGGTCCAGCAACTCAGGAAAACCGATCCCCGCCACCTTCGCGGCCTGCGGAACCAAAGAAGTCTCCGTCATCCCCGGAATCGTGTTGATCTCCAGCAGGAAGGCCTCGCGGTCGCGGATGAGGAAATCCGCGCGCGTCACGCCACCGCAGCCCAGCGCCCTGTGCGCGGCCACGGCCATGCGCTGCACCGTCGCCGTCAGTTCCGCGTCAATGCGGGCCGGCGTTATCTCCTCCGTCGCACCGGGGATGTACTTGCAGTGGTAGTCGAAGAACGCCGATTCCTTGGGCACAATCTCCGTCGGCGGCAGCGCCATGGGCTCCTCGCTGCCCAGCACCTCGAGCACCCCGCAAGCGACCTCAATGCCGCCGATGAACTCGTCAACGAGCGCGCGCTCGCCGTACTCGAACGCCTGCTCGATGCCCTGAGCCAGTTGGCCCTCCGTATCGCAGATGGTCACTCCCACACTCGACCCCAGCGCGGCGGGCTTGGTCACCACCGGCAGCCCAAGACCGGCGACAACACGCCGCACGGCCGAACCGCGATCCCCCTGCCATTCTCCGGCGGTCACGACCTCGTAGCTGGGCACCCGCAGCCCATGCTGCGCGAAGACCTCGCGCGACTTCACCTTGTCCATCGCCAGCGCGCTCGCCAGCACGTTGGAGCCGGTGTAGGGGATGCCGGCTATCTCCAGCAGCCCCTGCACCGTCCCGTCCTCGCCGTAAGGCCCGTGCATGGCGATGAAGACGACATCAATGTGCTCGTCGGCCGACTCGGCCACCTTCTCCTCGGTCGCCCTGGCGAGCGCCTCGCCGGGGCTCACCGGCTCGGACTCGCGCATGCCCGCTGTCAGGTCAGTGTCCTCGGCCCCCCCCGAGGGGAGTTCGCGCAGATAGCCGGCGGGCAGCACCCATTTGCCCTCTTTGGTGATTACCACCGGCTTCACGTTGTACTTGGCCTTGTCCAACGCGGCCGCGACCATCCGCCCTGTGTTGAGGGAGACCTCGTGCTCGGCGGTGCGTCCGCCCATGAGCGCGGCCACGTTGATCTTGCGTTGTTCGCTCATCGGTATCCTTGACTCTCCCCGCCTGCCTCGCGCGCGTCAGGCGGGGCTGGCTATCCGCTCAAAGCCTCCTCGCAGCCTATTGTTCGAGCCGCCCGCTCCAGAGCCCGCGCAGCCCTAACCAGAAGAGAGCGTGTCCAGCAACGCCCGCGCTTTCTCTATCTCCTTGGGCGCGGCGTCCGGTGTTGTCGGCCATACCTCGAGGGCCCGCTTCAGCGCCTCTATCGCGCGCGCCTTGGCGCCCTGTCTCACATAGACCTGCGCCAGGCTCAGTAGCGTCACCGGCACGATGTCGTCCACCGGCTGGCTGGGCGTCTGCTCCAGCACACGCTGATAGACTTCCACCGCCTTCTCGTATCGCCGGATGCCCGCCCACATCCCCGCCAGATGGAACTCCCACCACAGCCGCTCGTCCAGAGGCAGCGACGGGTCCGCGCGCAAGGTCTCCAGGAACTGCGCCGCCGATTCCTCGCTGCGCTCGATGACGTAGGTGGCCTCGTTGAAGGGCGCGGGCCGAACGCGGCAGCGGAACTTCGGCCCCATCACAGGCCGCGAGGAAAGGAACAGCCCGTCCTCCCACTCGACCTCGACAAACGCCGCGAGCAGTTGCCCCTCCGCCGGACTTAGAGAGAGTCGCTCCTGGCAAGCGCTTCCCGCGCCACCCATCGCCAAACGATCAAACGTGTAGGCGCCGTCAGTGGAATAGCACAAGCGCACCGCCTTGACCCCCGTACCGTCGTCCACGGTCGCCCGGCATAGCACTGCCCCCCCCGACTGTCTTAGCCGGAGCACGGGAGCCCGCGGGATGGGCGCTCCCTTGCCATGCAGGTAGTAGTCAATCCATCGCTTGGTGGACCCGTCCACGCGCAGGGACGCCGCCGCCGCGTTGTCGTAGGTCTGCAGCGCGGGGTTGTCTTGCGTGTAGAGACCGTGGTCCCAGTCGGCGATGTAGGTGAGTCGGTGGCGGCCGTGCAGGTCGGCGACCGTCTCCGCCAGCGAGGTGATCGGGAAGAACTCGTCCTGCGCCCCGAGAATGATGAGCAGCGGCGAGTGCTGCGTGGGGATGTAGAGCGCGGGGTCCAGGTTCCGCAGCAAGGTGGCAACCGCAGGCGAGTGCGCCTGCAACCCCATCCCCTCCATCATCAGCGCGCGAATCCACGAGGCGTCCTTGGCGCCCACAGCCCAGGCCCCGCACGCCGCGTTGTCAATCGCGCAGGCGAGGCGCGTGTCCACGCCGTTGACCAGCAGCGTCATGATGCCGCCCATGGAGCCTCCGGTGACGCCGACGCGGTTGGGGTCACACTCGGGAAGCCTGCTGACGTAGGTCACGGCCCGCATTCCCGCCACCGCGTAGTGGTAGAGGTAACTGTCCCTTGGGTCGTTGAGCACGTCGAGCCAGTTACCCATGCAGTCGCGCGGCCCGGTCGAGTCGCCTTGGCCAGGGCCATCTATGGACACCGCGATGAGATGATGCGCAGCGGCGTAGCCACGGGCCATGTCCATCGAGCCCGCGCCGCCGTGGCCGTGACCGATGATCAGGGCAGGCAACTTCGCCTCCCCGGCCGGCATGGCCACGTGGGCTGCGATGCGAATCTCCTTGCCGCGCCACCTCTCCGAGCGGAAGGTCACCTCCCGCTCGAGCAGGGCCACGCCGTTGAAGTCCGCGCTCCGCTCCGACCGGACCTGCACCTCCAGCGGATCTGTGATGATGGCCTTGAGGTTCCAGATGTCCGGCGGACGATTCACGGCGCAGATCCCTCCTGAGCCAGATAAGAGCAGGCACGTTACCCCGCACAACAACGACACTGATGCGACTCGACTGATCATAGGCTTTGCCCCGAGTGAATGTTGAAGCAATCCCTTCGATTGTAGCGAGGTTCGGCGCCCGCGTCCAGGAGGACGCGACCGGGCCCGCCCTCTGCCCTGTAGGAGCGGCATTCCGGCCTGCCCGCCTCAGCAGGGCCGCGGGGCGACGGCGCCAGGCACCGCCTGTGTCGCAACTCAAGGCTCTAGCCTTGATGTCCTACCATGGGCTGACCCCGCTCCCACCCCGTCAAACCTGAAGGTTTGAGTTACGGCGGCGCTTTGGTGTAGGAGCCCGCCTCAGGCATGACTTTGCGCCCGACGTCGCTGTAGCGTCGGCCTTCACGCCGCTCTGTTGAGAACACCCCCCGTCCGGGGCTCTGGGTTGTAGCGTCCGGCTTGCCCGCCGAAGGAGGACGTCTCTGCCGGACGTTCTTCGGCGGGCGAGCCCTCCTACGGCGGGTAAACCAGGCGGCTCGCCCCTGCGCCCTCTGCTGCCAGGAGGTCGGGCAAGGACGCGAACGGCGCGACCCGCAATTCGAACGTTTGCGGTTAACGTGTGCGGACGGTAAGGCGTTGATTTGCGGTATCTGCCGCCCCGCCC
>CAZGSV010000101.1:0-12536 GCA_964528605.1 uncultured Armatimonadia bacterium
GACTTCAGAGTGCTTAGTGCTGTACATGTATATATGGTCCAGGGCCTCGCCCAGGACAGCACCGGCACCATGGCCTGGCTTCAGTTCGAGGCGCTGGAGGCGCCGCGCGTCCGCACGCATCCCACCGTCGCCTACATTGACCACAACACGCTGCAGACCGGCTTCCAGAGCGCCGACGACCACAACTTCCTGCGCACCATGGCAGCCAAGTATGGGGCCTACTTCTCTCGGCCGGGCAACGGCATTTGCCACCAGGTGCATCTGGAGCGCTTCGCCAAGCCCGGCGTCACCCTCCTCGGCGCGGACAGCCACACCCCCAACGCCGGCGGCATCGGCGCTCTGGGCATCGGCGCGGGGGGGCTGGACGTGGCCGTGGCCATGGCGGGTCATCCCTTCTACCTGACGATGCCCAAGGTGCTGCGCGTCATCCTACGCGGCCGCCTCGGTCCTTGGGTCTCGCCCATGGACGTGATACTCGAACTGCTGCGGCGTCGCACCGTCAAGGGCAGCGTCGGCTACCTCCTGGAGTACGATGGCGAGGGCGTCGCGACGCTCGACGTGCCCGACCGCGCGACCATTACCAACATGGGCGCCGAGTTGGGCGCCACCAGTTCCATTTTTCCCAGCGACGAGCGCGCGCGGGCCTTTCTGCGCGCGCAGGAGCGGGAGCAGGACTGGCAGGCGCTCGCCGCCGACCGCGACGCCACCTACGACGAGGAGGTCGAGATAGACCTGGGCAGCCTCGAGCCGTTGATTGCCTGCCCGCATAGCCCGGACAACGTCAAGCCGCTCCGTGAACTAGCCGGGCAGCACATTGACCAGGTGTGCATCGGCTCTTGCACCAACTCTTCCTACTACGCGCTCATGACCGTCGCGGCCATCCTGCGCAACAATGTGGTCTCCTCCGAGGTGAGCCTGACCATTAGCCCCGGCTCGCGGCAGGTGCTGCAAATGCTCGTCGCCAACAGCAACATGGGTGACATCTTACGCGGGGGCGCGAGGCTGCTGGAGGCGGCCTGCGGGCCGTGCATCGGCATGGGCCAGACGCCCGGCACGGACGCGGTTTCCATTCGCACCTTCAACCGCAACTTCCGCGGGCGCGCGGGACACCCGAGCGTATTGGTCCATCTCGCCAGCCCGGCCGTCGCCGCCGCCTCCGCCCTGACGGGCAAGATCACTGACCCGCGCACGCTGGGCGAGCCGCCGGTCATTGAGGCGCCGGAGCGGTATCTGGTGGATGATTCCTTGCTCATCCCCCCCCCGCCGGAGTGGACGCCGGTGGAGGTCAAGCGGGGCCCGAACATCAAGCCGCTCACCTTGCGCGGGCCGCTGCCGGAGACGGTGGAGATGCAGGTGCTGCTCAAGGTCGGCGATAACATCAGCACGGACGACATAATGCCCGCCGGCGCCGACATTCTACTGCTGCGCTCGAACATACCGGCCATCTCCGAGTACGTCTTCAGTCGCATTGACCCCCAGTTCGCCGCGCGCGCCAAGGAAGCGGGCTCCGGCTGCGTCGTCGGAGGAGACAACTACGGGCAGGGGTCGAGCCGCGAGCACGCGGCGCTGGCGCCGATGCACTTGGGCGTGCGGGCCGTGCTGGCGAAGGCGTTCGCCCGCATCCACCGCGCGAACCTGATCAACTTCGGCATCCTGCCGCTCACATTCGTTGACCCGGCCGACTACGCCCGCCTCGAGGCGGGCGGCCGCTTGGAGATTCGGGAGGCCGCTCAGGCGCTCCGCGAGGGCCGGGAGACGCTCACCGTGCGCGTTGCCGGGCGTTCAGCGGAAGTGTCCGCTTCCAGGGACGGATTCGCCTTCGAAGTACGGCATAATCTAACCGAGCGGCAGCGCGAGATCGTGCTTGCCGGTGGGCTGCTCAACTTTGTGAAGCAAAGAGGGCCGGCCGGCGGTCGGTAGTGGGGGTCAACGGCCGCTGCGGCTAGTCGCCGACCAGCAAGGGAGGCGTTGACCGTGCCTATAGAAGGCTTCACCAGGCGCGCGAGGCGGCTGCACATTGACTTCCACACCCCGGCGTTCTTACCGGAGGTGACGGAGGCGTTCGACCCCGAGGCGGCGGTGGCGCTCTTCAAACGCGCCCACGCCAACGCGGTGAACTTCTTCGCCAAGTGCCACTACGGCCACTCCTACTACTTCACCAAGGCCGGCAACCGCCACCCGCGGCTGCGCCATGACCTACTGGCAGAGTTGATCCCCGTGGCGCACCGCGAGGACATCGCCGTCGGCGTCTACTACAGCCTCGCCGTGGACGACCTGGCCTGCCGCGCCAACCCGGACTGGGCCATGGTGGACGCCGAGGGCCGTCCTTATTCCGGCCGCTTCGGGCAGCCGTGCCTGACCGGCCCCTATGTGGACGAACTGGTGCTCCCCCAGGTGCGCGAGTTGCTCGAGGGCTACGACCTCGACGGCCTGTTCTTTGACTTCACGCGGCCGCCGTATTGCGCTTGCGAGTACTGCCGGCGGAGGTTCGAGGCGGAGTTCGGGCAGCCACTGCCCAAGGACGCCGACGATCCGCTGTGGGCCGACTATTGCGCTTGGCGGCGGCACATCGGCGTCCAGTTCGAAACGCGGGTGCGCCGCCTGATAGACAGAATCCGACCCGGAGTTCACCTGGCGGGCAACTGGTCCTACTCGACCCGGCAGCCGGAGCCCGTGCCGGTTGACGGCGTGACTTTCCTGACGATGGACCCGCCGGACACCGAGTTGATGACGGTGAACGCCTCGTTCGAATGCCGCTACCTGACCACGCTCGGAGTGCCCTACGACATGATCACCACCCGCTTCCACGAGGGCTGGGGGGACTGGACCTTCCGGCCGGCGGCGCTGCTGAAGCAGGAGGCGGCGGCGATGCTGGCCAATGGCGCGTTGGTCAACATCGGCGACCAGTTCTACCCCGAGGGCGTGGGCGACCCCGCGACTTACGACCTCATCGGCGAGGTCTTCCGCTTCGTCGAGGAGCGGGAGCAGTACTGCCTGCACACCGAGAGCGTGCCCCAGATTGCCGTCCTGCACTCGGCCTGGACGCACTTCTGGCGCACCGGGCCCAACGTGCATGCCGGTGGCGCTCTGGACCCCATCCGCGGAGCGCACAAGGCGCTCACCGAGAGCGGCTTCCACTTCAGCCTGTGCAACGAGGAAGTGCTGCTCGAAAGGCTGGGCGAGTACTGCGCGGTCGTGCTTCCCGACCAGCAGTGCCTCTCGGACCAGATGGCGGCGGCGTTGAGCGACTACGTTAACGGGGGGGGCGTGCTGCTGGCCACTTACATGACCGGCTGGAGGGATCAGAGGGGGCGGCCGCGCGACTGGCCGGCCCTTGTGGACCTTCTTGGGATCACCTGCCAGGGCGCCTCGACCTACACAACGGCCTACCTCAGCCCGAGCGAGGAGAGCCTATGGCGCGACATTCCTCGCTCTCCCATCTGCGTGAAGGGGCCGTCGGTGCATTGCTGGCTGCACGGGGCGGAGCAGATCGGCGCCTTAGTGCACCCACGCACCGAGCAGACGGAACGGCGTTTCGTCTCCTGGGGGCAGCCCCCCGCCGGGCAGGACTCGGGCTTTGCGGGCATCACAGTGAACCGCGTGGGAGAGGGCGCGGCGGCCTTCATCGCCGCCGAGGTCTTTGCGCCGTACTGGCAGCGGGAATACCCGCCGCTTCGCCACCTGGTGGCCAACCTGCTCGACTACTGCCTGGGTGAGCGGCCGCTGCAAGTGCAGGCCCCCCCTGCGGTGGAGGTCAGCCTGCGGCGGCGGGGGGATGACCTGTTCCTGCATCTGGTCAACGGGTATGCGGAGAAACGCGTGGCTGGGAAGCCAGCCACGGAAGCGGTGCCGGTGGTCCTGGAGGTTCCGGTCCGGTTGCGCCACGGCTCCGCTGTGCGCGAGGTGACGCTCCTACCCGAGGGCACTCCTCTGCCCTACCAAGATGCCGACGGCTGGCTCTCCTTCACGGTTCCCTCGCTACACTTGCACGCCATAGTTCGGATACGATAGGCCGTAGAAGCGCGCACGGACGGCGGCTGCCGCGGCAGTTGTCGTGCGACCAGGTGCGCCGCAACCGCGCAGGCGAGGAGCGAGGGCCGATGCACACGAGGCTTTTCCCGGTTGACTTGCCGGAGTTGGAGTGGGTCGAGTTTGCGGCGGAGGGGTTCTCGGAGCCAGTAAGCGGGGTGATCTATCGCACCGCGCAGCCGCCTTGCTGCGGCGTGCCGCTGGGAGGCATCAGCACCGGCTGCCTGGACATTGAGGTCGCGGGAGTACTCGGCTACTCGAGCATCTTCAACCCAGCCGGCCGGCGGCGGCCCGGAGAAGCGCCCATCCCGCGAGTGCCCCCGACCTACCTGCCCTTCCTCGCGCTCTCGGTTAGCGACGAGACCTGGGTCCTGACCACGCGGAGAATACTGGACGGCGGGGAGGCGCCCATCTGCACGGACCCCATGTTCGCGGAGCGGCAGGACTACCAGCGACTGCCCCAGATCGAGGGCGTGAGAGCGGCGAAGGAGATCCATTACTGGGGACACTATCCCGTCGCCGACCTCGAGTATGACCTGGAGGCGCCGGTGAGCGTGGGGATGCGTGCCTGGGCGCCCTTCCTCCCCGGCGACACGGCGGCTTCCAACATCCCCGGCGCGATCTTCGAAGTCCACTTGCGCAACATCACCTCTCAGCCGCAGCAAGGCACGCTCGCCTTCACTTTTCCGGGCCCCACGACTGAGGAGGCCAGCGCGACGGAGTTCCTGCGCCGCCCGATTGAAGAGGACTTTCGCGGTGTGATGGTCACCACGCTCGAGGGCGTGGGCTACCTGCTCGCGGTCATCGGTTCAGAGAGCGTGCAAGTGGGAGGGGGCCTCGGCGCCAACGGCAAGGCGTGGGCGAAGATCGGCTTGGAGTTGCCTCAGCCCCCGAGTCGAGAGCGCGACGGCATGGCCCTCTTCCAGGACGCGGGCGCGACGGTCGCCGTGGACTTCTCCTTGGCCGCAGGCGAGCAGACGATGGTCCGCTTGCTGCTCACTTGGTACGCGCCGGAGTGGCAGGGCGCGGACAACAACCGCTACACGCACATGTACGCCTCGCGTTACCGCAGCGCATTGGAGGTGGCGCGCCGGCTGGCGAGAGAACACGAGTCCCTGCTGGGCCGCATTCTCGCTTGGCAAGAGGCCGTCTACTCGGCGCGCGAATTGCCGGTGTGGTTGCGCGACACGCTGGTAAACAACCTGGCGCTGATACCGGAGTGCAGTTACTGGGCGATGGCCCGGCCCCCCCTAGGCGACTGGTGCTACCCGGAGGGTTTCTTCGGCCTCAACGAGAGCCCGCGCGGCTGCCCGCAGATCGAGTGCATCCCGTGCAGTTGGTACGGCAACCTGCCCATCGTCTATTTCTTCCCCGAACTGGCTTGGTCCACGCTCAAAGGCTACAAGCAATACCAGCGCGAGGACGGCGCCGCGCCCTTCCTCATTGGCCGATGGGGGCTGCCGGACATGGCGACGCCGTCGTGGGAATGGCAGAAGAGCCTCAACGGCATGTGCTACGTGGACTTGGTCGGGCGCGTGTGGCTGCGGACCGGCGACGACGCCGTGCTGCGCGAGTTCTACGAGTCGGTCAAGCGCGCGACCATCTTCACCGTCAACCTGCGCCCCGACCCCGAAGGCGTGATCAGCATGCCGGTGGGCAACGAGGGCATGGAGTGGTTCGAGCGCGGGGAGTGGCTGGGCATGTGCTCTCACTTGGGCGGGCTGCACCTCTCGATGCTCAGAGTCGCGCAGCGAATGGCCGAGAGCATGGGCGACGCCGAGTTCGCGAGGCGGTGCCGCGACTGGCTGGCGCAGGGCAGCCAGGCGATGGAAGAGAAGATGTGGGCCGGCTCCTACTACCTCAACTACTACGACCTTGAGACCGGCAAGAAGTCCGACGACGTGATGGGCTACCAGTTGGACGGCGAATGGGCGGCGGTCTTCCACGGCTTGCCGGGGGTCTTTAGGCAGGACAGAGTCAAGGCGACCCTCGAGACGATCAAGCGCTGCAACGTAGCCCTGACGCCTTGCTGCGGCGCCGCCAACTTCGCCCGTCCCGATGGCGGCCCGCTGCCGCCTGACGAGAAGGTCGCGGAGTACGGGGGCTATGCCATGTTTCCGCCGGAGGTCTTGGTTCTCGCCATGACCTACATCTACGCCGGCGAGCTCGACTTGGGGATCGAGCTCGCTCGCCGCAACATGCACAACCAAGTCATCGCGCAGCGCATCCCCTGGGACCTGACCAACATGGTCCGCGGCGACACCGGCCAGCGCCTCTACGGCACTGACTACTACCAGAACATGATGCTGTGGGCGCTGCCGGCGGCGATGGAAGGTAAGGACCTGAGCGGCCCCTGCGAGCCGGGCGGCCTGGTGGAGCGCGTCATACGGGCCGCGGCAGACCAGACCGTAGGGGCGGGCGCCCGCGCGTGACGCCTGGCCCAGGCCTGGCCGGATGAATCTCCCCAAAGGACGGGCTGAACAGATGTGGAGCATCGCCTTTTGGCTTACCTTGTTCGTGGCGTCGCAGGCGATCTGTCAGGTAGTGTTCAAGTACGGCAGCCTGACTCAAGGCGCCGCCGTGCCTCACTGGGTCATGGCCAACGTCATCGGCGTCGCCGGCTCCTACATCTTGATCGTCCTCTACCGCAAGATGAACGTGAACGTCGCGATGGGCGTTGCCTTCGGCCTGTCGTTTCTTGTCACCCAGATCGTGCTCGCCGTCGTGTTCCGCTCGCGTCTATCGGGCATTCAGGGGGCCGGGGTGCTGCTGATAACGCTGGGCGTGTTCGCGGTGGCGGCGTTTCCCTCGGGGCCGCCCAAGTGAAATGAGGTTTGCAGCGCGGATTGCCTTGGTACTCGGGGCGCCGGCGTTCACGCCTTCGGCGTTGCCCGCGCTATAATGCCTCCATGCCGCTGGCGCAGCGACTAGACCGCTACATAGTCGGCCAGTTGATTCCCCCCTTGATGGTGGGCATCGTGCTTTTCGCGGTCATCATGCTTGGCGACACGCTCTACCGGCAGGTTCAGATCGTGCTGGAGAAACGCATCCCAGTCCGCGATGTGGCCGCCTTCCTGCTCTACAAGTTGCCGCTGGTCTTCGAGTACGCGGTTCCGGTGGCGGCCGCCCTGGCTGGAGCGCTCACCGCCAGCCGGCTCAATCAGGACTCCGAGTTCGCCGCCATCCGCGCGGCGGGCATCAGCACCGCCCGGCTGGTTCTTCCCGCCTTCGCCTTCTCGGTCGTGCTCTCCCTGGGCACCTTCGCGGTCGGGGAGGCGCTGGTGCCCTGGGCGAATCGCGTTTCCGAGGAGGCGCTGCGGCGGATGGCGCTGCGACGTCCCGAACTGCTCCCCCAGCCGGGCTCGTTCATCAAAGCGGGGAGCGAATGGTACTTCTACGTCGGCGGGCGCGGGCCTGAGGGCCTGCAGAACGTGCTCATCTTCCGCCAGCAGCCGGGCCAACTGCCCATTCTCATCACCGCGGACAGCGCCCAGTACCGCAACCAGGTGTGGCGGCTGGTCGCGCCCCAGGCGGACAAGTTCCAGCGGCACGGGGGGGTGATCGTCTCGCGCACCGAGGGAATGATGGTTGATCTGGGCGAAGTGGCGCAGGCCTTCTGGAGCGGGCAGCGCGGGCCGGAGGAGATGACCCTCAAGGAACTACGCGCCAGTATCGCGCGACTGCGCCGCGCCAACGTCAACACCTACGCGCTCGACTTTGAGGTGCACAGCAAGTTCGCTTTCCCTGCGGCCTGCGTCATCTTCGTCCTGTTCACCTTCGGCGCCGGCCTCAACCTGCGCGGCGCCCCCGGCTTCACCGGCACCACCGTCACCATCGCCGCCGTCTTCCTCTTCTACCTGCTCTACCTTGCTTGCGCCGAGATGAATCAGAGGCGCTTCCTGCCTCCGGCCTTTCTCGCCTGGCTGCCCGGCACGTTGTACTCGGCGGTCGCACTGGCGCTTCTGTACCGCAAGAGGTAAGCGGTGCGGCGGGCTTTGATCCTAGTGCTCCTGCTCGCGGCGCCGCGGCCAGGGCTCGCCCAAGAGGCGCCCGCGGACAACACCTACACCATCACCGCCGACCATGCGCGCTACGGCGAGGCAGACAAACAGGGCGTTTTCGACACCGGCGTCGCCATCACCTATCGCGATCTCACGCTCAAGGGCGACAAACTCACTGTTGACACGGAGAAGCAAGAAGGGACGTTCGAGGGAGGCGTCACTCTCACCGGTAAAGGCCAAGAGGTAGCCGCTCAGGGCCTGACCATCCAGTTGCGCGACCGCGTCTGGCGCGCCGATGAGGCCGCGGCCACACTGTCCCCCGACTACTTCCAGGGCAACGTAGTCGAGCCCCTCTATCTACGCGGGGACAACCTACAGGGCTCGCCACAGCGGATTACCCTGGACTCGCCTACCTTTACCTCGTGCTCGCTGGCGCCGCCGCACTACGCCATCCGCGCCCGCAGCGCCGAGATCGTCCCGGGGCAGTATCTCTTGGCGCGGCGCCCAGCCTTCTGGGTCGAGGGCAGGCGCTGGTTCTCGTTGCCCGACCTCAACATCCCGCTGCGCACATACCAGCGCCCCTCCTACCTGCCGGAAGTGGGCCGCACGGACTTGGAGGGTTGGTACGCAAAGACGAGTTACGCCTACACTTCAAGGCAGGAGCAGCGGGGCACGGTGCTGCTCGACCTGATGGAGAAACAGGGGATCGCCACCGGGCTGAGGCACGAGTACGCGGTGGTCGGCGGCACCGGCCTGGCCTACCTTTACCACCAGTGGAAGCAGAAGTCCTTGACCGCCAACTTCCAGCACTCGCAGCAGTTCGGGCAGGGCACGCAGGCGAACGCCAATCTCTCCTACGTGGAGAACTCCTACTACTTCGTGGGGCGCAGCACGCGCCTCACGAGCAATCTCAATCTCCGCTCCACCTCGGCGGGCGCCAACACCGTTCTGGCGGTCACTTCGAGCAGCAGCAAGACGAGCATGTCCTCCCACAGCCTGGCCAGCAACTTCGAGCATCGCCAAGACCTGGGCGGCAACGTGCAGGCGCGCATCGCCGCCCAGTTTCAGGACTTCTCCACGGGCCCCGGGCAGCACGACAACCTGGAACTCTTCTCCGCGCTCGAGTTGGGCGGCCCAGTGGGCTCCTTCGACTGGACCGTCACCCAGGACAAGCGCAGCGATCTCGACCGCGATGACTACACCGGAGACCAGTTTTCGCCCTGGGAGGAGAAACTGCCGGACTTGGTGCTGGCCTCGAGGCCGGCTACGCCGCTGGCGCTGCCCGGGGGCGTGACCTCGGGGGTGGAGTTCCGCCTGGGCCGCATCACCGATACGCTGTCCGGCAACCGCGTCTTCCGCAGTTCCGTCGATCTGCGCCCGCAGTCCAAG
The DNA here is from genome assembly GCA_964528605.1 of uncultured Armatimonadia bacterium. Lineage (GTDB taxonomy): Bacteria > Armatimonadota > Zipacnadia > CAZGSV01 > CAZGSV01 > CAZGSV01. The sequence continues at coordinate 9,420 of CAZGSV010000101.1, forward strand.
ACGGTGTCCTTAGGGGGGGGGAACCGACTCGTTCTGGGCGGAGCCTTCCGCCAGTCATTCTTCGAGAGCAACACCGCCCAATACCTGGTGGACGGCCGCGCCAATCTGGAGTTGAACCCAGGGGGTGGCTGGCGCTGGAGCACCAACTACGCCTACCGCCGGCCGGAGGGCTATAGCCCCTTGAGTTTCGATCAGATGCCAGCGACCCACAATATCGGCAGCAGCCTGACGCTGCAGAAGCCCGATGTCTCATTGGCCCTTTCCACGGGCTACGACCTGCGCCGGTCCCTCTGGCGCGACCTTAGCCTTACCTCGACCATCGGCGCTCCCAGCCGCGGCCAGGCGCGCATTACCACCGGCTACGACCTGGAGCGCTCGCAGTTCCGCCCGGTGACACTGACCTTCATGCTCAATCAGCCGCAGAAGGTTAACCTACGGGCCAACGCGTACTACGACGCGCAAATGGGCAAACTGCGCACCGTGCGCGCCAGCCTTGACTGGCAGGCCACGCCCGAGTGGCTGCTGGAACTGCGCTCGGGCTACAACGCCCTCACCGGCAAACTCGACTACACCAGCGCGCGCGTAACGCGCGATCTGCACTGCTGGCTGGCACGCCTGACCTATAACAAGCAGCGCAACGAACTCAACCTGAGCCTGAGCATCAAAGCCTTCCCGGTCTTCGACCGTTTCTTCGGCTTCGGCGGGTCCGGCTCGCTGCTCGACCCGACCTCCGGACAGATCTACTAGCCGCCTCAGGTCAGGAAGATCCTGTGCCCTGGCTTGCCGGCGAGCACGTCAACCAGCAGCCACAGACCGGCGGCCGCAAACTCGCCCAGCACCATCGCCAGGAAGAAGGCGCGGCTGCGCTCGAACGCGCGCGAACCGCCGTAACGCAGGATCAGCGACTTGGCCAGCCAGCCAAGGAAGATCGAGAACCACATCTGGATCATGGGCCACGAGGGCCCCATGGCGTAGCCGATGGGGTGCAAGGGCCACCAGATGTAGCGCGCGCGCATCGCGCCGCAGGCGAGCGCGACCACCGCGCCGGCAGCAACGAGGACCATGCTGGACGGGCTCGCCTGCTGCGGGTTGAGCAGCAGGTGCGTGATGATCCAAGGGGGCTGCTGCGGGCTGCCCATCATGAACCAGGGCGACAACGTGGTGGCGCCCCGGCGGTAGACCGTGGTCATGAAGGACCAGTAGGAAACGGGTGTGGCCACGAGTATCCCGAGCACTAGGGCGGCCAGCAGCCGGCGCTGGCCTATCTTTCCCACCGCGGCGATCTTGTAGGCGTCGAGCAGGCTGGGGAGCATGAAGGCGCGCAGGTCGAAGATGAACACCCGCTGCACGAAGACGAGATTGGTGAGGCTGCGAGGGTCAATCACGCGCGTGCCCGCGAACGCGCCCACGATGTCAGCCGGTCGGAAGGGCGCCTGGATGAAGAGCATGCCCCCCTCTGAGACAAAGCGGGTGAGGGCGGTCGCGATCAGCAGAAACAGCAGCAGCGCGACTATCGCCAGCCACAGCCTTATCCCCGCGACTACCCACCAGCCGCAGATCAGCCCGCCGCAGACGAAGAGCCCCCACAGCGCCGCGCGATACGACAGCGGCTCCGCCCGATCATCCAAGGGGCGCCCCCAGGTGAAGGCGCGAACGAACACTGCCGCCCAATACCTGCGCTCGCTCCAGATGAACAGCACGAGCAGCGCCACGAACGCCCCGAGCATTTGCATGGCGGCAAAGCGCTGCACCGGATAGTTCTCCACGTAGTCCAGATTCCAGCCCAGCGTGGTGGCGACGACCGCCTGCGTCTTGAAGACGAAGTAGAAGAACCACAGGCTGAAAGAGAGGTCCTGCGGCAACAGGAAAGTAAAGCCGACCACGCTGAAGTGCAGGAACAGCACGAAGGGACCGATCTGGCCGAAGAGGCGGCCGGTGAAGTAATCATTCAGTCCCAGCGCAACGCGGAACTCGGGCACCTGCGGGAAGTAGAAGTGCAGCCCGTTGAGCGAGTGAATCGCCATGGGCACCGCAAGACCCATCCACACGTGACGGTTGTGGAAGAAAGGCGGCAGCGCTCGCCCGCGCACCTCGCCCTCACTCATCGCTAATGGCAGTTGCACCAGCGGGAAGATCAGGTGCTCGTGGTCCGCCCACGGCCGGCGCAGCAGCACGCTCCAGCAGATGAGAAAGCCGAAGACGAGCAACGCCAGCAGCGTCCAGGCGGCCAGCGGCGCCGCCCATTCCTCCCAGGGCAGCGCCTGCTTCTCCGGCCAGCCCTCGTAGAAGCCGCGCACCACGCGCATGTCGTTGGGCGACGCCCAGTGCGGAATGTACTTGAAGAACAGCGAGGCCCACCGATTCTCCGGCGTGGCGAAGTAGCGAAACCCGGTAAGCGTCGGCAGCAGGTATGCGGTCAGCCCGAAGGAGGGGATGCCGGAGGCGACGAGCATGATCGCGTAGGTGGTGAGAATCTCGCCCCGGCGCCACCGCGCTCTGCCCAAGAGCGGCTGCGCCAGCAGCAGCAAGAGGAAGATCACGACCACGCCTATGGGCAGATGACACGAAGCCAGCCAGCCGCCGAAGTTGAGTGCATCGCCGATGGGAGTTAGGTAGGAAAGGAGCGCGGTGCCCGCCAGCCCCGCCAGAACTGCTCTCAGGGTGACCGCCCCCTGCCCCCCCCGCGGCTCGACCGCCGCTTCCCTCTGCGCCAACGGGTCGGAATCAGGCAAGTTGGGCATCCCCCGTCTGCCGCACAATAACAATGGCGCGCTCGGCAGGGATCGAACCCGCAGCCTCCAGATCCGTAGTCTGGCGCTCTGATCCAATTGAGCTACGAGCGCGCCTACGCCGGGGCGCCGGGCCTCGCCCGGCCCCCGAACCACGGGCTATTCTACCCGCGCACGCGCGGCGTTTCAACCCCTACTGTGCCGCCGGCCGCCGGCGCCGGAACCACCCACGCCCCCGTGGTCGGCGGGCGAACCCCGAAGTTGTCGCCAAGGTGTCACCGCGGCCCGATCCTGCCCTCGTATCATGGGGCGGCCGTTCTTTGACACTCTCTTCCGGCGGCACCTATAATCCGCACAGCATCGGCTCTGCGGCGCCGAAGCAATGCCG
>CAZGSV010000102.1:0-12354 GCA_964528605.1 uncultured Armatimonadia bacterium
GTTGACGAAGGGGAGGAAGTAGGCGCCACGGAGTTCGAGTTGCATGCACGCCTCTTCGACGGTCATGGGCTTGCGCGGGTAGGCCTTGTTCACGGTGATGGGGGGCTCGAAGCGTTCCTGTAGTTCGGCCAAGGCGGTGCCGGAGAGGCGGGCGCTCTTAGCCTCGCTCTCCTGGCGGGGGTGGCTCTGCCAGCGGTCCTTGAGTTTGACGACCTGGCGGCGCAGTTTGGCGAAGGCAGCGTCCAATGACTGGTACATGTCATTGGAGCGCGCTTCGGCGCGGAACGCAAAGGAGTCGAGGTGGATCGAGATCTCAGCCACCTGCACTCCCTTCTGCACACCCGCCACTATCCGGACACTGGTGCCTTCGCGCAGCAGCCTAGCGAGGCGACTGGCCTTTTTGGCGGCGTGCAAGCGGAGGCCCTCGGTGATGTCTATGTTCTTGCCGGTGATGCTCACTTCCATCGCTGCAGGCACCTCCCAGACGGTTCCTCTCGAGGCGTGACCGCCTCGAGCAAGCACACGGCATAAGCGGCAATGGCCTCCTCCCGGCCTACGGGTCCCAGGCCTTCGTTGGTAGTAGCCTTAACGCTAACGGCGCCCGGCTGGAGTTCCAGGACTCGGGCCAGATTCGCGCGCATTTCGGGGATATGGGGCTGAAGGCGGGGACGTTCTGCGACCAGGGTGGCGTCCACGTTGAAGGGGCGAAGGCTGGCCTGGCGGCATTTCTCGACCACCTGCGCCAGCAAGGCCAGGCTGTCCGCATCTTGGTAGCGTGGGTCGGTGTCGGGGAAGTGGGCGCCGATATCGCCCAATCCGGCGGCGCCCAGCAGCGCGTCCATCACGGCATGCGCCAACACGTCGGCGTCGGAGTGTCCTGCTAGGCCGTAGGAGTGCGGGATGACCACGCCGCCCAGCACGAGCCGACGGCCGGCCGCGAGCGGGTGGAGGTCATAGCCAATGCCGACGCGTCCGGTCACGGCGTGCGTCCGGCCGGAGGGCCCACGGCGCTCACCATCCCAGCGCCGCCGCCAAGCGGTCCTGGTCCTGAGCCACGAGCCGGGCCAGTTGCAGGTCCGCCGCCGTGGTCAACTTGAAGTTGATGGCGGAGGAGGGCACCAGGCGCACCGGATGGCCGAGCCTTTCGACCAGGCCGGCGTCGTCGGTGGCGGTGTCGTGGTCGCGGCGCGCCTGTTGATGGGCCCGCACGAGCAAGGCGCGGTCGAAGACCTGCGGCGTCTGCGCCAGCCAGACGGCCTCGCGGCTGAGCGTAAGGGTGATCGTGAGTTCCTCGCTAGCCTTGAGCGTGTCGCTGCACTGGACGGCGGCGATGGCAGCGCCCGAGCGGGCGGCTTCGCGCACGCAACGGCTCAGCAGCGGCAGCGGCAGAAAGGGCCTGGCGGCGTCATGCACGGCGACGAGCGTCACCTTGGGGTTGAGCGCCTGCAGGCCGATCCGCACCGAGTCTTGCCTGGTGCGGCCGCCGGGAGACACGACGGTGACCTTGGCGAAGGCCGCTTGCTTGCACAGGCGGGTGAGGGCGGAGCGCTCTTCTGCCCTCGCCACGACCACGACCTCGCTCACCAGACGGCAGCGCTCCATGGCCTGCAAGGAGTACCAGAGGACGGGGTGAGGGCCGAGGCGGACGAACAGCTTGCTAGTCGCTGTCGCCGCCCGTCTGCTCTGACCGGCCGCCGGGACTATAGCAGCGCAGACTATGCCCGCTCGCTCCTTGCAGCGGGAGGCGGCTGCTTGAGTTCGGCGAAGACCATTCTGCCGGCGCTGGTTTGGTAGATGGTGGTGACTGCCACGGTGACCGTCTGTCCGATGTGATCGGCGCCGTTGCTTACCACGACCATGGTGCCATCGTCGAGATAGCCGACGCCCTGGCCGGGCTCGGTTCCCTGGCGGAGCAGGCGCACCGTGATCTCCTCGCCCTGCACGTATTCGGGCCGCAGGGAGAGTGCCAACTGGTTGATGTTGAGCACGCGCACTCCCTGCACCTCGGCAGCGCGCGCCAGGTTGATGTCGTTGGTGAGCATCTCGGCGCCGAGGTTCTTGGCGATGGCGACGAGTTGGCGGTCTACGCCTTGGTCCTCGAAGCCGAGGCTGGGACCACCCTCGAGCAGGCTGACTAAATGGGGGAACTCGTCCATGAGTTTCTCCATGGTGCCCAGGCCGCGACGGCCGCGGGCCCTCTTCAGTTCGTCGCTGGAGTCCGCGAGCCGCTGGACTTCGGAGACTACCACGGAGGGAACGTAGAGGGGGCCCTCGAGGAAGCCGGTGGCGCAGATGTCGCGGATGCGGCCGTCAATGACCACGCTGGTGTCGAGCAGTTTGGGCTGGTGGTGCGGGCGGGTGTCGCCGCGCTGGTAGACCAGCTTGGCCATACCGGGGAACTGCTGCACTAGTTCGGCGGCCAAGCGGCGCAGCCAGGTCACGCCTGCTATCACTGAGGCGATGGCGACCACGATGAAGATGGGAACCGCGAGGCCGGCCTCAAGTTTGCCGCCACCGAGCAGGGGGACGCAGATGAGGGAGGCCAATGCCAGGCCGATGATGGCGCCGATGACCCCCACCAGTTGATCGTAGAGGGAGAGGCGGCCGATCTGCGCTGCCAGGTCCAGCATCTTGCGGTAAGCGCCGCTGCCCAGCAGGAAACCGATGAGCACCCCTAGAAAGATGAAGCCCCACTTGATCAGCTGCACGGCGGTGGCGGAGTACGGCGGCGAAGTCACCTCCTCGTAGCGCAGGTAGAAATCGGAGAGCCCGCCAACGAGTATGCCCCCGAGTACTGCCCATGCTCCGGTGAAGAGTGCCCATAAGATACGATAAACCATCAAGTGCCTCCTGGCTGACGTCTCGCTGTGTCCAAGGACAACTTCAGCGCTTCCGGCAAAGTCACGGGCGCCAGCAGCGTGCCCTCCTCGGCGCTACGAGCCCCGGGCACCACGAAACGCTCAAAGCCGACTCGCCGCGCCTCACTGAGGCGCCGTTGAGCCTGGCGCACGGGCCGCAGCTGCCCGCTCAGGGAGATCTCCCCACACACTATGGTGCTCGGCACGACTGCTACCCCACTGGCGCTTGAGGCTACTGCCACCGCGACCGCCAGATCGAGCGCGCTCTCCTGGCATCTTATGCCACCAGCTAGATTAAGGTATACGTCGGCCTGTGCCAAGTCCACGCCTCCGCATTTCTCCAGCACGGCAAGCACGATGGTCGCGCGACGGGGGTCCAGCCCGCTGGTCAGGCGCCGTGGGGTGCCGAAACGGGCCGGCGCCACCAGCGCCTGCACCTCCACCAGCAACGGGCGCGAACCCTCCATGACGCAGGTGATGCAGGCGCCTGGGGGCAAGGCCTCCTCCGGGCCATGGGCAAAGGCCACCGGGGTGGTGACTTCGCGCAGGCCCGTCTCGGCCATCTCAAACAGGCCGATCTCCTCGGCGGAGCCGAAGCGATTCTTGAGCGTGCGCAGGACGCGGTAGGCGAAGGTGCGTTCCCCTTCGAATTGGAGCACGGTGTCCACGAGATGCTCCAGCGCCTTGGGGCCGGCCACGAGCCCCTCCTTGGTGATGTGACCCACGATCACCATGGGGAGGCCGCGTTCTTTGGCTTCGCGCGTGAGTCGCACGGAACACTGCCGCACCTGAGCGAAAGTGCCCGGGACGCTGAGCACGCTCTGATCCTGCACCGCCTGGATGGAGTCCACGACGGCCAGGCAGGGGTCGAGGCGATCAATCTGCTCACAGATGGCGTCGAGGTCAGCCTCTGCGAGGGCCACAACCTGCGGGCTGGTGAGCCCCAGGCGGCGGAAGCGGCTGTACAACTGGGGTGGAGATTCTTCGCCGCTGACGTAGAGGACGAGCCCGTCGGCGGCCACCTTGTCCGCTACCTGCAGCAGGAGCGTGGACTTGCCGACGCCGGGCTCGCCGGCGAGGAGCACCACCGAGCCTGGAACCAGTCCACCGCCCAGGGTGCGGTCCACCTCGGCGTAGCCGGTGGAGATGCGCTTCTCGGGAAGGTGGGCCAGTTCGGTGAGAGGAGTAGGCTGGGCCGGTTGCCTGCGCGGCGGGCCGGCCTGGGGCACCGCCATTTCCGCGGCGGTATTCCACTGCCGGCAAGCGGGGCACTGCCCGAACCACTTGCTGCTTTCGTGCCCGCAGTCCCCGCAGACGAAGACCGCGGCACGCCGCGTCATCGGGGGGGCCTAGGGAGCCACCGGCTCCCGCGAGGAGGTCTCGAAGACAAGCTTCTTGCCCTTTAGTTTGACAGTGATGCGGTCGCCCGGGTGCACGCCTCCGCCGAGCAGTTCCTCGGAAAGCGGGTCCTCGATCAGACGTTGGATGGCGCGGCGCAGTGGGCGGGCGCCGAACTTAGGGTCGTAGCCCTCGCGCGCCAGCAGTTCCTTGACGCCCTGGGTGAACTCAAGTTCGTGCCCCTGAGCGTTCACCTGTTCGGCCACTTTGCTCAGTTCCAGGTCCACGATGGCGCGCAGGTCGTCCGGGGTGAGCGGGCGAAAGACGATGACGTCGTCCACGCGGTTGAGGAACTCGGGCCGGAAGGTACGGCGCAGTTCGTCCATCAGGCGCGACTTGATGCGCTGGTAGGAGACAGTCTGGCTGGGCTCTTCTTCGCCGCCCGCGGCAAAGCCGACGCTACGTCCTTCGTCAATGGCGCGCGCGCCCGCATTGGAGGTCATGATGAGCACGGCCTCGCGGAAACTGACGGTGCGGCCGATGGAGTCGGTAAGGCGCCCGTCCTCCATCACTTGGAGCAAGATGTTGAAAACCTCCGGGTGCGCCTTCTCGACTTCGTCAAGGAGCACCACGCTGTAGGGCCGGCGGCGCACCTGCTCGGTCAGTTGGCCGCCCTCCTCGTAGCCCACGTAGCCTGGGGGCGCGCCGATGAGGCGGGAGACGCTGAAGCGCTCCATGTATTCGGACATATCCACGCGAATGAGAGCGTCCTCGTCGTCGAAGAGGAAGCGCGCCAGGGCGCGCGCCAGCAATGTCTTACCCACGCCGGTCGGGCCCAGGAAGACGAAGCAGCCTTGCGGGCGCCGCGGGTCCTTGAGGCCGGCTCGGGCGCGGCGGACGGCGCGCGCCACTGCCCGCACCGCTTCCTCCTGACCGACGATGGTTTGGTGCAGGGCCTCTTCCATACGCAGCAACTTGCTGCTCTGCTCTTCGGTGAGCGAGGTGATGGGGACGCCCGTCCAGCGCGAGACGACGTAGGCGATGTCCTCGACATCAACAACGGCGGTGGCTTTGTCCGCGCGCGCGGACCATGCGCGCCGCGCCTGCTCGATCCGCTGTCGCAGGTGCTGCTGCCGATCGCGCAGCGCCGCCGCGCGCTCGTATTGGAGAGCCTGCACGGCCTCTTCCTTCTCCTGCTCGATGGCCGCCATGCTCTGCTCGAGCGCCTTAAGTTCGGGCGGGCTGGCGAGCACACGCAGGTGGACCCGGGCCGCCGCCTCGTCAATCACGTCAATCGCCTTGTCGGGCAGATGGCGATCCACGATGTAGCGGTGGGCCAAACCCACCGCCATCTCGAGCGCCCGCTCGGTAAACTCCACGTGGTGGTGCTCCTCGTACTTGCGGCGGATGCCGCGCAGAATCCCCATGGTCTCCTCGACCGTGGGTTCGTCCACGAGCACCGCCTGGAAGCGACGCTCGAGCGAGGGGTTCTTCTCCACGTACTTACGGAAGTCGTCGAGGGTGCTGGTGCCGACGCAGCGCAACTCGCCGCGGGCGAGGGCGGGCTTGAGGATGTTGGAGGCGTCCAGTGCGCCCTCCGCGGCGCCGGCGCCGACCAGGGTGTGAAGTTCATCAACGAATACGATAACCTGACCGCCGGACTCTCGGAGTTCCTCGAGGACCTTCTTCATGCGGTCTTCGAACTCGCCGCGGTACTTGGTGCCCGCGACCAAACCCGCCATGTCCAGGCCGATGACGCGCTTCCCCTGGAGCAACTCGGGCACGTCGCCGCCGGCTATCTTCTGCGCCAGACCCTCGACAATGGCCGTCTTGCCCACGCCGGCTTCGCCGATCAGGCACACGTTGTTCTTAGTGCGCCGGCTGAGGCACTGCACGACGCGCTCGATGATGTCCTCGCGCCCGACCACCGGGTCGAGTTTGCCCTCCTGGGCCTCGCGCGTCAGGTCTCTCCCGTAATGGTCGAGGGCGCCGGTCTTGGCGCGTTCCCGATGGGAGCCGCGCCGTGGCGCGGGCTGTCCTTCGCGCGCCTCCAGGACGGCGGCGCGCAACTCGGCCAATGATATGCCGTTGCGATGGAGTATCTGGGCGGCGATGCCTCGCCGCTCCGCCAGCAGGCCCAGGAGCAGGTGTTCCGTGCCGGCCTGCTCGTGACTCATGTTGGCCGCTTCGGCGAGGGCTAGTTTTAGGGCCTCACGGGCCTCTTCCGCGAGTTCAGGCTGCTCGCTGCCGCGTCCGCGGGAGGAGGGGCGGGGAGCAAAGTAGCGGCTGGCCTCGTCCATCAACTGGTGCGGCTCGTGTCCCAGTAGGATGAGCGCCTTGCAGGCGTAGCAGTCTTCTTCCGTCATCAGAGTGTAGAGCAAGTGCTCCGTCTCGATGCTGTCGTTGCCTTCGCGGCGCGCGTACTCGGCCGCCCGCAGCACTACCTGCTTCGCCCTTGAGGTGAACCTCTCCTCCGCCTCCACACTGGGTCTCCTTTCACACTTCCGAACAACGGGCCTAGTTTAGCATACCCCGGATAACATTGGCGCGTTCAATCGCGCGTTGCTCTTCGTCCATCTCGCGCCCCAGGTGCACCTGCAGCACGCCGGGCCTCGCGAGCACCGCAGCCCGGGCTGCCACCGCCCGCAGTTCGGGCGCCAGCAGGCCCAGTTGCGCGCCCAGACGGACGCGCGCCAGCATGGTCGCCGCCTCCGAGGAACTCAGCAACTCGGCGTGCGTCAGTACGCCCAGTGCCCGGCCCACCCAATCCTTCAGGTCGGTGGCGCGATCGGTCTGCAGCGCCTCCCGCGCGTTGTGCTCCGAGCGCTCGCACAGCGTCATGGCTTGCCCCAGCCCGGCGGAGAGCGCGGCCTCGTCGAGGCCGGCAGAGGCGGCCACGGTGACCTGAAAGACGTCGCCGATGACTTGGCACCATTCGCCTTGGCTGCCTCTAATGGCAAGGCCTCGTCGCCGCAGGCGCTGCAGCAGTGAGTCCTGGTGGCCCAGCAGCCGCAGCCCCGGCAGCGTGACCAGGACGGAGCCGCTCAGCCCAAAACCCGACTTGAGCGGCGAGGCGGTGAGGCAGCCAAACTTGTCGCGGCGCGCGAACAAGAGCCAGCGGCTGAACTCGTGCTCTGCTTGCCGAACGCGGGCCCAGGCCAGGGACAGTTGCTTGCCGGGCAGCACGCTGCATATGCGCAGGTGGTCTTCTTCGTTGACCAACACGCTCCAGCGCGGCGCGTTGAGCAGCAGTGCGCTTCCTTCCGGCTCCGAACTTTGGGCCAACTCGCTGCTGAGCAGGTTGCATTCCCACAGCGCCTGCCGCTCCACGGAGGTGAGGCCCTCGAGCGGGAAGGCCTCGGCCCGCGCGCCTTCGAGGCGCTGCGCGGCACGGGTGACCAGGGTGCGCACTTCCTGCCGCTGCTCCCTACTGGCGCGCTGGGGGAACGGGTACCCGCTCAGGTTGCGCGCCAAGCGGGCGCGCACGCTCAACACGATGTCGCCCGGTTCTTCGCGCCGCACGCAGCGCTCGATGAGGTCGCCCACGCTAGTGACCATGGCGCTATTGGGCCGCCAAGGCGGCCCTAAGCATCTCCACCTCGTCGCGAATCTGCGCCGCCATCTCGTAGCGCTCTTCGCGCACCGCTTCCTGGAGCGCGCGCTCGAGTTCGAGCAGTTGATCGCGCAAGGTCGCGCCTTTGCCTTCCTCAGGCTTCATGGAGAAGTCGCGCTCGAAGTAGTCGGTCCCGCAGGTCTGGCGCAGCAGCGCCGTGAGGTGAGCCTCGAACTCCAGGTAGCAATCCGGGCAGCCTAAATGCCCGGTGCGGCAGAACTCGGCAAAGTGCAGGCCGCAGCCATGGCACACCAGGTCGCGCACCGATTGCGGCTTGCCCATCGGCGCCGCCAGTTTGCCCTGTGCCTCTTGCGCCGCCCGGCACGCCTCACACAGGCGGAACTGCTGCACGGTCTCGCCTTCCAGGAAGACCGTGACCACCACCTGGGCCTCGTTCTTGCCGCACTGCTCGCACTTCATTGGTGCTAGATTGGCACTCCTTCGCTACGGGTGAGTTCGCGGAACGCCCGCAGGAGGCGCTTGGTGGTCGGGCCAGGGCGTCCTTCGCCGATGCGGCGTCCGTCCACCTCGACCACGGGGACCAGTTCAGCGGCCGTGCCCGTCAGGAAGCACTCATCGGCATTATAAACGTCGAACAGGGTCAGGGTAGTTTCCTCAGTCGGGATGCTTTGAGCGGCGGCTATCTCCAGAACCGCGCCACGGGTGATGCCCGCCAGGACGCCCAGGTGCAGGTCTGGCGTAGCCACCACGCCGTCGCGCACGATGAAGACGTTGTCGGAGGTGCCCTCGGCGACGTAGCCCTCGCGGGTCAGCATCAAGCCCTCCTCGACGTTGGCCTGGTTGGCCTCTAACTTGCCCAGGATGTTGTTGAGGTAGTTGAGGGACTTTATGCGGGGGCTGAGGGCGTCCACGATGTTGCGCCGGGTCGCCAGGGTGACCACCCGCAGGCCCTTCTCGTAGAGTTCCGGCGGGTAGATCTGGATGCCGCCGGCGATGATGAAAACGGTCGGGACCGGGCACTTGACCGGGTCCAGGCCGAGGTCCCCCTTGCCCCGGGTGACGACCAGGCGGACGTAGGCGTCCCGCAGGCCGTTGCGCCGGATGGTTTCCATCACGCGGTCGCGCATCTGCTCCTTGGACATGGGGATGGTCAGGTTGATCGCCCGCGCGGAGCAGTAGAGGCGGTCGAGGTGCTGGTCCAGCCGAAAAACGCGGCCGTTGTAGGCGCGGATGCCCTCAAACACCCCGTCGCCATAGAGCAGCCCGTGGTCGAAGACCGAGATAACGGCCTTTTCCGGTGGCACGAACTGTCCGTCAAGGTATATCCACTGCTCCGGCAAGGGGATCACCTCTCGGCTACTATACCATAGGCCTGGGGAGGGTCAATAAGGGAGGAGTGGGCAGTGGTCAGTGGCCAGCGAAGGGCGCGAGTCAGCGGGCCGTCGCTGCCCGTGCGGCGCGGCACACGCCTCTCGAACGCGAAGAGCCCCGAGGGCGGCTCGGGGCTCCCCGCGCAACAGCGACTCCGTGACGCGAATTACGCCCAGTAGGCCACGCCGGGCTTCTGCGTGATGAGGGCCTCCTTGAGGCAGGCGATCGCCTTCTTCAGGCCCTCGTCGCCGGACATCAGGCTGTCCTCGTGCTCAATGGAGAGCACATGGTCGTAGCCGACCATGCGCAGCGTGCTGACGATGTCCTTCCACACGCCCACATCGTGTCCGTAACCCACGGCGCGGAAGATCCAGGAACGCTTGATCTCCTCGGTGTAGGACTTGGTGTCGAGCACTCCGTTGAGCCGCGAGTTCTCCTCATACACGCGGCAGTCCTTGGCGTGCACGTGGCCGATGGCCGGGCCCAGGGCGCGGATGGCGGCCATGACGTCAATGCCCTGCCAGAAGAGGTGGCTGGGGTCGAAGTTGGCGCCGATGACGCTGCCGACGGCGGCGCGCAGGCGCAGCAGCGTCTCCGGGTTGTAGACCACGAAGTTGGGGTGCATCTCCAGGCAGATGGTGCGCACGCCGTTCTCCTTGGCGATCTTGGCTGCCTCTTTCCAGTAGGGGATCACCCGGTTCTCCCACTGCCAGGCGAGCGCCTGGGCGTGGTCCGGCGGCCAGGGGGCAACGATCCAGTTGGGCACCTGGTCCTTCTCGCCACCGCCGGGGCAGCCGGAGAAAGTGATGACGCGGGTGATGCCAAGCGCCTTGGCCAACTTGCAGGTGTTGACGAAGATGTCGTGGTGCTCCTTGGCGATCTTGGGGTTGGGATGGATGGGGTTGCCGTGGCAGGAGAGCGCGCTGATGATAAGGCCGCGCGAGGTGACGGCCTTCTTGAAGGCGTTGATGGCGCTCTCGCCCTTGGCGAGCAGTTGGGCCGGCTTGCAGTGCGCGTCGCCCGGATAGCCGCCGCAGCCGATTTCCACCGCCTCGCACCCCAGGGACTTGACGTAGTCGAGCGTTTCCTCAAAGGGCTTGTCACCGAAGAGAACCGTAAGCACACCGAGTTTCATTCAACATCCCTCCCGGGTTGTGTAGCCGTGCGGGAACGGCTTCGGTAGATGCTGCGGGACCACCTCTACACCTTCACCCAGCCTTTGCTCTTGTTGGAGCGCTCGACGGCGTCCAAGGCGCGCTGGCAGGCGACGCCGTCCGCGAAGTTGGGCGAGGGCATCTTGTTCTTGGCGATGGCCTCCATCAGATCGCGCACCTCGTGGATGAAGGTGTGCTCGTAGCCGATGATGTGTCCCGCGGGCCACCAGGCCCCCACGTAGGGGTGCACGCCCTCGGTGACCATAATGTTGCGGAAGCCTTGTGCGTAGTCGGGGTCATCCCTGAGATAGAGTTGCAGTTCGTTCATCCGCTCGAAGTCGAAGAGCATGCTTCCCTTGCTGCCGTTGACCTCGAAGGCGTTGTAGTTCTTGCGGCCGGGGGCGAAGCGGGTGGCCTCGATGGTGCCGATGGCGCCGTTCTCGAAACGGAGCAGCATGATGGCGGCGTCGTCCACGGTCACCGTTCCCATTTGCCTTGAGCTGCTCTTGGCGCTCAGGCCGGTGGCGACGGCAGTCAGTTTGGGCCGCTTCTTGATGAAGGTGGTCAGGTGTCCGCAGACATGGCTGATGTCGCCCACGATGAAGCGGGCCAGGTCAATGTTGTGGGCGCCGATGTCACCCAACGCGCCCGAGCCGGCGAGCGGCTTCTGCAGACGCCAGACGAGCGGGAAGTTGGGGTCCACAATCCAGTCCTGCCGATAGGTGCCGCGCCAGTGATAGATGTGACCTATCACGCCCTTGCGCACTAACTCGGCCGCCAGGGTGACGGCCGGCACCTTCCGGTAGTTGAAAGAGATCATGTGCTTCACCCGCGCTCGCTGCGCCGCCCGCAGCATCGCCTCCGCCTCGCGGAGCGTATTAGCCAGCGGCTTCTCGCAGAAGACGATCTTGCCCGCCTTGGCCGCAGCGATGGCGATCTCGGCGTGGGTGTTGCCCGGCGAGCAGATGTCAATCAGGTCAATGTCCTTGCGGGCCACCAGTTTCCGCCAAGAGGACTCGTACGATTCCCAGCCCAATTGCGGCGCGGCGGCCTTGACCCCGGCGAGAGGAATGCCGCAGATGGCCTTCATTGCCGGCACCGCGCCCACGTCGGGGAAGAAGCGCGGCATTTGCCGGTAAGCATTGCTGTGCGCGCGGCCCATGAAGCCGTACCCCACCAGCCCCACATTCACCTGTTTCATTCACTTCCTCCTTTCAAGCGGACAACTCCTGCGTGCGGCCGGCCACCGACCGCAAACTTGCGTCCTGACCTACTCGTATGCGCTCTTGGATCTTACACCACTCCCTGCGTCAGCCGTTACGAGGCCTTGAAGATGCGCCGCACGATCTTCTGCGTGGCGATGGCGTCCATAGTGGCCTGGGCGCGGGCGAGGGCCCCTTCGGGCAGGCTGTCGGCCAACTTCCACATGGTGCGGATGTTCTCCGCCGCCATGCGCGCGGCCTCCGCGCCGACCTCGCGGTAGGGGAACATGTCCAGGCCGAACCAGCCGTTGTAGCCGACCTTCTTGCACCAAAAGAGGAACTCCACCGTCTCCGCGAGGTGCACCGTGCCGGGGATCATGTCGTCGTCCCAGTCGCGCAAGCAATCGTTGAAGTGGACGTTGAAGAGGCGGTTCTTGCGCGCCGCCAGCACGACCGACTCTCCCGGCGCCTCGCGCGCCATGAGCGAATGGCCGAAGTCAATGGCAACGCCCAGGTTGGAGGCGCCGATCTCCTCGCAGATGAGCAGGGCTTTGCCGACGTCGCTGATGGTCATGCGGTTGCGGGGCTCGCGCGGCTTGTACTCGATGCCGACGCGGAGGTCGGGGGCGGCGTAGTCGGCGGTCTGGGCGATGGCGTCAACGAGCAGGTCCCAATGCGCGGGATAGTCGGTCTGGAAGGGGTAGTCGAAGCCGTCGGAACCGAGCCAGAGGGCGGCGCTGGGGCAGCCGACCTTACGGGCGAGGTCCACTGCCCGCCTGGCCTCGTCGAGGGCCTGCTTGCGGATGCGGCGGTCGCGGTTGGTGAAGGCGCCGTGTTTGAAGCGCTTCTCGCTCCAG
>CAZGSV010000103.1:0-11601 GCA_964528605.1 uncultured Armatimonadia bacterium
AAGGCGCGCGCCTCGCAGGCTCCTCGGTGGTGTTCAGCGGCAAGACGGGGGGGCCTCTGACACTGGCCGCCGAGACTGCCCGCGTGACCGCCGGCGCCCTCGTGGGCGGCGACCTCACCAGTTACGGCGAGCGGAAGCCGACCATCGAACCGGGCGCCCAGGTCCGCGGCGTCATAAGGCATGTGCCCCCTAAGGCCGAGGTCGGCGCTAGGCGGGCGCGCCACAAGCACCCCATCCGCGGTTTCCTTTTCCGCTTCGGGCTGTGGGGGGTGCTGGGCGTGTTCGTTCTGCTCATCGCACCGCGGATGTTTAGCCAGAGCGCGGACAGCATCGGCGCGCGCCCCGGCGCCTGTCTTGGCTTCGGCGCCATCGCGCTCATCTGCGCTCCCGTCGCTTTCGTGATTGTGTCGGTGACGCTGGTGGGCATCTCAGTTGGGCTGCTGGTCATGGGCGCCTATTTGATCGCGCTCCTGCTCAGCGGCCTGTTCGTATCCCTGTTCGTCGGGCGCAAGATTCTCGGTCCCAAGCGCGCCACCTGGGCGGCGCTATTGCTCGGCGTTGCCGTCGTGGCCTTGGCGTGCATGTTGCCGCACGTCGGATGGTTGATCTCGGTGGTCGTGGTGGTCTTCGGCCTGGGCGCTGAGATGGTCTGGCTGGGCGCGGCTCTCGGCAGGCAGCGCGCTACGCCCCCACCCCCTCCGCCGCCCGCTCCAGCGCCTGCGGAAGGCACAGCGGCCTCGTAGCGCGAGCGCCTGCCGCCCATTATATCCTCGGGGCGGCGCCGCCGAGCGACTGTCGCCGCGCCTGACGGCTAGGGAGTCACCCGGTACGGCCGCTGCCGGCTAGCGCGGCACTTCACCCGTCTCGTTCAGGTTGACGCCGTGCTTCTTGAGCGCTGGAGTGAGGCCCACTTTCGATACTGTCGCCTCGAACCCGCTGGTCACCGGCAGGCGGTCCGAACTGAACCTGAACAGCGTCCGCTGTCCGCCGTCTCCGGAGACAACGGCATAGCCAACGCCGGTGACCTTTGCGTACTCGATGGGCCCCGGTTCAGGTGCCAGACCGGCTGCCTGCACCCTTTCGCGCGCACCGGCCTTGCTGAAGAGGATGCTCTCCGTGAGTTCCCACATGCGCTGCAAAGCGGCCTGCTGTTCCTTGGTCAGTTGAGACCACAGCAGCCCGCCCCCGGTCCCATTGGCGGCCGAGATCTGTTCCTCGCTAAGCGACCGAACGAACCCCACCACCAGCCGGTCCCCCTCCGCCTTCCACGCCGCCGCGCCGCCCGCCGAGGTGCGGGGCGTCTGCGTCGAAGTGCGCGACGCCGAGCGACAGCCCATGACCAAGACCAACGCCACGGCCAAGCCTATGCATAAGCCATGCTTCATCTTGCCGTCCTCCCCCAGAGTACATTGACCAGCATCTCCGTGCGTTAGCGCGATTCACCCCGCGCCCGTGCGTTCACGGGGACACGATACCACATTCCGCTGGCGCGCTGGTTCGCTCCCCCGCTCAGGCTATGCCCTGCCGGACGCTCGCTGGGCACTCCGAGGGCGGCCGGGAGAACTCCGGCGGCCAAGTTCCTCCAACATCTGCGGGATCGTGAGAAACGCGTACCCCCGCGCCTTGAGCCGCTCGATGATCGTGGGCAGCGCCTCCGGCGTGTGCGGACAGCCGGAGTCGTGCATGATGACGATGTCCCCCGGCCCAGTCCTCCGCATGACCTTGGCGATCAGGGACTTGGCCGATATCCCCGTGGGGTCTCCCGTGAGCACGGTCGCCATGATCATCGGATAGCCCTCTCTCCGGGCGCAACTGGCTACCCGGCTTTTCAGATCGTCCCCAGGGGCGCGAAAGAGCAACGGCCTGACTCCCGTGGCCCGCACAATCGCCTCGGCGCCGCGGTCAACCTGCCACGCCGCCTCTGCATCGCTGCTGCCCTTGGCGTGGCTGTAGGTGTGATTGCCGACGGCATGCCCCTCTTGCACCACGCGCGCGGCCAGGTCCGGATATGAGTCCGCGTGGATGCCCTCCATGAAGAAGGTGGCCCTGACGCCTTCACGCTTCAGGATGTCCAGGACTTGCGGCGTGTAGTCAGGCGTTGGCCCGTCGTCGAACGTGAGGCAGACTGTCTTCCGGCCGCTCCGCGGCCCGTGCCACACGGTCTTGCCTGCGAACCGTTGTGCCGCCGCGGCGTCCGCGCCAAGCGATGTCGTTTCTACCGGGGCCGCCGGAGGCGCGGGCGCGGCCTGGCCGACTTTGCCGTCCTGCGCGGCCCCGGGAGATGCAGCGGGCTCGGCCGCCGTGGGTTGCTCCGCCTGCGCAGCGGCAGGCTCGGCACGCGTCCGGCTTGCTACCCTTGTCGGGCCGCCGCCCCGACAGCCCGGGACTGCCGCAAGCAGCAGGATGCAGCCCACAGCCAGCGGTCGGCCGGCTGAGAGACCCTGCCGCCGCGTAAGGCCGCGCCGCCTCCCGCACATGCCTGAGAACATGTCGCCCGCCCCTCCTACCGCGCGCGTTTGGGGCCCGCCTGCCCGACCGCCCGTGCGGCCGCCTTAGGCGACTTCTTACTGCCCTCCCTCGGATGGCCTTGGTCCTCCCAAGAGGCGAGTTCCTCGAGCATCTCGGGGACGGTCAGGAAGATGCAGCCCTGCTTCTTGGTCTCCTCGATGATCTTGGGCAGCGCCGCCACCGTGCGCGGGTGCGGGCACCCGCCGTCGTGCATCAGCACGAGGTCTCCCGGCCAGGGCGTGTGAATCACGTTGGAGATCAGGGTCTCGGTCGGAGCGCTGGTCGTGTCCGCTGAGGAGATCGTCCACATCATAAGGGGGTAGCCCTTCTCGGCGGCGTACTTGGTAGCCAGGCACTTGAGATCGCCGCCGGGGGGGCGATAGATGAGCGGCTTCACGCCCGTGGCCTGCTCTATCGCCTCCGCGCCGCTGTCCACCTCCCACGCCGCCTTCTCCACCGTCTTGCCCTTTGCGTGATTGTAGGTGTGATTGCCGATCGCGTGACCTTCCTCTACCACCCGCCGCGCGACTGCCGGAAAACGCTGCGCGTTGTAGCCGGTCATGAAGAAGGTCGCCTTGACGCCCTCCTTCTTCAGGATGGCGAGTACCTGTTCCGTGTAGGGCGGCAACGGCCCGTCGTCGAAGGTGAGGCAGATGGCTTTGCGGTTCGGATTCCGCGCGCCGTGACGTATCACCTGGCCCGCGAAGCGGCGTGCAATCAGCCCTTCAGCATCAACCGTTGACGCTTGCCCCGCGCCGCCCGCGGAGGGGCCGTTCGCTTCGGAGGGATTGTTGCCCCTTGTGGCAGAGGTCCCCTTCTTCTGCCCGCCGGCCGCACCGCCGCGCCCTCGCGTGCTCCTGTCGGCTTCTGCCGACCTGCGCTCTGCGGCGGGACGCACCGCCGTGCTGCGTGCGCTGCGCCGTGCTTCCTGTCTTGCGGACGCACAGCCGAGAACCACGCACGGCAGTGCGCTGAGAAGCAACCACAACGCGCAGACCTCTTGCTTGGTCATCCGCGAACGGGCCACCGCCGCGATTGTGGCCCCTGCGCCGTGCCTTTGTCCAGTCAGGCGCTCGCCTGAGGGGCAGGGTCCTCAGTGGGAGCGCTCCCGCCCAATACGTGGAATGCGCCCGAGAAGCCGAGCACCACCAGTTCCTCCCGGCCGTCGCCATTGACGTCAACGGCCCGCGCCGCCGCGCACCCCACGCACCCTTGGAAGCGAAGGCTCCCGCTCGGCTCATCAGCGAACTCGAAGCGGTCCACCTCCACCGCGTCCCCGTCCATCACCCAACCCAGGTAGGGCGCCTTCGCCGGCTTGGGCAGTTGCTCGGCCGCGCAGATCATGGGCCCGGTGCCCAGCCAGTCCACACAGCCGCAGAGGCAGAACTGCCGGTCGAAGAGGCGCCGCCACAGCACCTTGCCCTCGGAGCCGAGCAGCATCAGATTCGGCGTCTCGGTCCAGTAGTCGCAGACGAGCACCTGCCTCCCGCGCAGGTCCTGGCGCAGGCGCGCGGCGTACACCTGCTGCCCGTGCGCGAGCCCCTCGCTGGGCGGCACGTCCCACTTGACGCTCCCGTCGGCCGCGAAGCAGGTGCACCTCTCCGGCACCACAAGTTCCGCCTCCCCATCCCCGTCAATGTCCGCGATCACCGCGTCCTCGATGTGGCTGTCACCGCCCGGCACCGGCGCCTCCCATAGAACGTGCCCCTCGCTGTTGACCACGAGGAGCCGCCCGCGGTCGCTGAAAGAGAAAACCGCCTCGTCGTTGCCGTCGCCGTCGAGGTCACCCAGGTGAAGCGAGCGGTCGTTGTGGCGACCCGCGAAGGGCATGGACCAGATCCCCTCAAGGTTCTCATCGAGGAGATCGAGGTCGCCATTCTCGAGCGTGACCCACACCACCGTCCGCTCGCCGGCTCTCCCCACCTTGAGCGCTACCACCTGCGACGAGAACTCGCGCACGGCCGCCGTCTGCCCGGTGATCGCGCTCGCCACGTACACCGTGGACCCGGCCGCGAAGGCTAGCGTCGGCCCGACCTCGTTGCTCGTGCCGCAACAGCACAGATGGCAGGCGTGCTCCTGTGGCGCGACATGACCGAGATAGGTGGACCACTCGGCCTGACCGTCCGGGTGCAGACAGACCAGGCTCTGGCCCGCGCAATCGAGAAAAACGAGCTCGGTCTCCCCGTCGCCATCCAAGTCGGCCGCCACAAAGTGCGGGCTCGCCTCGAAGCCGAGATGACTAGAGATTATCCTCACGGCCATGGCGCATTTCCCCCTACGCCGCCCTCAACTCTAGCACTCGCCGCCCCGCCCGGCAACACGCCGCTCGCGCCGCTGCCTCCACAAGTGCCTCCGCTTGTGCCTAGCCGGGGCGCCTGCTACAACCAGCGCAGGCCGCGGCGATGACCGCCCATGGGAGAGGAGGAGCCAGCATGCGCATCGTAGTCTTCGGCGCCCACCCGGATGACCCGGAGTCCGGCTGCGGCGGCACCATTCTCGTCCACGGCCGCCAAGGCGACGAAATCACCGCTCTCTATGCTACCAGCGGCGAGCGCGGCATTCAGAGCATGGAACTCCGCCAGGCGGCGCAACTGCGAGAGACCGAAGCCATGGAGGCCTGCGCGATTCTAGGCGCCGCCGCCCGCTTCCTCCGCCTGCCCGAACACCACATTGACACCGCTCCGGAGGCCACCGACAAGTTCGTTCAGGCCCTACGCGCCCTGTCCCCGGACCTGCTCATCGCCCACTGGCCCCTCGACACCCACCCTGACCACCAACTCTCCGGCATCCTGGCCCTGCGCGCCTGGCTGAGAGACCCCGGCGCCTTCCGCCTGCTCTTCTTCGAGGTGCTCACCGGCGCTCAAACGCTGCACTTCAACCCGGATACCTACGTGGACATCAGCGCCGCGCAGGAAGCCAAGAAGGCGGCGGTGAGGTGCCACGCTTCCCAGCAGCCCGAGCACTGGTACCCGCACCACCGCCTGATAGAGCAGTTCCGCGGCCACGAGGCCCGCTGCGAGGCCGCCGAGGCTTTCGTCACCGCGCGCTTCTCCATGGCCGGCTTGTCGCTGCCGCCGCCCGACCGCTAGCCCCCGCCAGCGCGCGTTCCCGCCCCTGCCCCCGCCTGCGCTACTTCTGCGCCTGCTCCGGCATCTTGCCCCCGACGGCGCGCTCGAGTTGGTCGAGCGCCGCGTTGAACTCGTAAAGAGCGTCTATGTAGTTCGCCCGCGCGCGCAGCAGGGCCGCCTGCGCGTCTATCACCTCGACATTCACCGACTTGCCCGCCTCGTACCGCAGTTTCGCCACCCGATAGTCCTCCTCCGCCGAGGCCACCACCTCCTGCGCCGCGGCCACGCTTGCCTCGGCCGCCGTGAGCGCCAGCCAAGCCTTGTTCACTTCGTTGGCGACCTGCAAGTGGACCTGTCTCAGTTGCTCGCCCATCTCCGCTTCCCCGGCGGCGGCTGTCTCTCGACGCGCAAGCCGGGGCACGTCCACCAACGGTATCCCGACTACTATGCCCGCCGCGTAGCCCGCCTCGCGCATACCATTCGTCGAGATACCCCCGGCCATCAGCACCGCGTTTACCTGCGGCCGGTAGGCGCTCACCGCCGCTCGCGTGGAGGCCTTGGCAGCCTCAAACCTTGCCTGCGCGCCGGTTACTTCAGGGCGATTGATCTCCGCCGCGGCGAGCAACGACTCCGGCGTCGTGACGATCGGCTGGTGCGAGAGTTCGTCGGCGAGTTGCACCTCCGAGTCCAGGCTCACCGCCATCGCCGTCTTCAGGTCCGACAGCGCCATCGCCGCGTCCCGCCGCGCGTTCGCGAGCATCTGCTTGGCGTTCGCTAGTTCCGCCTTGTCGCGCAGAAGGTACTGAAGCGGCAGTTTGCCCGCGTCGTATTTCGCCTGATCCACGCGCAGCCGCTCCTCGCTGTCGGCGACGTATTCCTGATAGACCTCCACGTAGGCCGCAGTGCGCAACGCCTGCCGATAAGCGAGTTTCGTCTCCAGAGCGACGTCCAGTTTGGCCGTCTCCACCTCGCGGTCAGCGGCCCACGCCGTCAGCACGGCGGCATCAATGTTGTGTTCCAGCCGTCCGCCCGTGCTCAACGGGTACATGAGCATCAACTGCGCCATCAGAGACCCCTCACGGCCCATGTTGAAAACCGTGCTCGGGGTCACCTCCATGGGGCTCGTGAGCGCGCTGCTCATGGTGCCCGTAGTGGCGGCTAGGGTGGCGGAGAGCGACGGCACCTTTTCCCCAACGGCCTCGAGCATGGAGAAGGACGCGCCGCGCGCACGCTGTCGGGCTGCCGCCAGCGACGGGCTATTGGCGAGCGCAGTCTCCACCGCCTTCGCCAGGGTCAGCGGCCCGCTCACCTTCGCCGGCGCCGGCCAGGCTCCTTCGCCACCCGCCGCCGAATCCGCCCACACCGCCGCTCCTCCCACCAAGCACAGGAGCACCACGAGTAGGCAACCCCTTTTGGTCATTCGTCAGTCGCCTCCCCTAACAGTAAGGCCGCGCCGTAAGCGGGGCTATCGGTTCCCGCCCTCAGGAGGGCGGCGCCGCAACAACCGGCGATTCATCCACACGGCCAGGTCGTCGACATAAGTGTGCATGATGGGGATGTCCAGCAGGCTTAGGATGGTGCCCACCAGCAGCCCTCCAATGACCACCGTGCCCAGCGGCGAGTAGGCGTCTATGCCCGTCTTGGGGAAGAACGCCACCGGCACCATCACGATGATGGTGATGATCGAGGTCATAAGAATCGGCCGCAGGCGTTCCGGGCAGGCGCGCACCACCGCCTCGTTGCGCGGGATGCCCCGTGCCCGGTATTGCAGGATCAGGTCAATCAACAATATGGCGGCCGTCAGGTCCATCCCGCTGACAATGATGACCGCCATTATGGACACCGTGGAGAAAGCCTGGTGATTGAGCCAGAGCAGGAAGAAGACTCCGGACAGCTCCAGCGGCAGCGAGAAGACCATCTGCAGCGGTTGCAGGAAACCGCGGAACTGCGCCGCCAGCACCAGCAGCATGAAGAACACTGCGACCGCCAGGCCAATCAGCAAGCGGCGGAAGGAGTCCATCATCTGGGTCATGTCGCCGCGCATCTCGATCCCGTAGCCCGGCGGGAAGTTCACCTTCTCCATGATGTGCCCGGTCAATCCCATTGCCAGGTCCATAGAGGGCGGCCCCCCGATGCGGTAGAAGCCCAGCAGGCTCACCACGCGCCGCAGGCCGTCGTGCTCTATCAGCGTGGGCGCCTGCCGCAACTCCACCTCCGCCACTGACTTGAGCGGCACCTGCACGCCGCCCATGCCCGTTAGGTAAAGCCCCTCGATGTCCTCAGGGGACCGGCGCTCCACAGCCGGATACCTGAGCAGCACCGTGTTCTGCCGGATGTTCGGCAGTCGGTAGAACTCGCTGGTGAGGCCGCCCCGCAGCGCATAGTAGGCCTGCTGCGAGACTTCCTCGGGGGTCAGGCCCATCTCCTGCGCCCGGGTCGGGTCAACCCGTATCTCATAATCAGGCACCCCTTCCACCCAACTCGTTACGGGCTGGTACATGCCTGGCGTCTCTTTGGCTACCTGCAGTGCCTGCTGGCCCATCTCGGAGAGGATACGCAGGTCCTTGCCGTACAAGAGCAGCGACACCGGGGCCTGAGCCGTGGCCATTACGTCCGCCCCCATCTCCTCTATCTGGAAGCGACGAATGCCTGGGACGGTCTCGAGCGCCTCCTTCTGGACACCGTCAATGACCTCCCAAATGGTGCGGCGGCGGGCGTCTTTGTCGCTCAGGGTCAGCATCATGGTGGCCGCGTTCGCCTGTGGCATGGCGTAGCCTGTGTAGAAGGGGCTGAACGACTCGAACATGGTCTCGGCGCCGATCTCGACGGAGGCGTCCTCGATCTCCGGATACTTGGCCATTATCCCTTCGATCGCCTGCATGGTTTGCTCGGTGCCCTCGAACGAGGTGCCGGGTTGCGTCTCGAGCACGGCATACGCCTGCCCCACGTCCGCCAGCGGCATCATCTCGCTCCCGATGAAATGGTAGAAGCCCAGGCCGATGGCGATGGTGCACAGAATGCGCGCCATGTTGCTGAAGCGGTGAAGGAGCAGCCAACCGATCAGCCGCCGGTAACCATTCTCCAGGCGGTCCAGGGCCACCTGGAAGGGATTGAGTATCCCTCGGTAGAGCCAGGTGTTGCGCTCCGCCGCTAGTTGCTCGTGGGGCTTAAGGATGTTGGCCGCCATCACCGCCGTCAGGGTGAAGGACACCAACATCGAAGAGAGCAGACCGAAGACTAGGGGCCAGACCAGCCCCACAAACATCAGTTGCACGATTCCACCGCAAACCAGCAGCGGCGACAGCGCCAGGCACAACATGAACGTCGAGGCCATCACCGCGCGCCGCACCTCAGTGATGCCCTCGATGGTCGCGGTCTTGGGGTCCTTGCCCATGCGCATGTGCCGCTCGACCGCGTGGATGTCAATGATGGAGTCGTCCACCAGCCGGCCGATGCACAGCAGGAGGCCAATCAAGGTGGAACTGTTGAGACTCATCCTCAGCGGCATCAGGCACAGAACCGCCATGGCCAAGGAAATGGGAATGGTGGTCATTGAGATTGCCGTTCCCCGCCACTCCCCCAAGAAAAGCAGCACCGCCAGGCCGGTCAAGAGAATCGCTAGCCCCAGTTCCTCGAACATGTTGCGGAACAGGATGCCGACGAAGTGCGAGTTGTCGTACGCCACCTCAAAGTGGACGCCTGGGTTCTCGGCCTCCAGTTGCCGCACCACCTTCGTCGCCGCCGGCACCACATGCGCCGAACTGGCCCACGGGTCTTGAATCACCGAGACCTCGATGGCCGGCGTCGCTTTGCCCTTCTCGAAGAAGTGGTAGGCGCTTCGCCGTTCCCAATGCGTGTCCACCACCGTCGCGACGTCACGCACGTAAACCGTGCGCGGGCCCTGCAACGGCCCGCCGGCCGCCCGCCCCATCTGACCCATGGCCCCGGGGGTGACCGCCGCAACGGGGTAGTTTGCCACCGTCTGCGCGTCCCGCGCGCGGGTGTCCAGACGGACGATGGCCTCGCTGCCCCCCCGCGTCAGCGCGCCGCCGGGGCGCGACACGTTGTGCCGGTCAATGGCGTCCCGCACGTCCAGTATCGAGAGCCCGTAGGCGGCCAACTTCTCCCGGTCCACGATCACCTGCAACTGTCGGCGATAGCCCCCGAACGGAACGACTGAATACACGTTGGGCACGGACTTCAGGCGGTTGACCACCTCGTTGTCCGCGAACTCCCGCAGTTTGGTCGGCTCCCAGCCCTCCCCGGTCAGAGCATAGGAAAGTATGGGAACGTTTAGGGGGTCAATCGCCAGCACCCAGGAAGGCTTCAGGTTGGCGCCCGTCATCGGCAGGTTCGCCTGAGCGAAGTTCATCAGCGACTGCACGTCGAAGAGCGCCTTGGCCATGTTTGTGCCGTAGGGAAACTCGAGGGTGACGATGCTGAAGCCGTCCTGCGAGGTGGAGCGGAGGTAGCGCAGCCCTTTGATGTTGACCAGCGATTCCTCGATGGGCTTGCTGAGGTACAACTCCATCTCTTCCGCGGAAAGCCCCGGCATCATGGTCACCACCCCGATCATGGGGCTCTCCACGTACGGCATCATCCGCCTAGGCATCAGGAATCCGATGGCAAGCACGGCCAGAACCAGCACCCCGGCATAGAAGGACATAACCATGTAGGGGTGCTCGATAGACCAACGGACGATGTTGAAGCCGGTCGGCCTCCCTGGCGTTTCGTTTGCCACGCTCATCTGTCGGCGGCTCCGCTACCCCTCAGTGCTTGTGGCCCTGGTGCGACATTCCCTGCACGTTGTGCTCCGTGCCGGACATTGCTTCGTTGCCTGTGCCCTTTTTGGGGTTCGTCTCCGGCGTCTCGTGGCTCATGCCCGGCATTGCTTCCTGCCCGCGGCCCTCTTCCTGCGTCATTCCGCTCGTCCCGTGCTCCATCCCTGGCATCGCCGCGCCCGCGGGCGGCGGCGGCAACTGCAGAGGCCCCTCCTTGCCCCAGGCGGTCACGAACACCGGGTTGCCCTCTCGGAGCTCTTCGTAGCCGGCGTAGATGACCTGGTCGCCGGGGCTCACGCCGGTCACGATCTCCGCGCGCCCGCCCCCCCGCAGCCCGACGGTGACCTCGGCCAGGTGCGCGCGCTGACCCGTACCGGTCGTCTTGGGCACCAGTTTCATCCCGCATTTCGGGCAGTTCCCGGGCTTGTCGGAGATGACCTCAGGGTGCATGGGGCAGGTATACTCAACCTGCTCGCTTGCGGACGCCACCACCCACACCGCCTCGCGCACCTTCTCCGCGGTGACGGCACCCGACTCCACGGGCACGGTCACCAAGGCTTCGAGGGGAACGGTGAGCGCGCGCTCTTTGCGGCCATAAGCGATGTCCACGGAAACGTAGTCGCCAGGCAGCACACGGCGGTCTCGATTCGGCAGGGCGGCCTCAACTGTGCTCGTGCGGCTCTGTGGGTCGGTGGCCGGAAAAACGGAAGTGACTTTGCCCGAGAGCGTTGCGCTTGGCTCTTTCTGCGTGTGCACCTGCACCGGAGCACCCACCTTGATGAGCGCCGCATCCTTCTCGGCCACGTTCGCCTGCACGCGAATGGGGTCTATCTGCGCGATCTTGAGGATGCGCATTCCGGGCATGACCAGAACTCCCGGGCTCACGGTGCGCTCCACCACAACTCCCTCGGTGGCCGCGCGGATCTCGGTGTACCCACGCACGATGGCATTCGTGGTCAAGGAGGCGCTGGCGCTGGCCAGTTTCGCCTTGGCCTCCGCCTGGCGCGCCTCCGCCGCCTGCACCGCCAGCGCCGCCGCTCTCGCCTGCGCCTGCACGGAGCGCAGGGACGAGCCGGCCCGGTCTTGGCGCGCAGCCGTGGCGCGCTCCGCGGCCTTAGCCCCTGCTAGGCTCGCCTTCGCCTTCTCGAGTCCGGCCGAGGCCTGTGCCACCCTCTTCTCCGCGGTCTCAACGTTCGCCTGCTTCCGGCGCACGATCGCCTGTGCGCTGGCCAGCCCAGCCGCGG
>CAZGSV010000104.1:0-11449 GCA_964528605.1 uncultured Armatimonadia bacterium
GTCGCCGTGCAGCAGGTCGCCCTGGTTGACGGCGACGCCAGGTTCCCCCCTATCAGCGCTGCCTCGATTATGGCCAAGGTGTGGCGCGACCGCCTTATGCTCCGCTACGAGCAGCAGTACCCCGGCTACGGCTTCGCCGGCCACAAGGGATATGGCACCCGCGAGCACCTTGAGGCCTTGCGCGCCTTGGGCCCCTGCGACATCCACCGGCTCTCCTTCGAGCCCGTAGCCGCTCTGCGTCGTCCTCGCCTGCAAACCGATACCCAAGAGGCCCCGGGCTGATGCCTGACCCCTCAGCCGCTCAGCCCCCTCCGGGTGGCTCCAAGCCACCCCGCCAATCGCAGCGCCTGCTCAAATGGAAGAGCCGGCAAGCGGAGGAGGCGGTGGCCAATCACCTGCGCCAGCGCGGCTACCAGATAGTCGCCCGTAACTGGCGCCACTACCTCGGGGAGTTGGACATCATCGCCCGCGCCGACGATACCCTGGTGATCGTCGAGGTCAAGGCCAGACACGCCAGCGAGGAAGGCACGGGCCTCGCCTCCATTGACGCGCGCAAGCGCAACCGGCTCATGCTGCTGGCTCAGGCCTTCACCACCGCCGCCCAACTGCGTCACCTCCAGCTGCGTTTCGATGTGGCAGAGGTGGAACTGGACAAAGCCGGCTTCGTCCGCGACATCCGCTACCTGGAGGACGCTTTCCAGCAGACCTGAGGCGGCTCCCCCGCCGTCTGGCGTCCCATCGCCGAGCGCCTCCGCCTCACCTCTTGGCCCCGGATTGCCCCTGGTGGGGGCACGGCCCGGCGTTCTCTGATGGCCTCCGGGGCCGAAAAACGGCCCCGCGCTCCCATCGTTTATGTGTGTACCAGCCTGTCCAGGGGCACAATATCCTCGCGCTGAACGCGGGCGTGTGTGAGCCCGGAGAGGATGGGCGACGGTCGAGAGCGTTCGGAATGCCGAGGCCGACATTTGAGGCGGTGGGAAAGGTGAGAGGAGTGCGAGCCGCGCCAGGTGAGATCGAGGAGGAACGCCAGCGGGCGGCCCGTTTCTTCAAGGGCTCAGGGAGGGTCGCGCCCGTCTACCCACCCCAGACAGGCGCACGTAGGGCTGCCCCCAGGCGGCCCGCGAACCCCCTTTCGGCATTGGCCAAGACTACGGCCCTGGACCGCCGCGTCGCCGCTGCCCGCCTCTCCGGCCCTCTGCGCCTGCTCATGCTGGCCCTCGCCGTCTTCTGCGTCTGGCAAGTCTGCCTGTGGTGGACCGAGACGCGTCCCAACCCACACCTGCTCTCCGCCCAGTTCGCCACCTCCAGCGCCGGGTATGTGGTCTCTTTCACCGTCGTCAACCAAGGGGGCGCCGGCACCATCGAGATGACCCCCCAGTTGGTTCTGCGCAATGGGCAAGTCGTGTCCGGCCTGCCGCTTCCGGAGTTGCTCAGCCACTTCCGGAAGAAGGAAACAAAGCGCCTGAGTGCCATGGTCACGGCCGGCCCGACCCAGATCCCTACCGCTTGTACGGTAAGTCTCAGGCCGCCTCACCACGGGCCCAGGTGACCGGCGCCCCCACGGCTCGCGGCCAACGGCGCCCGCCCGGTTTGACCCCGGCGGCGCCCTGCGCTACACTCCTCTACCAGACTCCTTTCGGCTAGAAGGCACCCCGCATGGGCGACCTGAGAGAAATCGCAGAAACGATACGTACCCACCTGGAGCACAAGGATGCCGCCAGGGAGGTGGCCCTGGTCGAGTCCCGCAAGGTCATCCGCCTCTGCGCCGACTCCATTCGCGAGATGCACCGCGAGGAATGGGCCGAGGCCGAGACCCAACTCAGCGAGAGCCGCCAAATCCTCACTCAGATCGAGGCGCGCCTGCGCGAGCATCCCGACGTCCTCCACGGCGGCTTCGTGCAGGACGCTCAGAAGGAATACGCGGAGGCCCGCATCTCGCTGGCCGTCATCCGCGAGCAGCCGGTGCCCAGCCCCGCCGAATGTGGCCTTCCCGAGGCTCCCTATCTCAACGGTATGGCCGAGGCCATCGGCGAAATCCGCCGTCGCATCGTTGACCTCCTGCGCCAGGGCGACGTTGACCGCTGCGTCGGCCTGCTGGACACCATGAGTGACTTCTACGCTGCGATCGTGAGTTTCGACTACCCGGACGCGGTGCTCATGGGGCTCCGACGTCGCACCGACATAGCCCGCTCGCTCATCGAGAAGACCCGCCACGACCTTACTACCGCCATCCGCCAGCAGAAACTCGAGACCAGCCTGCGCCGCGTCGAGACCCTCTTGGCCGACTCCCGGGAGTCGCGGAATCCCGCTACCTAGGAGGTATCAGCCCAATGCGAATCGTGGCATTGGTGGTCCAATCCATCCTCTCCGCCATCCTCATCGCTTCCATTCTCTTCCAGACCACCAAGAGTGAAGGGCTCTCCGGCACCATCGGCGGCAAGGCCAGCGCGACCATCCGCGGCGCCAGCACCGCGACCGACGCCTTCCTCGAGAAGGCCACCACGTTCGTCGCCGTCGCCTGGTTCATCGGCTGCCTCATCACCGCCCGCCTTTACTACCACTAGGCCTCTCCGGTCGAGCCGATCTCCGAGCCCCCAACGGCAACTCCCGGCGCGCCGGCCGCCGGCCGTACTCAGGCGCTCTTCCCCATGTACGAGCGCAGTGCCTCCTCCAACCCTCTCGGCCGGAACCCGAAGTCGGCTCGCAGCGGCGCCAGCGAACAGACGTTGACCTCGCTCAGCAACTCCAACTGGCCCCGCGTTAGCATCGGCCGCCGCATGCCCTTCTCCGCCGCGTACGCCGCCGCACGCAGCAGCCACAGCGGAACGCGAGCCACGCGGCGCCTCTTGCCGTTGACCACCTGGCTGACCGCCTGAAGCAGCCCCTCCAGGGTGCGGAGCTCGGCGCCGCCGACGTCGTAGGAGTGTCCCGCCGTGCGGGGCAGCGAGAGGGACTCCGCGATCAGCGACGCCACCTCCTCCGCCATCACGGGCTGCAACAGACCGTCGCCAGCGCCCGGAATCGGCATCAGCACCGGCAATCGCGCGAGCCTCGCCAGCATCTGCGCGAAGGCGCCCCCGGCGCCGTGGATCACCGAGGGCCGGAAAATGGTGTAGGCCAGCGAGGACCCGCGCACCACTTCCTCCCCTTCCCACTTGCTGCGGAAGAAACGGGAAGCAGAAGAGCCACGCGCGCCCAGCGCGCTCACATGGATGAGCCTGCGCACGCCCTGCGCGACGCAAGCAGCCACCAGGTTGCGGGCGCCCTCCAGGTGTACCTTCTCGTAACGCGCCTCCGCCGTCTCGGCTATGATGCCCACGAGATTGACCGCCGCCTGACAGGCCGCCGCCGCGCGGGAAACGCTCTCGGCATCCTCCGCATTACCTACCACCGTACTCAGCGCCTGTTGCGCGGCCAGTTTCGCGACGGACTGGGGACGGACCAGACAGCGCACCCGGTAGCCGCGGCCGAGAAGCGCCTTGACCACGTGCCCCCCCAGAAACCCGGTGCCTCCAGCCACCAGGACACGCGAGGGCGGCAGTATGGGTATCGCCTCCGCCATATGGCCCCAAATCCTAGGCTAGCGTGCCCCACTCTACAAGCGACGCCCGTTTGACGCGCGCCCTGGCGCGCAACTACAATACTCCCCGACAATGAGCACTCAGCAGATTGACGAGGAGTTCCTCAAGATCCTGGCGTGCCCTCAGTGCCATGGGGAGTTCAAACTCGAGGGTGACTGGCTTCTCTGCCAGGGCGAGTGCAAGCGCAAGTACCCGATCAAGAACGGCATTCCCATGCTCAGGCTAGAGGATGGCCTCCCCGCGGAGGGTGAATAGGCCTGCAGGAGCCCTCGCTATCGTTTTGCCTGGTCAGTTGGAACTCCGCCGCCGACCTTCCCGCCTGTCTGTCCGCGCTGCTCGACTCCACACCTCAGGCCAGCCGCGACATCATCCTCGTTGACAACGCCTCCGCGGACAACTCGGTCCAGGTGGCGCGGACCGTCTATCCGCAGACACGCATCATTCAAGAAGCGCGCAACCTGGGCCTCGGCGCCGGCGCCAATCGCGCGGCGCGCGAAGCGGGCGGAGATCTGCTCATCTTCGCCAACCCGGACGTGACGCTGCTGCCGGGAGCCATCACTGCGCTGCAGGACTTCTTCGCCAGCCACCCGGACGCCGGCTGCTGTGGCCCCAAACTGCTCAATCCCGATGGCTCGTTGCAGCCCTCCTGTCGCTCCTTCCCCACCTTGCTCACCGGGTTCTTCCGCTACACCCTCTTGGGCCGCCTTTTCCCCCGTAACCGGTTCACCCGCCAGTACCTGCTCACCGACTTCGACCACGAGCAGGCGCGCGAGGTGGACTGGCTCTCCGGCGCCTGCCTGGCGCTGCGGCGACAAGCCTGGGAGCAAGCGGGCGGCTTCGACGAAGGCTTCTTCATGTTCTGCGAGGACACCGACCTGTGCTATCGCATCCGCCAGGCGGGGTGGAAGGTGTACTACGTGCCCGCGGCGCAGGCCTACCACAAGCGCGGCGCCAGCACCGATCAGGCCGTCGCCCGCATGACCCTCGCCTGGCACCGCAGCATGTTGCGCTTCTATCGCAAGCACTACCGCGCCCGCTATTCTCTTCCGGCTCGCGCGCTCGCCGTCAGCGGCATCTGCGCCAGGTGCCTCGCGGCTCTGGCGAAAACCGCGGTCTTTGCCTTACGGGGAAGGCTGACCCACTTTGCCAAAACGCTCCGCGCCCGCTAGGGCTGGCTCCTCGCGTAAGCGCCAGGCACGCCCGAAGCCGCTGAGCAGCACGGACTGGCCCGCGGCCGCTCTCTGCTCCGCCTACGGGGTGTTGCTCATTGTGGCCCCGCTCAAGCTCGGCGCGCTCGACCAAGCCGGTGACCTCATCGGCGCAGCCCTGACCCTCGCTATCGGCGTGCCGCTGGCTCTATGGGCGGCGCGGCGCGGGCGCATTCCCTCACGGCAACTCACGGACCTCGGCGTCCTCGTGCTGTGCGCGGGCGCCATCGCCTCCACGATTCGGACCGTTGATCTCTACGCCACTCTCGCAACCCTGGTGCGCTTTCTCAGTTATGCCACCGTCTACGCCTGCGCCCGCCTGTTGGCGGCGCATGACTTCCCCGCCCTCCACCGCCTAGGGCCGGCGTCGGGCAAACTGGACCCGGGCACACCCTCGCCTCTCGGAGAGTACCTCTTGCTGGGCGGCTTGGTGGCGGGAGCGTTCATCTCTTCATGCGTGGGCGTGCGCTCGTATCTCATCAACGCGTTCTGGCTCAACAATCCCTCGTGGCGCACCTTCGGCGACTTCTACAACCCCAATGCATTCGCGGGCTACCTGGGGCTAGCGGCTTTCCCCGCGCTTGCCCTGCTCCTCCTGTCGCGCACGCCGATTCTGCGCGCCAGCGGCGCCATCGCTCTGCTGGCCATTCTCGGGGCACTCGTGCTGACTGCCTCCAAGGGGGGGCTGCTGGCTTTTGTGCTCGCGGCGGCTGGGTTCGGAGCCTGGCGCCTCGGGCAGTCGTCGCGTCCCTGGGTCCGCAAGGTGAATCCCATTCTCGCAGGCGTGCTAGTCCTGCTAGTGTTCCTCATAGCCGTGGTCGCCTTCCCGCCCACCCGCATACGTTTGCTGGCGACGCTGCGTGAGGGGCACTCCGCCCTTTTCCGCTGGTATACCTGGGTGGCGACCGTGAGAATGGCGCTCGACCGCCCGCTGCTCGGCTGGGGCGTAGGCACTTACTCGCAGGTGATGCTCCGCTACAAGGTGGCGGGATTCACGGGCATGGCGCACAACGACTACCTGCAACTGTGGAGCGAGGGCGGAGTGCTCATGATAGGCGGCTGGCTGCTGGCCCTGGCCGGGCTGGCGCGGTCGCTTGTGCGCCCGGCCACGAGAGGCCATCCCACCCGGCTGCTGCAAGTGGCTTGCGCGGCGGGCGTGGCGGTCTTCGCCATCCATGGGCTAGCGGACTACGACTTCTACATCCAGGCCACGGGGGCGGCGGCGTTCCTGCTCCTCGGTCTGGCGCTCAGCGACCCTCCTCCGCCTCCGGAGCCAAAGCCGCTCTCCCGGCGAGCGCGGGTCAGCGCTTACGCCGTGGCGGCCCTCCTCATTCTGTCCCTGGGCTTCGGCGCGTCGGCAGGCGCGGCCCTGCTCCACGCCAAGGCGGCCCAGCAGGCCATGAGCCAAGGCGGCCCGACGGCGGCCGAGGCGGAGTTCGAAAGCGCAATCCGACTGATGCCCCTCAACGGCGCGCTCCACCTGGAGTACGGCCGCTACCTGTATGACCTCGCGCGCAACAGGCACGACCTTGCAGCCATGCGTCGCGGCCTGATGGAAGTCCGCCGCGCCTGTGCGCTGCAGCCGCGGGAATCCAAGAACTTCAAATGGCTCGGGCTCTTCCGCCAGGGCCTGGACGAGCCGGCAGCGGCTCAGGCCGCTTACTCCCGCGCGCTCTACCTTAACCCGCACTATCTGTCCGTTTACATCGCCAGCGCCCGGCTGGACTTGCGCAGCGGCGATTCCGTCAAAGCGCAGAAGACCCTGGCCCGTGTGACCGAGATAGAAGGCAGCCTGTACGAGCGAGTCAAAGCAGTGCCCGACCTGATAGAATTGGACTACGCTCGCGTTCACCTCTACCTCGCGCTTCTGGCGTTGAACCGAGCGGAGGGCGCGGCGGCCATAGGAGAGGCGCAGGCGGCACGGCGCACCACGGAGGCCTACTTGCACTCCTCAACAGTGTCCGCCTTAAGAGAGAGCGAAGGCAACCAAGAGGGCGACCCCGGCCCCATGCTGCACGCCCTCACCTATGCTTTGGAGGCCGAGGCGCTTGCCGACCAGCCGGGCAAGGCGTCCGCCCTCTGGCAACAGGCGCGGGAGGCATGTCCGGACGCGGCCTCGCTGGTGCAACGCCTGCATAAGGAGTGGACTGTGCCATGACGAAAGTTCTGGTCATTCACGGGCCCAACCTCAACCTTCTGGGCACGCGCGAGCCCGCCATCTACGGCGTCACCGCTCTGGATCAGGTCAACCAGCGCATCCGACAGGCCGCGGAGTCGCTCGGCATCGCGGTGGAGATAGTGCAGTCGAACCACGAGGGCGAACTGGTGGAAGCCATCCAGAAGGCGCCCGAGACTGCTGACGTCATCATCATCAACCCCGCCGCCTATACCCACTACAGCATCGCCATTCGCGACGCCTTGCAGGCTGTGCGCCTGCCGGCGGTTGAGGTGCATCTGAGCAACGTCTACGCCCGCGAGGAGTTTCGGCACCGCTCGGTGACCGCCGGCGCCTGTTGCGGCCAGATCACCGGCTTCGGACCCGAGTCCTACGTGCTCGCGCTGCACGCGGCCAAGTTCCTCGCGAAAAGTGACGGCACCCTCTAGTCATCCCGAGGTCCTTATGCCCTGGGAAACTCGCTGTCAGCAACTGCGTCAGGCGCTCACCGAGCAAGGCTTGCCAGCCGTGCTCTGCTGCGACCTGGCGAACATCGCCTACCTCACCGGCTTCCGCGGCGATGCGGGCTGGCTTCTGGTGACCGCTCGCGAAGTGCTCCTCTTCACCGACGGACGCTTCGAAACGCAGGCCAAGGAAGAACTCAGGATCGGGGAGGCCAACATCATCGCGGACGACCTGCTGGAGGCGGTGGCTTCGGCCATCACTGACCGCCGCCTGGCCAGCCTGGGCTTCGAAGCCCAAGCCCTCTCCTTCGCAACTCATCAGCGGCTGGCCGCGAAACTTGATGGCGTCTCGATGCGGCCCACCGAGAGCGTCGTCGAGAACCTGCGCCTGCGCAAGGACCCGGGCGAGTTGCAGGCTATCGAGCGCACCCTGCGCCTTACCGAGACGGCGCTGCGGCAGGTGGCGGCCGACATCGGCATCGGGGTCACCGAAACCGAGGTCGCGGCCGAACTCGAGCACACCATGCGCCGCCTGGGCGCCGAGAAGCCCGCCTTCGACACCATCGTCGCGTTTGGGCCCAGGGCCGCGCTCCCTCATGCGCGCCCCACTGCGCGGGAACTGGGCGGCGGTGATGCGGTACTGATAGACATGGGCGGGACCGTGGACGGTTACTGCGCTGACATCACGCGCACCTTCTTTCTGGGCGAACCGATAGCGCCTGCGCAAACCGCCTACCGGGCGGTGCTGGCCGCGCAGCAGGCGGGGCTGAGCAAACTTGTCCCAGGCCTGCCCTGCAGCGAAGCCCACCGGGCAGCCCGCGAAGCGCTCGAGGCCTACGGGCTTGCGCAGGCCTTCAAACACTCCCTCGGCCACGGAGTGGGCATCCAAGTGCACGAAGGGCCCAGGGTGTCCCAGAAGTCCAAAGACCACGTTGCCTCCGGCATGGTCGTCACTGTCGAGCCCGGGGTCTATGTCGAGGGGCAGTTCGGCATTCGCGTCGAAGAAATGGCCGCCATAGAGGCGCACGGCCCCCGAGTCCTGAACGCCTATCCGAACTCGCTCGAAGAGATGATACTGGAACCATGAGTCAGTCACCGCCGATGCCACAGCAGGCGACGCCTGCCGCCGACGCTCCCATCGCGGGCGTGGTCTTTGACTTCGACGGCACCTTGAGCGAACTCCACATAGACTTCGCCGAGATGCGGCGCCGAGCGCTCGCGGTCATCGAGAAATACGGAGTTGACCCGGCCTCGCTGCCGCAGACCTACACCCTCGAATCCATCACCACGGCCGCGCGCATGCTGGAGGAGCAACGTCGGCCCGAAGAGGCCATCGCCCTCCGCGAGGAAGCAATGGAGGCGGTCGAGCAGGCAGAGGCCGAGGCGGCCGAGCGCGCGCGCCTGTTTCCCTGGGTCGAGCAGGTGCTGCTCGCGCTTCGGGGCGAAGGCATCCCGTGCGCGGTAGTCACGCGCAACTGCGCGCCGGCCGTGCACAAGATTCTCGGTCGCCTGGCTGATTGCCTCGCTGCCGTGCTCACCCGCGAGCAAGTTACCAACGTCAAGCCGCATCCCGAGCACCTCGAGGCGGCCCGCCGCTGCCTCGGCTGCTCCCTCGAGCAGCCGGTCATTATGGTCGGCGACCACTCCTCGGACATTCAGGCCGGCCGCCAAGCCGGCATGGTTGCAGTCGGCGTGCTCAGCGGCGCCACCTCGGTCGAAGCCCTCGCCGGCGCGGGCGCCCACTTCATACTGCCCGACGGCGCTCAACTCCCCGATATCGTCCGCGCCTGGAATCTGCGCGCGGCGACGCTGGCGCGTTCTCGCCCGGCCGGCCGCGCGGGCCCAGCGCGCGCAGCGGAGGTGAATGCCTGATGCGAGAGATGGCAGGCGAACTCCGAGTGACCGACAACCTCGATGAACTCATAACCATCCTGCCGCCTGACGTCACCGACGCCCTGCGCGCGCAGGAGCAGCTCAACGAACTGCTCGAGGTCATCCTCGACCTCGGCCGCCAGCCCGAGGCCCGCCTCCCCGAGCGCTTCACCTTCCTGTCAGAGCGGCTGGTCACCTTCGCGGACCTCGAGTACGTCACCGCCAGGGTGGGAGAGTTCGGGCGCGACAACCGCGCCGGCATCGAGCGCACGTTGCACCGCATCTCCGCCATCCGCAACCGCCTCGGCCGCATCGTCGGCCTCACCTGCCGCGTCGGCCGCGCGGTTTACGGCACCATTGACATCATCCGCGACGTCGTCGAGCAAGGTAGCAGCACGCTCCTGCTCGGCCGCCCGGGCATCGGCAAGACCACCAAACTGCGCGAAGTCGCGCGCGTGCTCGCCGACGACTTCGACAAGCGCGTCGTCGTCGTGGATACCTCCAACGAGATCGCCGGCGACGGCGACATCCCGCACCCCGCCATCGGTCGCGCGCGGCGTATGCAGGTCCCGCGGCCGGAACTGCAGCACGCCGTCATGATCGAGGCGGTCGAGAACCACATGCCCGAGGTCATCGTCATTGACGAGATCGGCACCGAACCGGAGGCCTTCGCCGCGCGCACCATCGCCGAACGCGGCGTGCAACTCATCGGCACCGCCCACGGCAATACCCTCGACAACTTGCTCATGAACCCCACGCTCTCCGACCTCATAGGCGGCATTCAGGCAGTGACCCTCAGCGACGAGGAGGCGCGCCGCCGCTCCACTCAGAAGACCGTGCTCGAGCGCAAGGCGCCTCCTACCTTCGACACCGTCATTGAGTTGATCCAGATGGACCGCCTCGCCGTGCATCACGACGTCGGGCGCGTGGTTGACGAGATGCTCAAGGGCCGGCCGCCGCGGCCGGAGATTCGCGTGCGCGAGCCCGACGGCCGCATCCGCCACGAGTTCGCGCCCCCGGAAGAGGCCACCGTCCCCACCTTCGCCGGCGAGCCGGTGCGCGCCGTGAAGAAGATCTTCAGTTACGGCCTCAGCCGCGAGAAACTGCAGACGGTGGCGCGCAAACTCCATCTCCCGGTCACTGTGACCAGGCAGCCGGAAGAAGCCGACTACGTGCTCACCCTCCGCGCCCACGTCAACAAACTCTCGCGCGGCCGCCGCCGGGGCTACGCGCACCTGCCCCTGCTGGTCGCGCGCGCCAATACCCTCGACGCCATTGAGGCCTGTCTGCGCGAATCCTTCAGTATGGCCGAGGAAAGCGAATCGGAAGCAGCCCTGCGGGAGGCGCGCGAGGCCATAGAGCACGTTCTCACTTTCGCCGAGCCGGTCGAACTCTCCCCTCAGAACGCCGCGCTGCGGCGCTTGCAGCACGAACTAGCCGGCCAGCACAACCTGCAATCTCTCAGCGTCGGCAAGGAACCGCACCGGCGCGTGCAAATCTTCAATGTCAAACGCACCCGCTGAACCCCAGTCGCTGCCCCAGGCCGGCGGCCGCTTCATCGTCATTGACGGCCCCGACGGCGCCGGCAAGACCGGGCAGGCCAACCGGCTTGCGCAGTGGCTGGGAAGTACGCCCGGAAGGAGCGTGGTGTTCACGCCCGAGCCGGGCGGGACCGCGCTTGGGGGAGAACTCCGGCGAGCCGTGCTCAAGAAGCACGGGCCTCCGCCCGTGGCTCGGGCCGAGTTGTTCCTCTTCCTCGCCGACCGCGCGCAGCACGTCCAGGAGGTCATCCTCCCGGCTCTCCATGCCGGACAGTGGGTCGTCTCGGACCGGTTCTCCATGTCCACCCTTGCGTACCAGGCAATCGCTCACGGCCTCGGCGTGGAGGCCGTGCTGCCAATGGACGAATTCGCGCGCCAGGGCCTGGAGCCTGATCTCACCATCCTGCTGGACGTGCCGGCGGAGGTAGGCCTGGCGCGCGTGCGGCATCGGGAGAACGACCGCATTGAGGAACAGGGCGTGCAGTTCCACCGGCGCGTCCGTGAAGCGTTCCTGGCGCTCGCACGCGATGACCCGCGCTGTGTGGTGATTGACGCCTCCCCCGACGAGGAGGAAGTGTGGGCGCAGGTGCTGCGCGTGGTCACGGAGCGGCTGCTCGAGGGCGGCGAT
>CAZGSV010000105.1:0-11273 GCA_964528605.1 uncultured Armatimonadia bacterium
GAGGCGCGCGGTGAGGCGCTGCGGGCCCTGGAGCGGGCGAAGGAGGCAGGGGTAGTGGAGAGGCCGCTGGAAGCCTACCTGAGCGTGAAATGCGAGCGCGAGGTGTACCAGGCATTGGGGGTGCTGAGGGAGCACCTAAGCGCCTTCTTGGGAGTGTCGCAGGTGCTGGTGCAGCCGGCGGAGAGAGGCGAGTTGCCCGAGGGGCAGAGGGTGGCGGTCGCGGTGCAGCATGCAGAGGGGGAGAAGTGCGAGCGGTGCTGGCTGGTGCTGCCGACGACGGGGATGTCGGAGCGGCACCCCGGGCTGTGCGCCCGGTGTCTGGAAGTGGTAAGCGCTGCTGAGTGAGGCGGTGTGAGGTGCATAGGCGAGCGTTGGACTATGAATTGTTCCGGCGCAGTTTGGAGGAGGAGAGGGAGAGACTGACGGCGGGGCGGCGCAACATTGACCTGCGTTTGGCGGGCAAGGGGCCGCTGGCGGAAGGGGCGGAGGTGGGCGGCGATCTGGACGAACATCAGGGGGACGGGGTTGCAGAGAACGTGGAGCGGCAGACGGACGTGGCGCACCAGGGGAACGTTGCCCAGTTGCTCAATCAGATTGACCGGGCGCTGGAGAAAATGGAGCAGGGGAGGTACGGGATCTGCGACCGGTGCGGAGGGGAGATAGACCGGGCGCGGCTCAAGGCGTTGCCGTGGGCCAACCTGTGTCTGGCCTGCCAAGGGAGAATGGAATCGGGGTGAGCGGGCGGCGCTGGGCCGGGCTGGGGCTGTGGGCGGCGGCGGTGTTGGCGGGGGACCAGTTGGCAAAGGCGTGGGTGGTGGGCAACCTCGGGCCAGGCAAGAGCGTGCCCTTGATCGGTTCGGTGCTGCGGCTGACGTATGTGACCAACACCGGAGGGGCATTTGGCCTGCTCAGGGAGCGGGGGGGGCTGATGGTGCTGGTGTCGTTGGTGGTGCTCGGCGTGCTGATTTTCCTCGCGTGGCGGCTGCCCTTGGGGCAGTCGGCCCTGCTGCGGGCGTCGTATGGAATGGTCTTGGGGGGGGCGCTGAGCAACGTTGCCGACCGGCTGGCGCGCGGGCACGTGGTGGACTACCTGTGCTTGCGATATGGCGGGCGGGAACTGTGGCCGGACTTCAACATTGGCGACGCAGGAATAACGATCGGCTTGATCGCGATCGTGTTGCTGCAAATGGCTAGGCCGAGGGAGAGAGGGTAGGGAATGCACCCAGTGCTGCTGAAGATAGGGCCGCTGCGGATCGCCGCTTACGGGACCATGCTGGCGGTGGCTTTCGGGGTGGGCATATGGCTTGCGAGGCGGGGAGCGCGGCGGCTGAAGATGGACCCGGAGCGCGTGACGGATCTGGGGCTGGTGGTGTTGGTGTGCTCGGTCGTGCTGGCGCGGCTGGTATACGTAGCCTTGCACTGGCACTACTTCGCCGGGCATCCCGGGGAGATAGTGCAGGTGTGGACGGGGGGGCTGTCGTTCCACGGGGGCCTGCTGGGTGGGGTGTTGGGGGTGGGGGTCTATGCGCGCCTCAGCAAGTTGGGCTTCTGGAGGCTGGGCGAGGTGTGCACGCCCTCTATACCTCTGGGGTACGCGATCACCAGGATCGGGTGCTTTCTCAACGGCTGCTGCTACG
Source organism: uncultured Armatimonadia bacterium (assembly GCA_964528605.1). Lineage (GTDB taxonomy): Bacteria > Armatimonadota > Zipacnadia > CAZGSV01 > CAZGSV01 > CAZGSV01. The sequence continues at coordinate 1,638 of CAZGSV010000105.1, forward strand.
GGGCGCCGACGTCGCTGCCTTGGGCGCTACGCTTCCACTTGGCGCCGGACCGGCCGGAGTTGACGGTGCCGAGCCATCCGGCCCAGTTGTACGCTTCGGCGCTGAGCCTGGTGCTGTTTGCGGTGCTGATGCGGCTGCGCCGGCGGCCGCACGCCGACGGCCAATTGTTCGCCTGGTATCTGATGGGGTACGGCCTGGTCCGCATAGTGGTGGAGTACTTCCGGAGGGGGGTTACGGCGCAGGTGGTGTGGGCGGGAGTGACGCAGGCCCAGTTGGCGAGTGTGTTCCTCATTGTGGCGGGGGTCCTGCTGAGCGTGTGGCTGGGGCGCGGCAAGAAGGCCAAGGGGAAGTAGAGGAGGACAGGCAGGTGTTGGTGAGCGGGCGCTTTGCCCTGACTGCGGGCGCGGAGGCGAGCGGGCAGAGGCTGGACCAGTTCGTGGCGGGGCAGCGGCGGGAGTTGTCGCGCGCGCAGGTACAGCGGCTGATCAGGGAGGGACGCGTGCGCATTGCAGGCGAGGCGGTCAAGCCGGGCTATCGGCTGCGGAGCGGGCAGCGGGTGGAGGTGGAGTTGGCGCCGCCGTCGCCGTCGCACCTGGAGCCTGAGGAGATACCGCTGACGGTACTGTATGAGGACGAATGCCTGCTGGTGGTGGACAAGCCGGCGGGACTCACGGTGCATCCGGGGGCGGGCCAGCGGGGGGGGACGTTGGTGAACGCGCTGCTGGCGCACTGGCGAGGCTTTGGGGACATGGGTGAGCAGCTGCGTCCGGGGATACTGCACCGCCTCGACAAGGGCACCTCGGGCCTGATGGTGGTAGCCAAGGACGAGGCGTGCCAGCGGCGCTTGGCGGAGAGCCTGGCGCGGCGGGAACTCGAGCGGCGCTACCTGGCGCTGGTGTGGGAGGTGGTCAAGGAGCCCAACGGGCGTGTAGACATGCCGATCGGGCGGCACCCGGTGCATCGGCAGAAGATGGCGCCGGCCGGCTTCAGAGGGCGCGAGGCGGTAACGGAGTACGTGACGCTCGAGCGTTTCGCGCAGATGAGCCTGCTGGAGTGCCGGCTGGTGACCGGGCGGACACATCAGATTCGGGTGCACTGCCAGTGGATGGGTCACAGCGTGGTGGGGGATAGGGACTACGGCGGGGTGAGGAGGCGGGAGTGGGGTGCGCTACCGGCAGCGGTGCAAGCGGCGCTCGAGCGGCTCCAGAGCCAGGCGCTGCACGCTTACAGGCTGCGGTTGGCGCACCCGTTAGACGGGCGAGTGATGACGTTCACGAGCAGGCCGCGGGACGAGATGATGGCCGCGCTGGAGGCGCTGGGGTCGCGAGTGGTGGGGCGACTGGCGGCGGGGAGTGACATGCCGGAGTGAGGAGCAGGTCGGGCGAAGAGGGGTAGAATAGTAAGGACCGAAGTTAAAGACAAAAGGTGGGCTTGCCGGTGGAGTCGCAGGCGCTAGGACAATATGAGGTAACGGAGGAGTTGTGGAGGGGGGCTCGCGGGCTGGCGGCCTATTGCGTTGACGCCCACACGGGCAGACGGTTCTTGATGAAAGAGGTCTTCCTGCCGGCGGAGGCGGAGGAACGCGAGCGCTGGCTGGCGGCCGTGAAGGGGAGGGCGGAGGCGTGGGCGAGCGCGGCGTGGCCGGGGGTGGCGAGCCTGGTGCGGATGGAGGAGGAGGGCAGGCTGGTGCGGCTGCTGTACGATGATCCGCGGGGGCTGTGCGTGCGGCGTCTGGCGGAGGAGGCGCACGCGCTGCTGCCCGGGCAGGCATGTCGCGCGGTGCTGCGTATTACGGAGCGAGTGGACGAATTGCGGCGCGGGGGGGCGGAGATCAGGTCCTTCGAGCCGCAGTGCGCCTTCATGGTCTCGGACGACGAGTGCGTCTGGGCGGACGTGTCGGTGAACGAGATTGCCTTGGCGGCGGGCGCCCAGGCCGTGGAGGCGGGCGACTACGCGCCGCCGGAGTTGGCGAAGGGCAAGGGGGGGGAGGCAGGCGAACGGGCGCTGGTATATGCCCTGGGCGTGCTGCTGCACCGCCTGCTGACCGGGAGAGGCCCAGGGGAGGTGGAGGCCGACACGCCGCTGTGGGCGCTCAACCCACAGGTGAGTTCGGCGTTAGACCGGCTGGTGCGGCGGGCGGTGGCAGCGGAGCCTCGGCAGCGGTACGCGAGCCTGAACGAGTTGATGGACGCGCTGCACCGGCTGCCCGAGGAGGAGCGCTACCATCCTCCGGCGGAGTTGGAGGAGGAGGCAGTTGGGCTGGAGGCACAGGCCGCCCTGGCCGAGGCGGCAAAGAAGCGGAGGGCGGTGCTGTGGGTGGCGGGGATCGGGATGGGGCTGCTGTGCGTGGCGGCGGTGGCGTTGGTGGTATCGAGGACGAGGGCTGGGCACGAGGCGGAGGAGAGGGTGGCGCCGCCGATTGTCGGGGCGCACCGGCGGAGGGTGGGGCCGGTGGAGCGGCCTGCGCCTCCTGCGGCTCCGGTAGGTGGGGCGCAGCGGAGCGGCGGAGCGATGCCGGCGCCGGAGGTTAGGACGCCGAAAGTGCCCGTAAGAGGGGGCGCCGTAGGCCCCGGCGTCCGCGTCGGCACTGAGGGGGGAGCGACGGAACAGGCACCGCCGAAGCAAGCCGCGCAGGCCCCACTTGGGCCGGCGCAGGAAGGCGGGGGCTTGAGAGTCGTAGTGAACCCTCCGGGGGCGGAGGTCTACGTTGATGGGACGTTTGTGGGCACGTCGGGGGAGGCGCTGCTAGTGCCGGGCTTGGCGCCCGGCCGGCACGAGGTGCGGGTGCAGATGGACGGCTATGCGCCGGAAACGCGGAACGTCAGCGTGCCCAAGGGCGGAACGGGCATGTTGTCGGTGACGCTGAGGCAGACGGGGCCGGGAGGCTAGGGCCGGGGGCCAGCGGGCGCTTCGGGCGAGCACTCCTGCGGGAGGCGCCGGGCTATGTTTTGTCGGTCCCAGGCCGCCAGGAAGCCCTGGCGCAGGGGCTCGGCGGAGAGCGTCCCGGCGGCGGCCTGGATCAGCCGGTCTGCTTCCTTCCAGTGTTGCTCCGCCTGGTCTGACCGCTGCCGGGAGGCGTGCCAGCGGGCGATGTGAGCGTGGAGGCGCCAGAGCAGGGGGGAGCAGGCGACGCGCTCGGTGACAGCCAAGGCTTCGGTGAAGATGGATTGGGCCTGGTCATCGTTGCCGAGTGCGGCATGGGCCCGGCCGAGGACGGCCAGCGCTTCCGCGATGTGGTAATGGGCCTCGGCCTGGCGCAGGAACACTATGGCGCGTTCGGCGACGCGGGCAGCCGCTTGGGGGTGATGGAGGGACACCAGTACCGAGGCGTGGGAGACGGCGGTGGCGGCTTCTTGTTTGGAGTTGCGCCCGAGGTGGAAGAGTTGGCGGGCGACGCGGAGGTGGGCTAGGGCGTCATCGAGGGCGCAGAGGTGTTGGGCGAGCAGGAGGCCGGTGGTGCGATGAGCCAAGCCGCTGACTTCCTGGCTACCGACGGCGTGAGCGTGCCCCCTGGCCTGGTTGGCAAGGGTGAAGGCTTCCGCCTGTTGATTGAACTCGGCCTTGACGCAGGCGAGGGTGAGGAGGGCGCGGGCGATGCTCTCGGCGTGGCCGATGGTTTGTGCCAGGCGGACGGCATCGTTGGCGTGCTGCAGGGCCGGCTGAAGGGCGCCGGTGAGGAGCAGGTAGTGGGACATGTCGGTGTGGAGTAGGCACTCAAAGAAGTGCTCTTCCACCAGGGAGGCCAGTTCCAGCGCTTGGGAGATGTAGTCGAAGGCCTGGGCGTAGTCGGCGCGCGAGGCATGGACGAGGCCGATATTGCCTAGAGCCCAGGCTTCCCCGCGCTTGTTGGGGGGGGCGAGGTTCTTTAGGTCCTGGCGGCGGGCGGGCGAGCGGGCGAGGTCGAGCGCCTTGCCGAAGTAACGGAGGGCCTCGTCGTTGTTGCCGAGCCAGTGGTAGAGGTCGCCGGCGTTGTTGTAGGCGCCGGACATGACGGTGGTGACGGCGACGTTCCAGGGGACTTGCTCGGCGAGTTGCATGGCGCGCTCGATGTGTTGCTGGTTGAGGTCGTGGCGGCCCAGATAGTAGTAGCAGGCGCCGAGCGCCACGTGGGCGCGCAGTTCCCCCTCGGGCATCTTGGCCCTCTGCCACACTTGCAGGGCGCCGCGGAAGCACTGCTTGGCCTTCTCGTAATCGCCCGCCACTTGGTAGGAGAAGCCCACGTCGTAGTAGGCCAGGCCGACTTTGTCGGGCCAGTTGAGTTGGCGGGCCAGTTGCAGGGCGCGGATGGAAGCACTCAGGGCTGGCTGCACTTGGCCGCGCATGCGCAGCACGTGGGAGTTGCACCAATGGGCGGGTATCTCCCAGGCGAGGGAGAAGCCGGTGCGGGGCAACTGGTGGGCGGCGTGGATGGCCTTCTCGGCAAAGGAGAGCGTGTGAGCGTGGGCGTAGTTGCTCTGGGCTTCGAGCGCGGCTAGGACGCTGAAGCGCAAGGCCTGCTCCCAGGCGTGGGCGCGCTCGTAGTGGTAGGCGAGGACGGCGTGGTTGCCTTTGAGGCGGCGGGCGAGGTGAGCGCGCAGGGCCTTGGCCACTTGCAGGTGCAGGCGCTCGCGGTCGCGCTTGAGCAGGTGGGAGTAGACGACCTCCTGGACTAGGTGGTGTTCGAACTCGTAGGTGCCTTCGGCTTCCAGGTTGACTTCCCGCAGGAGTTCGGCTTGGACCAACTCCTCCACGGCGGGCCTGAGGGGGATGGTATCTTGGACCAGCGAGCGCAGGATGGGGAAACTGACTTCGCGGCCGACCACGGAGGCGAGGTGCAGGACGCGCTGGGCTGCGGGGGGCAGGCCGTCTATGCGCACCATAAGGATCTCTTCGACGGTATCGGGGATGCCGGGCTGCCACTCTTCCTCGGGCGCGCGGGTGCGGGATTGCTCTTCGATGGTGCGGGCGATCTCGCCCATAAAGAAGGGGTTGCCGTCGGAGCGCTCGACCAGGAGCGCTTTGAAGCGCTCGGGCAGGTGGCGCTGCTGGATGAGGAGGTCGGCGAGCGATTCGCTGTCTTGAGGGCTGAGGCGCTCGAGGCCGATGTGGGAGTAGTTGGGGCGTCGGACCCACTGGTGGCTGAAGTCGGGGCGAAAGAGGGTTACGAGCAGGAGGCGGCGGTTGGCGATGCGCGGCACGAGAGAATCGAGGAAATCCACGGAGATTTCGTCGGCCCAGTGGAGATCGTCCATGAGCAGGATGACCGGCCGTTGCGCGGCGAGGGCGAAGATGAGCGCGCGCAGCCCTTGGTAGGTGGCTTCGCGGCGATCGCGGGCTTCAATGGGGGCGATCGCGGCTTGGTCCTCGGAGACGCCCAGCAGGCTGCCGAAGTAGGGAGCCCATTCGTTGAGTTGCGGGTCTATGGCTTGCAGGCGCTGTCGGATGGTCTCGCGCAGGCGCGCGTCTTCCTGGGGGAGGGAAAGCGCGGTGCGCAGCAATTCGGTGAGCGGGAGGTAGGGGACGCGGGAGGCGTAGGAGAAGCAGTGGGAGGTGAGGACGGCTGCTTCGCCCGCAACTTGCTGGCAGAATTGCTGCGCCAGGGTGCTTTTGCCGACGCCGGCCTCGCCGCCGATGCCGACGATCTGGCCTTCGCCTTGGCTGGCGAGGTGCCAGGAGTCGCGCAGGACTTCCATCTCCTTGTGGCGGCCGACCATGACGGCAGCGCGGGCGCGAGTCTCACGCGGGGGCAGCAAGCGGAGCAGGAGGTGGGGCTTGAGCGGGCGAGGTATTCCTTTGACGCGCGCGGGTTGCAGGGGTTGGTACTCGGCGACGTTCTGAGTGCGGCGGTAGGTTTCCTCGCCGACGACTATCTGGCCCGCTTGGGCGATATTGACTAGGCGCGCTGCGGCGTTAACCGCCGGCCCCATCGCGGTGTATTGGTACTCGCCGGCGCCGCCGACTTCGCCCGCGACGACGTCGCCGGTGTTGATGGCGACGTGGATCTGAAGTCCGCCGGCGGGCTGGGCCTGGGCCTCGCGGTCGAGTTCGGCTATGGTAGCGATCATCTTATCGGCCACGCGCAGGGCGCGCTCCGGGGCGCGGTCAACGGCGATGGGGGCGCCGAAGAGCGCCATCACTTGGTCGCCTTCGAATTTGTCCACGTAACCGTCGTACTCGGAGATGATGGAGACGGCGCGTTCGAACCAGGTATTGACCATGTTGGTGACGTCTTCGGGGTCGAGGGTCTCCGAGAGGCTGGTGAAGCCGGTGAGGTCGGCCATCAGGACGGTGACGTTGCGGCGGGTGCCGGCGGGCTCGCGGACGCCCTGGTCGAGTCGCTGGGCGAGTTGCTGGGGCAGGTAGCGGCGCATTTGGCCGCGCATGGAGCCCAGAAGTTGGGCAACGTCCACCTTCTGTGGGGCGGCCGCGCGCGGCCCGCCGCACTGGCCGCAGAACTTGCTGCTGGCGGGATTCTGGGCGCCGCAGGAAGGGCAAACCCAGGGCAGAGGCTTGCCGCAAGAGCCGCAGAGCTGGTTGGCAGGAGGATTGTCGCTGCCGCACTCGGGGCAAGTGATGGTCAGGCGGGCGCCGCAGCTACCGCAGAACTTCTGGTCCGCGGGGATCTCCGCTTGGCACTTGGGGCAGCGCATCCTCGCCCTTCTCCGGCAGCAGTGAGGAACAGATTGTTCCGTGTCTCACGGAAGATTGTAGGGCCGGGGCCGGAGGGGGTCAACGGAGGCGGCCCAGCGGGAGGCTGGCGTGCGGCCGAGCCTCGCAGGGAGCCGAGCGTAGGGCTGCTGAATGGCGTGAGGCGCGTTGACGCTGTAGAGGGGGCGCTGCTAGTATGCGGCGATAATGCGAAGCGAGAACTGTAGTAGTGAGCGGGGGGTGAGTCGTATGCGCAGAGTCGCGCTATGGTGGGCGGCGCTGGGATGGATACTGGCGGCGGGGTGGAGTTGGGCCCAGCGTCCTCAGGTTCCCCGGCACGTGGTAGAGGAGCGGCTGCTAACGTTCTCGGCTTACCACTCGCCGGCGTTTAGCCCCTCGGGAGAGCTGTTGGCGTACGTGAGTGTAAGCGTTAGCCCCGACGGGGCTAAGCGCCAGGATCTGTGGGTGCAGAACCTGCGGACCGGTACGCGGGCGCAGTTGAGTCGCAACTCCGACTGCAGCCATCCGACCTGGTCGCCGAAGGGCGATCTGCTGGCGGTGGCGGCGATTCAGAGCGGGGCGGCCGGCGGCGGCGCGGGGCTGTGGGTGATGCAGGCGGACGGGGGACGGCAGACGCAGATGCTGGGCACGCCCGCTCCCGATGCGCCGCGCTCGCCGGTGTGGAGCCCAGTGGATGACAACCTGGTGGCCTTCCTGTCGCCGATGGAGCGGGTAGCAGGGAGCAACCCGCAGCGGCGGATGAACATCTATACCATCAACATCGGCACTTCGGATTCGGTGCCGCATTTCGTGCCGGCGGAGGTCGAGGTGTCGCCTGACTCTGGGCTGGCGTGGAGCGCCGACGGGAAGGCGATCTTCTTCCTCGGGATTTCGGCGGTACAGGAGGCGGCCGAAGGCCAGCCCGCGCCGGCGGCCTTGTGGCGGCTGGACTTGACCAGCGGCAAGTTCGAGCAGGCGGCGCCGGCGCCGGAGGACTACACCTTCAAGTCGCTGGCGCTGGCGGCGGGGTTGGAGTCGCTGTCCGCGCTGCTGGTGCCGCGAGGCACCGGGCTGCGGAAGAAAGGCACCTTGGCGCTGCTGGGCAGTGCGGGGGAATCCGTGCGGATGATCAAGTCCGAGTTGCCGCTGCCCGAGGGCGAATCGGAGGTGCCGTACGGGCAGGCGGTGACCTGGGCGGGCGACGGCCGCACCTGCGTGGTGGTGACCGGTCGCGACCTGCTTCTGCTCGGGTTGGCCACGGGTTCGGAGGTGGAGACAAAGGGGTGCGCCTCGAACCTGCGGAAGTTGTACGCGGCTCTGGTGGCGTACACCCAAGCGCAGCGGGGGAACCTGCCGGAGGCAGGCGCCGCGGAGGGCGGCCAGGAGAAGTGGGTGGCAGCGGTGACGCCGTACTTGTCGGACGTGGCCGTGCTGGGCTGTCCGCTGGAGGTGGAGGCGCGAGCAGGGAGCAGTTACGAGTTCAACCCGGCGCTGAGCGGCAAGGTGCTGGCTTACGTGGAGGAGCGCGCGACCACCCCGCTGCTGACGGAGCGGGTACCGCGGCACGGAGGTAAACGGGCGGTGTTGATGGCTGACGGTCAGGTGCGGCTGCTGTAGCCGCGGGGGCGGCAAGGGAAGCAGATTGGAGAGATGAGTTCGTATCACCCTTCAGTGGCGAAGGTAATGGAGCAGCTGAGGGGGCTGGGAGTGCCACTGGTAGGGTTCGGGCAGACGGTCTTCTGGGATGAGCCGATGAAGGCGGCGGTGGCGCGGGCGATGGGGGACCTGGCGCCCGCGCTGGAGTTGGTCGCCGGGGTGCACGACACCGACTACTTCAGCAAACTCCCGGCGCGGGTGGCATCCGAGGAGCGCTATGCGGTGCTGCCGCACAACGATGCGGGCACGCGGGGGTTGTGGGCGGCGACGGGTGAGATAGCGGGGCTGTTCGGCAGCGAGACCTGGGTCACGGTGGAGGAACTCAAAGCGGCAGCGGTGCAGATGCACAAGGCGCTGGCCGCGAGCGGCGGGCGGGGAGGGCTGGACGAGTGGACGGAGGCCTGGGGGTGGCGCGGGCTGGTGGACACGCGTTCGTCGCACACGGTGGCGTGCGAGGTGCAGACGATGGCGGTGCTGCCGGCCCTGGAGACGCTGGTGCGGTGGGGCTGCGAGGAGACGCTGCGCATTTTGGGCCCCGAGGCGACGGCGGGCAGGGATTGCAGCGTGCAGCAGAGGCTGCTGCTGCGGGTGCGGGATTTGCTGCGGGGGGGGCACTGCCCGACGCTGCCGATGCTCTACGCGCACTTGCTGGAGGAACTCTACGGCTGGATGGGCACTGGCAGGGGCCGGGTGCGCACCACCACTTCGACCTCGTTCTTCTATTTCTGCCCCAAGACGGCGTCGGCGCCCAGATTCGAGCCGGTAACCAAGTTCCTGTCGCCGGCCACGCGAGCGACTTGCCGCGAGGCGTACAACCGGGCCACGGCGGGGGCGGGCATCTACGAGTTGGAGCGCTTCGGCGAGGGGGCGATCCCCTTCGACCTAGTGGTGCCTGGGCGGGGGCGGGGCACGATTCGGGTCGTGGGCACGCGCATATGGGTGGACTTTGATGTGGAGCCGGCGACGGTGGAGGCGGACAGGGCGGTCGAATCGGCCGCGGACCTGGCGGAGGCTCTGGAGGGCGTGTTCTGCAGCCCGGCGGCGCTAGTGGGCAAGGCCTTGGTGCTGCCGCTGATGTTCCTGGGCGAGGCAGTGATGGTGCTCCACGAGGGCGCCTCGGGTTACGTGGAGCGTACGGGGCGCATGCTGGCGGAGATGAGAGAAGCGGGTTGCGCGCTGGAGTTCTACCCCATCCTCCGGGTGGGCTACCGCACCTGGGATGCGCTGGCAGTGGTGGACCGCGAGTTCTTGCTGCCGCCGCATCTGGCGCAGGCTTTCGGGGAGCAACGGCTGAGCGCGAAGGAGTTTGCGGAGCGCTGGCGGGCGGCAGTGGAGGGACAGCGGCAACTGCTG
>CAZGSV010000106.1:0-10727 GCA_964528605.1 uncultured Armatimonadia bacterium
CGCGGGCGACGACCCGACGACGCCGGAGACGGAGGCGGTGCACTACAGCCCGAATCCCTTCCCGATAACGGGCTTCATCTACAATCTGGGCATCCTGCCGCGGACCGGGGCTGTGCTACAGATCACGCTGCCGACAGGGCTGGCGCTCGAGCCTGGGGAAACGGCGATCAAACAGGTGGGGGATCTGGGGCCACAGGCGGAGGGGCAGGCGACCTGGATGGTGCGGGCGACGGGCCAGGCTAGCGGGCCGGTGAGCGTGGCGATTAGCGGCAACGTGTCGCCCTCGTATGCAAAGACGATCGCGCGCACGATAGTGCTGGACCCGCTGGCGCTGCGGAGCGTGGTGCGCGGCGTGCAGATGATATCGGTGCCATTCGCGCTGTCCGATCCGGACCCGGCGACGGCGTTGGTGCTGCCGCCGTTCTCCTCGCTGGAGATGGCGCGCTGGGACGCGGATCTGCAGGGCTACAGGTACTATCCGGATCCGTTCTTGAGTTGGATCAAGTCAGGACAGGCGTACTGGCTGAAGTTGGCTACCGCGGGGCAACTGGGGCTGGCGGGGGCGAGTCTGGACACGAGCACCAGCCAGTACCTGGTTGATCTCAAGCGGGGCTGGAACCAGATCGGCAACCCGTTCCCCAGGGTGATGCAGTGGGGCCGAGTGATGGTGGTGGGGGCCGAGGACATCGTGGACCTAACCGAGGCGTGCATTCGCGGGTGGATACGGCCCTCGCTGTTCTCCTGGGACCCGGCGGCGGGGCAGTACGTTTATCCGCCCGGCGGGGCGTTGGACTTCGAGTTGCAGCCGTGGGAAGGCTACTGGATAAAGGCGAACACTCCGTGCCAGTTGCTGTTCCTGCGTGATCAGTTGGACCGGGGCCCGGTGCAGACGAGCACGCGCTTGGCCGAGACCCCGGGGGCGGGATGGTCGGCGACGTTGCGAGTGGCGGAGGACGGAGGCGGCAGCGCGTACTGCACGATTGGCGCGGCCGAGCGGGCGACGAACGGCTGGGACCTGCTGGACCTGGACTGCCCGCCGGCGGCGAGCGGCAATCCGTCGCTGGCCGTGGTGCACAAGGACTGGGGCGGCAACTCAGGCGCTTATCTGCGCGACTTGAGGTCGGCCGGGAGTGCGACGCAGTCGTGGGAGATTGAGTGTGTGGCCAGCGCGCCGGGTGTGAATGCCAGCCTGCGCTGGGACGACCTGAGGCAGGTGTCGCGAGAGGTGCGGCTGCTGCTGGAGGACTTGGACACCGGCCAGCGAGTGCAGATGCGGACGAGCGAGGCCTACGGCTTCAACGCCGGTGAGGCGGGTAGGCGGCGGTTCCGGGTGACGACCGCGCCTGCGTGGCAGGGAGCCTTGGCGATGTCGCCGTTGCGGTGTGAGAGCACGCGCGGCGCGGTGGGTTTTGTGTTCGAGGTGTCGGCCGCGGCGACGATTGAGGTAGCGGTGGAGAACCTGCTGGGCCAGCCGGTTAAGGTGTTGCTGCAGAGGTCGGTGGAGGCTGGGCCGGTGCAGTGCGCCTGGGACGGACTGGACGCCGGCGGACGGCGTGCGGCGCCGGGTCAGTACATCTGCCGGGTGCGCGCGCTGGCGGAGGACGGCCAGCAGGTGAGCGGCTTCCGCGTGTTCGAGTGGCGGTGAGCCGGGGCGCGGCGGCCTTTTGGCGGGTGAGCGCGGGCGCAGGCAGCACGGCTGAGATGCAGGCGTAGGCGCGGAAAGGAGCGTACTTGGCATGAGCCAGGGAAGACACGGCAGGCGCGGCGCAACGGGGTGGGTGGTGGTGCTGGTGGGTTTGCTGGTTGGCGGCGGGTGGGCCGCGGGTGCGGCCTGGGCTGGGAGTGCGGAGGCGCCCGCGCTGCTGGTGTATCCGGCGTATGACGTGGGGGGGAAACTGAGTCAGGATCAGTTGGTGCAGGTGGCTCGGGTGCTATCGGTGGCGGCGAAGCGGTCGCGGGCGTACGAGCCGCAGCTCTACGACCGGAACATATCTTCGGTGCGCTTGGCGGTGCAGGACGGGAGACTGCTGGACCGGACAACGGCGCAGGCGTTTTCGCCGAGCGACCGCAACGCCGTGCGGGAGGCGCTGCGCATCGCTTACTACGTCGGCGCGGAGGCGGTGCTGCTGAGCGAGGTGAGCGAGTATGCGTACACGCCGCAGCCGGAGGGGGCGCAGGTTGCACTAAAGGTGGCGCTGTACCGGCTGGCGGACAACATGGACCTGGCTAACGCGGAGCCAGTGAGCGCTTCGGCGCTGAAGGCGGAGGCGGTTTTCGACCGGGTCGAGGGGAAAGCGGCGGCGCGCGCGGGGCTGACGGGCGAGGGCGTGCTGGCGGAGGAGGCGTTCGGGCAGGCGGCGGGCGTGGTGGCGCACGAGTTGTTCAAGGTGAGCGTGGAGGAGGCGGCGCCGGTGGCGGCGCCGGCGGAGATGAAGCGGCACCGCACGCCGTCATGGCTGGTGCTGATTGGGGTAGGTTTGCTCGCGTGGCTGGTGTCGGAGCGCAGCGGCTCGGGCGCGCTGGACGCGCCGACGCGGGCGGTGATGGCGCCGACCGCGAGCGAGGTGCAGTTGTCGTGGGCGGCGGGAGGCGACCGCGGCGTGGTTGGGTATCGGATCTACTGCGCGACGGCCACGCGGGGGCGGCAGCAATCGGGGTTCAAGTTGACAGCGCAGTTGGACGCCAACACTTTCGCGTATGTGGACATGCCTGCGGTGCCGACGGGGGATGATGATTGGGGATACCGGTATCAGGTGTCGGCGAACACGGCAAGCGGAGCGGAGAGCAAGAGGGCGGACTTCACGACGTTCCGCGGCTCGTTGATCACGGCGCCGGGGCTGCCGGACCGGCCGCAGGGGTTGGCGGGGCTGCCCGGGGACCAGTCCGTGCAACTGAACTGGATACCGAACACGGAGCCGTTTTTGGCCAGCTACCGGATATACCGGGCGAGCAGCGTGGCGGGGCCGTTCGTGAAGGTGGCGGAGGTGACGGGGACGGCGTATGCGGACGCTGGGCTGGAGAACGGGGTGTCCTACTACTACTACCTCACGGCCGTGGGGTCGAACGAGCTGGAGAGCGACCCCAGCGTGACCATGTCTGCCACGCCGGGAGGCGCGTGAGGCGGGGCGCGCTCGGCGTATTGGGCGCGAAGGCGGGGACTTCGATAGCGAGTCCACCGAGGCGCGGCGGGCCGGGCTGTGGGAGGGATAGGCGGGCAGCGCGGCCTTGGGGCGGTGTGGGCCGCGGCTGGGGCGTTGCTGCCGCGCACGGAGGTACACTTGCCGCAGGCCTTGCTCGTGGTCTTCTCAGGCGGTCGAACCCCAGCACTGACAGGGCGTGGTTCCCTGTGCCGCCCCGAGTGCCCTTGCTGGTAGTGGTGTGGCTGATTGCGGGGGGGGTGGCGGCGGCGGCGGGTCCGCCGGCTACGATCCGGCTGTCGGCGGCCCCGGAGGTGGTGCTGGCGGACGGGGAAAGCCGGGCGACCATAAGGGCCGACGTGCGGGATGCGAGCGCCTCGGCGGTGGCGGATGGCACCACGGTATCGTTCCAGACGACCTTGGGCACAATCGAGGTCACTGGGGAGACGCGGGGTGGGATTGCCGAGGTATCCCTACTGAGCACGACGCAGACGGGGGAGGCGACGGTGACGGCGGTGGCGGGAGCGGCGACGGGGAGGGTTACCGTGGAGTTTGCGACGGAGCCGGCCGCCCGGCCGGAGGAGATAGCGGTGGTGGAGGTGAGGGGGGACTGGGTCGGGTACTATCCCACGGAGCAACTGGTGGAGGCGGTGGGGCACGCGAGGCTGAGTTACCGTGGACTGGAGATTGAGGCGGAGTCCACGCTGCTGCTGCAGGCACAGCGGCTGGAGGTGGCGGCCTCAAAGGCTACGGTGAAGAGCGGGGAGAAGAGCATCGCCGGGTACTACCTGGAGGGGCGGCTGACGTCCACCAGCATCGAGGGGGTGATGGTGCAGGTGGCGGAGAGGGTGGAGACGCTGGCGTTTCGGGGCGTGGACTTGACGGTGTACGCTCAGGGGGTGCCGCTTCCCGCCGGGCGGCTGCGGGCGCCGGAGCCCTCGCTGACGACCCTCTGGATACGGGCCAAGCGGGCGTTGGTCTTCCCGCAGGACAAAGTGGCTTTTCGGCAGGCGGAGTTCTGGAGCGGGACGCAGAAAGTGATGACGCTGCCGAACTACATCATGCATATCGGTGCTTACGGGGCGACGGGCGACCAGTTCATCAGCGTGAGCAGTCTGGGCGGGATCGGCGTGGACTTGCCGTTGTACTACCGGGTGGACCGGGTGGGGTCGGGGGCGGTGCGGGTGCAGCGGTCGAGGAGCGAGGACTGGTTCGCCGGGCACCAGGGATGGTCGCTGGCGATAGAGGAGGAGTATCGGCCGGATCGGAACACTCAGGGGCGGGTGTATATAGACGGGCTGACGAAGAGCGACTGGGGAGCGCAGTGGTGGCACCGGCAGAGCCTGAGCCCGAACGAAGAGGCCTACGTGCAGGTGGGCTATCCTTCGCACCGGTTTCTCTACGTGAACGCGAACTTGTATCAGCGCCAGGAGGGGGCGGTGATCTCCACCGCTGCGAACTTTTCTCAGGCGGTCGGCGGGCCGGCCAATTACCAGGTGGACACGGTGGCGCGGACGTTCAGCCGCACGATTCCGGGGACGCAGTGGATGTACTACGCCTCGGGGAGTCTAGGGGTGAGGCAGGACGCGCTCCTGGGGCGGCACGTGGCGAGCCAGGGGATGAATCTGGGGATGTTTCCCCAGGGGGTACGGCTGGGGAAGGGGACGCGAGGCAGTTTCCGGGCGGACTACAACTTCCGTTGGGACACGGCGGGGCGGTCCGTGACCACGGTGCGGGCGCGCTTGGGGGTGGACCACAGGATGGGACGTGGGGCGCAGTTGTCGGTGGGGCACCAGTGGGAGGTGACCAAGGGGGACTCGATGCGCGCGGGGACCGACCGGCAATGGAATGCGAACGCGTTTTGGGGTGGCGGGAGCCCGCTGCTTGGGAGGGTGAGCGCGACCTACGATCCGGAAAGCGGGTCGCTTTCGGCGTTTGGGGACGTGACGTACCAGTTGCACCCGCGGTGGCGGGCGAACTTGAGCAGCACCTACCAGAAGGCCTTTGCGTTCGAGCAGGCGGATCATCAGGTCTCGGCGTTGTACCGGCTGGGGGCGCAGGAGTTGGGGCTGCGCTGGTCGAGTTTGCGGCACCGGTTCTGGGTGGATGTGATGGCGGCGCAGTTTTGAGGGCGGGGTTGCCGGGTGGCGGGAAACCTGCTAGGCTAACAACGAGCCTGGCGGGGGCAGAGGGGGCTCTACGGTTAGCGCGAAGGGAGAGCAGGAAATGAGAAGCAGGCTGACAGTTGGCTTCGCGACGATGGCGCTAGCGGTGGTGCTGGTGACGGGGGTGGCGGGGGCACAGTTGCTGGTGGGGTATGAGTCCGCGCGCCAGTTAGGGATGGGCAGGGCATATGTGGCGGTGAGCGACGACGCGGGAGGCGTGTTTTCCAACCCGGCGGGGCTCGCCTCGGCGGGCGGCGCGGGCGGGGTGGCCATGGGCCAAGTGAACAGCGAGGCGCAGAGGTCGGGGAACGCGGCATACGTGGCTGCGAGCGCGGACGGGATGGCGGCTTCCGCGTTGGGCTACCGCTTCATAGAGACTAAGGACGCGGCGCCCTTTGAGACCGAGGGGGCGACCTACGGTTTTGGGCAAATGGTGAGCACCGACACGGCATTGGGCGCGGCGCTCAACTGGTGGAAGGCGAACGAGAAGTCGTTGGCATTGGAGGACACGGGTTGGTCGGTGGATGTGGGGGTACTGGCGGGGCTGCCGGTGATGATAGGCGCGGACAGGCTCCGCGTGGGTTTGGTGGTGAACAGCGTCAATCAGCCGACGATCATGGGGCGCGAGTTGCAGCGCACTGCAACCGTGGGCGTGGCGGCGCGGCCGGTCAAGGGCGTGCTGGTGGCGGCGGACGTCTTCAATGTCTTTGACGACCCCGGGGCGCCGCGGGAGGTGCGCTTGGGGGCGGAGGTGGAGGTGGCGCCGCGGATGGCGGCTCGGGTAGGCTACATTACCGAGGGCGAGATAGTCACCTTCGGGTTTTCCTACATGGCGTCCAAGTTTGGAGTTGACTACGCTCTGGCGAATCTGGAGGCCGAGGACGTGAACCTTCTAGGCGTGAGGTTCGCCTTCTGATCGAGACCGGCCGTAGCCGCCTGGGCCGGGGCCCGAGGCGCGCGGCCGAGAGGATTGCGGTCAACTGGAGAGCGCAGGCCGAGTGGCGCAGCGACTGAGTTCGCCGCGCGCGAGACCCCGGCGCTGACCGAGGCGGCATTGGCTGAGGGTATCGGCGGGCAAGCGCTTGGGTGTGGTCAGGGGTGTCCGGCTGTGAAAGGGTCTCAGTCATCGAGAGAGGGCGCGCCAGCCGCACCTGGACGTAGGTCCGCCTAGTTTCACAAGGGAGGGTTTGCCATGCGTGGCGGTTTGGTTTGGGCAATGCTCACCATCTTGTTGGCCGGACCGGCGTTGGCCCAGCAGGCGCCGGCGTTGGACTCTCAGATTGAGCGGGTAGCGCTTTTCAAGAACGGGCTGGGTTTCTTCGAGCGGCAGGCGGAGGTGCCGGCGGGGGCGGAACGGGTGCTCTTGAACCCGTTCGCGGCGCCGTGCCACGGAACGCTGTGGGTGACTTGGTCGGAGGGCTTGGAGTTGGGAGCGATGGTGGCGCGCGAGGTGACGGTCGCCAAAGAGCGCCAGGCTGCGAGCCTAGGCGAACTGCTGAAAGCCAATGTCGGCAGGCAAGTGACGGTCTGGCTGCTAGGCGAGCAGCGGGAACCCGTTTCGGGCAAGATCCTGTCCGTGGTTTTGGAGCGCGAGTTGGCGCAGACGGATCCCTACGCTATGGGCGGAGTGCGGGGCACGCCCGCAAGGGGCTACTACGGCCCGGAGTACGGGCGACCGCCCTCGGTGCCGGCGGCGCTCGTGCTGCTCCAGCGGGACACGGGGCCGGTGGTCGGCATCGAACTGGGTCAGGTCAAGGGCGTGGAACTACCCGGCGAGGGAGTGGTGACCACGTTCGCAGACACGAGCAAGGGCGCCGAACTGGAGGCGGACCTGAGGCAGCCGGCGAAGCAGGGCTGGCTGCGGGTCTCCTATCTTGCCAACGGCGCAACCTGGGCGCCAAGTTACCTGATTGACATCTCGGACCCGAACGAGGCGCGGTTGGTGGCGAACGCGGTAATAGTGAACGACGCGGAGCCCCTGCAAGGGGCGCACGTTGACCTGGTGACCGGCTTTCCCAATCTGCTGTTCGCGCAGGTGTGGAGCCCCATGGGGCTGAAAGAGGACATGGCGCAATTCCTCTGGTCGTTGACCTCGGAGCGGACGGAGGAGTCGAGGAGGCGCAGGCTAGGGGTGGTCACGCAGCAAGGGGTAGCCTACGGAGGTTACGGGGGCGCCTATCCGGGTGCGGGTCCGGCGGGGCCCCCTGGCCCGGCGCCCATGGCGCCCGCGTGGGCGACCGAGGTGGGGACGACGGTGGAGGACTTGTTCCTCTACCCGCTGGAGAAGGTGACGCTGGGGAAGGGCGAGCGGGGGTACTACCCGATCTTCGACACGCGGGTGCCCTACGAAGAATTCTATCGTTGGGACATACCCGATTTCATCGGCGCGCAGGCGGATCGCTACGGGAGGCCTCCCGACCGTCCAGAGCAGGAGCAGGAGGAGGTGCTGGCCGTATGGCACAGCCTGCGTCTGACCAACGCCACCCGCTTGCCTTGGACGACGGCGCCGGCGGAGACGGTGAAGCAGGGACAGATCATTGGCCAGGACGTACTCGGCTACACCGCGCCGGGGGCGAAGGTGACGGTCAAGATTACGCAGGCGGCAAGCGTGAAGGCGGAGCAGGAGGAGGCCGAGACGCAGCGCGAGCGCGGGGTCGTGGAGTACTACGACTGGCACTACGATAGGGTCACGGTGGAGGGAGTCCTGCGCGTGCACAACTATCAGGAGAAAGGCATCTCGCTGGAGGTGGCCAAACACCTTCGCGGCGAGGTGCTGGAGGCCAATCCGCAGGCGGAGGTGGTGCGAACGGTGAGAGGGCTGAGGCGGGCCAACCCTGACAGCACTATCACCTGGAAAGCGTCTCTGGAAGCCGGCGCGGAGCAGCAATTCACCTACAAGTACCAAGTTCTGGTTCCGCAGTAGAGGGGCCCCAGCGCCCCGCGCTAGCGCCCGGCGAGACCGGGACTTCTTGGCTGGGGCTCGGCTGCTGACTGCGGCCGGGCCCCGCCCTTTCTTCGCGGAGGAACCGCTGCCGTTCCGGAGCCGTTTGTCTAGTTGAAGGGTACGCGCAGGGCGTAGGCAGCGCGCTTGTGTAGCCGGAGCGGGCGGGTAGAATAGTCGAGGCGGAGCCTAGGAGACAGGAGTTATGGCCGAGTTCAAGTTGGTGGCGCCCTTCACGCCCACGGGCAACCAGCCGGAGTGCATCGAGCGGCTGGCGGAGGGGGTCAAGCGCGGCTACCGGTACCAGACGCTGCTGGGGGTAACGGGGTCGGGGAAGACGTTCACGGTGGCCAACCTGATCGAGCGGATGCAGCGGCCCACGCTGGTAGTGGCGCACAACAAGACGCTGGCGGCGCAACTGTGCATGGAGTTCCGGGAGTTCTTCCCCGAGAATCACGTGGCCTATTTCGTGAGTTACTACGACTACTACCAGCCGGAGGCCTACGTGCCGCAGACGGACACGTATATCGAGAAGGAGGCGGAGATAAACGAGGAGATAGACAGGCTGCGCCACTACGCGACGCAGTCAGTGATGGAGGCGCGGGACGTAATCGTGGTGGCGAGCGTGTCGTGCATCTACTCGCTGGGCAGCCCGCAGGAGTACCGCGACACCAGCCTGTGGCTGGAGCGAGGGAAGGCGGCGGATCGGGACGGGGTGTTGCGCCGGCTAGTGCACATGCAGTTCAACCGGAACGACTTCAGCCTGTCGCGCGGGTCTTTTCGGGCGCGGGGTGACACGGTGGAGATCTACCCGGCGGATGCGGAGGAGATAACGCGCGTGGAGTTCTTTGGGGACGAGGTGGAGCGGATCACGGTGATTGCGCCGCTGACCGGGGAGGTGTTGGAGGAGAAGGACGGCTGCCTGGTCTTTCCGGCGACGCACTACGTGGCGGGGCCGGACAAGATGGCGGCGGCGCTGGAGGCGATTGAGAAGGAGTTGGAGGAGCGGCTGGCCTCCTTCCGGAGGCAAGGGAAGTTGCTGGAGGCGCAGAGGCTGGAGCAGCGGACGCGCTACGACCTGGAGATGCTGCGGGAGGTAGGCTACTGCACGGGGATCGAGAACTACTCGCGTTACTTTGACGGGCGGGCGCCCGGCGAGCCGCCCTATACGCTGCTGGACTACTTCCCCGAGGACTTGCTCGTGGTGGCAGACGAGTCGCACCAGACGATACCGCAGTTGCACGCGATGTCGGGTGGGGAACGGTCGCGCAAGGACGCGCTGATAGAGCACGGCTTCCGGCTGCCGTCGGCGTACGACAACCGGCCGCTGTCGTTCCAGGAGTTCGAGCAGCGGGTGAATCAGGTGATTTTCACTTCCGCGACGCCGGGGCGGTATGAGTTGGAGCACAGCGAGCAAGTGGTGGAGTCGCTGGTGCGGCCGACGGGGCTGCTCGATCCGGCGGTGGAGGTGCGCCCGACGCGCGGACAGGTGGAGGACTTGGTCAGTGAGGTCAGAGGGCGCGTGGAGCGAGGGCAGCGGGTGCTGGTGACCACGCTGACCAAGCGGATGGCCGAGGACTTGGCGGAGTATCTGGAAGACCTGGGGATCAGGGTGCACTACCTGCATTCGGACGTGGAGACCTTGGAGCGGACGGAGTTGCTGCGGGACTTGCGGCTGGGACGTTACGACGTGCTGGTGGGGATAAACCTGCTGCGGGAAGGTTTGGACCTGCCGGAGGTGTCATTGGTGGCGATACTGGACGCGGACAAGGAGGGTTTCCTGCGGTCGGAGACCTCGCTGGTGCAGACGATGGGGCGTGCGGCGCGGCACGAGGAGGGGCAGGTGATAATGTACGCCGACGGGGTAACCGAGGCGATGCAGGCGGCCATACGGGAAACGCTGCGGCGGCGCGCCATACAGGAGGAGTACAATCGCGAGCGCGGCATAGTGCCGCGGACGATAGTGTCCTCCATCAAGGAGCCGATGCGAGCGCGGGCGGTGGCGGAGGAGGGCGAGGAGTATGAGGGCGAGCGGCGGGCAACGGGGCGGGAGACCCCCAAGGAGTTGTCGGCGATAATCCGCACGTTGGAGGCGGAGATGCGGGAGGCGGCGGCGGCGCTGGAGTTCGAGCGGGCGGCGCGGCTGCGCGACGAGATTGCGGAGTTGAAGAAGGCCCTTGGTTGAGGATAAGAGAAGCGAGCGCCTCCAGCGGCTGGAGGCGTTGATGGCGCGGATTCCGCAGGCGCCGGGCGTGTATCTGATGAAGGACAGCGCGGGGCGGTTGCTGTACGTGGGCAAGGCGGCGCGGCTGCGGAACCGGGTGCGGGATCATTTTCGGCCGGCGCCGGAGCAGTCGCCGTGGAGCGCGTTGATGAGCCAGCGCGTGGCGGCCGTGGAGTGGATTGTGACGGATTCGCCGGTGGAGGCGCTGCTGCTGGAGAACAATCTCATCAAGCAGCGCCGCCCGAAGTTCAACCTAAGGC